>JAEWKP010000396.1 GCA_023393655.1 Pseudomonadota bacterium | reverse complement strand
GATCAGGAGCGCGACCGAGAGCTTCTGGTTGACGCCGTAGCGGGTGAAGTTCTCCTCGACCTGCGCCGCGAGCTCGCGGGTCGGCTCCAGGATCAGGGTGCGCGGCATCCGGGCCCGGGCGCGGCCGGTTTCCAGGATGGTCAGCATCGGCAAGGTGAAGGCCGCGGTCTTGCCCGTGCCGGTCTGGGCGATGCCCAGAACGTCCTTGCGAGCAAGGACATGCGGAATGGCCTGGGCCTGGATGGGGGTCGGCGTGCTATAGCCTGCGGCCGTGACGGCCGTCAGAACCTTTTCACTCAAGCCGAGTTCGGCAAATGACATCGCGTATGGTGCTTCTTCTGGGTCGGTGAAACACGGCGGGATGACCTGCTCAACCACCGCGTTGGCGCGACGACAGTTCCTGCGCGCCTTCGGACCCGTGTGGAATGCAAAGAAAACGCGGCAAAGTCAATCATCTAGCCTTGAAAGGACTGCTTTAACCTCATGAAGGAGCCGCTCGTTCTCGTTCCCGGCCTGAGTTGCAACGCCGCGCTCTATGCACCGCAATGGCCCGCGCTTGCCGATGGACGCCCCATCCTGGTCGCCGATCACGCCCGCGACGACACGCTTTCCGCCATGGTCAAGCGCCTGCTCGCGGCCGCGCCGCCGCGTTTCGCGCTCTGCGGGCTGTCGATGGGAGGTTATGCGGCGTTCGAGGTGCTCAGGCAGGCGCCGGAACGCGTGACGCGGCTGGCCCTGCTCGACACCAGCGCCAAGCCGGCGACGCCCGAGACCAACCTGCCGCGCGAGCAGATGATCGCGTTGGCGGAGAAGGGGGCTTTCGACAACGTCACGACGCTGCTCTGGCAAAAACTGGTCGCGCCGGCGCGCCTGACCGACGAGCCCTTGCGTCTGCTGGTGCGCGGGATGGCCGACGAGGTCGGAGCCGAAGGTTTCGTGCGCCAGCAGAAGGCGATCATGCAACGGCCGGACTCGCGGCCGATGCTCGCGGAGTTGTCGATCCCGACGCTTGTCCTGGTCGGAGAGGAGGACGAGATCACGCCTGTCGCCGAAGCCCGGGAGATGGCCGGTCTAGCCGGCAGCGCCGCGCGGCTCGTGGTCGTGCCGGGTTGCGGCCATCTGTCGACGCTGGAAGCGCCGGAAGCGGTGACGAAGGAGCTGCTGCGCTGGCTCGGCTGATGGCCGTCAGCGCGGCAGGGCGCAGGGGTCGAGCTTCGTCTCGCCCGCCGCCCGGGTGATCGAGCCCGTGGTCATCGGGTCGCGCTTGGAGGCAGCGAGGCTGACCTGGGCCAGGCGCTCCTTGTCGAGCGGAGCGGTCTGGCTCGACAGGAAATTCGCGGCGATGACCGACAGGAAGGCGATGGCCGCGCCGGCCTTGGCGATATCGGCGGCGATGGTGCCGCGATTGTTCTTCCAGAACAGTTCGATCAGGCGCATGGCGCACTCTCCACGGCCCGTGACATCACGAGCTTTGCGGCAGCATGCGCCCGCAGCAGTAAAAGGATGGTTAGCCAAGTCTTGCCGGATTGCGGACGACTTTAGCGATCGCCCGCGTTCTCGCCGGTTCTGCCCATGAGGCGAGCCTGCTGTTCCTTGAACAGCTTGCGCAGGGCGCTCAGCACGGCGGCGACGCCCGGCCTGCGGCGCGAGACCTCATGCGAGACCAGGAAGATGTCGTCACCGGTCTGCTCGGGCGGCGGCTGGAGGCGGCGCAAGGTCGGATCGGCATCGCCCATGAAGCAGGGCGCCATCGACAGCGCCCCGGACGAGCGGATGCTTTCGTAGCGCGCGGCCGAATCGCCGACGCGCGCCGCGATCGGCCGCCCCGCGGCATAGGCCATGATATGGTCGTCGATCCGCGAGGAGGTTTCGCGGTTGACCGAGATGATCGGCGCGGTCGCGGGATCGATATCGCGGCGAATGTAGAGCGCCTGCATCAGCCGCCCCACCTTCTGGGCGTAATGGCCGGGCTCGCCCGGAACCCGGGTCATGCGCAGCGCGATATCGGCCTCGCCGCGCGCCAGGTCGAGCCGGTTGCGCGTGCTGATGATGACGATCTCGACCCCGCCGGCCGCCTGCGAGATCGCGGTTGCGTTCATGGTCAGGAGCAGGCTGATCGACGTCGTGGCGGTGATGCGGACGGGTGCATTGGCCTGTGGGCGGGCGGTATCGGCGCGGATGGCGAAGCGCCTGGCGGCGGCCTCGACGAGGGCGGCCTCGGCCGCCAGCTCCATGCCGATGACGGTCGGCACGAGCCGGTTGGCCTCGCGGGTGAAGAGCTGCAATCCCAGTTCTGTCTCGAAGCCTTTCAGCCGGCGCGCAATGGTGGCCTCGCTCAGGCCTAGCCGCGCCGCTGCCACGGCCATCGACCCGCCGACGGCGATGGCGTTGAAGATCCGGATGTCGTCCCAGGATACTTGCCCGACCGGCGATGCCAGATCGCCGTCGCGTCGAGATGGAGGGGAAGCAGGCTCGCCCATGCGCTCAGCGGCCAGTCCCGGGCGGTGGCGTGATGATGGCGGTCATGGCGGTCCGGGGTGTGGGGAGGGTTCGACATGCGCGAACCCTGCCGGGAAATGTCTGCTCGGGCAGCCCGCCGGGTGTGAACCCCAGCCCTGCAAGGATGCAGGGCTCGTCACTCACAGGTCTATCAGCTCGCCGGCAAAGGCGGCACGTTCCTGGATGAAGACGAAGCGTGCTTCCGGCTTGTTGCCCATCAGCCGTTCGACGGTGTCGGAGGTCTCCTCCTTGGCCTCGTGATCGACCATGACCTTGAGCAGAATGCGCTTGCCCGGGTCCATCGTGGTCTCCTTGAGCTGGGCAGGCATCATTTCGCCCAGGCCCTTGAAGCGCGAGATCTCCGGCTTCTTGCCCTTGAAGACGGTCTCGATCAGCTCGTCCTTGTGCGCGTCGTTGCGGGCATAGATGCTTTTTCCGCCGTGCTGGAGGCGGTAGAGCGGCGGCACGGCGAGATAGAGGTGACCCTTCTCGATCAGGCGCGGCATCTGGCGCCAGAAGAAGGTGACCAGCAGCGAGGCGATATGGGCGCCGTCGACATCGGCGTCGGTCATGACGATGACCTTCTCGTAGCGAAGGTCGTCCTCGCGGAACTGGGTGCCGATGCCGCAGCCGAGCGCCAGGATGAGATCCGCGAGCTGCTGGTTGGCATTGAGCTTCTCGCGCGTCGCATTGGCGACGTTGAGGATCTTGCCGCGCAAGGGGAGGATCGCCTGGTTCGAGCGATTGCGCGCCTGCTTGGCCGAGCCGCCGGCCGAGTCGCCCTCGACGATGAAGAGCTCGGAGCCGGCCGCGCCGGCATTCGAGCAATCGGCGAGCTTGCCGGGCAGGCGCAGCTTGCGCGTCGCGGTCTTGCGCGAGACTTCCTTTTCGAGGCGCCGGCGCAGGCGCTCCTCGGCCCGGTCGACCGACCAGTCGAGCAGTCGCAGCGCCTGCTGCGGCGCCGCCGCGAGCCAGTGGTCGAAGGCGTCGCGCACCGCGCCTTCGACGATGCGGGAGGCTTCCAGCGTCGCGAGCTTGTCCTTGGTCTGGCCCTGGAATTCCGGCTCGCGGATGAAGACCGAGAGCATGGCGGCGCAGGTCGCCATCACGTCGTCGGAGGTGACCTGCGCCATGCGCTTGGACTGGCCGATGCGCTCGGCATGGTCGCGCAGGCCGCGCAGCAGAGCGATGCGCAGGCCCTGCTCATGCGTGCCGCCCTCGGGTGTCGGGATCGTGTTGCAATAGGACGACGAGAAGCCGTCCTCGCCGGTCGCGAGCCAGGCCACCGCCCATTCGAGCGAGCCGTGGCTGCCTTCCCTGGTGATCTTGCCCGAGAAGATCGGCTCGGCGACGAGGTCCTTGCCCTCGATCTCGCGGCCGAGATAGTCGCGCAAGCCCCCGGGGAAGCGGAACACCGCTTCAGCGGCGACGTCGCCCTCGGGCTTCAAGAGCGACGCTGCGCAGGTCCAGCGAATCTCGACGCCGCCGAAGAGATAGGCCTTGGAGCGCGCCATCCGGAACAGGCGGGCAGGCGAGAAGGCAGCACCCTCGCCGAAGATCTGCGCGTCGGGGTGGAAGCGCACCCGGGTGCCGCGCCGGTTGGCGACGGCGCCGACGGTTTCCAGCGGCCCCTGCGCCAGGCCGCGCGAGAAGATCTGGCGATAGAGCGTCTTGCCGCGCGCGACCTCGACCTCCAGCCGGTCCGACAGCGCATTGACCACGGAGACGCCGACGCCATGCAGGCCGCCCGAGGTTTCATAGGCCTTCGAGTCGAATTTACCGCCGGCATGCAGCGTCGTCATGATGACTTCGAGCGCTGACTTGCCCGGAAATTTCGGATGGGGGTCGACCGGGATGCCGCGGCCATTGTCGGTGACGGCGATCGAGCCGTCCTCGAACAATTCGACATCGATGAAGGTGGCGTGGCCGGCCACCGCCTCGTCCATGGCGTTGTCGATCACCTCGGCGAAGAGATGGTGCAGGGCGCGTTCGTCGGTGCCGCCGATATACATGCCCGGCCGGCGGCGCACCGGCTCCAGCCCTTCCAGGACCTCGATCGCCGAGGCGTCGTAGCCGGCCTCGGACAGCGTGCCATTGCGGGCCGGGGGCGCCGATGCCGGCACCGCCTTGGGGCTCGCGGCGGGCGGGCGGGCTTCCGGCCGCGGGCTCGCCGCGTCGGGCCGCTCCGGTTCTCCGCCGAAAAGATCGCCGTTATCCGCCATTGCCAACCGATTCTTCCTGATTCGCGACTGTGAACTCTAACGCATTGCGGGCCACCACGCCCTGTCAGGGGCTGCTTATAGACACCTCGCCCATGGATCGGAACCGCCTTGCCGCACGGGCGCGGATTCCCGTCACATCCCTGTCGCTGGAATGGGCGAGGGCGGCATGGAACAGACCCGTTCAGGCCACGTTAACCATCCGTGCCGAGGATGGTCGGCACGGTCGGGCCTATGCGGATTTCCGCAATGCGCTATGATCGCTCTACAGGGGGAGAAGGCCGTGGCGTCGCGTCAGTCAGTGCCGGTTGCAGGTATCGCGGGTTTGCAGCGTGCTGCACGCCTCGCCGGCGAATCCTTCGGTCATGAAGATGTCATCGGCACGCCCCTGGCGATGAGCGATCCACACGCCTCGCGCTGGGTCTGGTGGCTTGCGGCGATCGCTGCTTCAGCCGGGCTTGCGGTTCTGCATTTCTCCTGAAATGCCGCCCTCGGGCCGCGCGGAAATATCAACCTTTATGCCTTAGGCCTATGGCCGGAGGGCAATGGGATGTTTCGCGTCATCGTTACGGATTGCGGATCGGCCGATAGCGGCGCGCTGTTCTGCGCTGCGCCTGTTCGCGCGGCCTGAGCGGAGCGTCGCGCTGGTGGGCCAGATCGCCGCTCTCGGAGCCTATGTCTATCAGGCCGTGCTTGCGCTCGTGCTGCTGCTGCTGGTCTCGCGCATCCTGCCGGCGCGGGATTTCACGCATTATTCGCTGTTCGTCACGATCAGCCAGTTCGCCAGCATCGCCGTCTTCGAGTGGATCCGGTTCTCCTGCTGCCGGTTCTATCCTGGCGTAGACGAGACGGCGCAGCGCTCGGTCATCGCCTACGCTTTCGCCGTTTGCGCTGGGCTTTGCCTGCTCGCGGGAGCGGGCGTTCTCGCGTCGGGCGCGGTTGCGCCGGGCATCGCTGTCGGCGGAGCCTTCTTTGCGGTGTTCCAGGGCGGCTCGGAGTTGCACCTGACGATGCTGCGCTTCCGGCAGGATTTTCGGCTGTTCTCGATCCTGCAGGCTGCCCGGGCGTCGCTCCTGGCGATCGGCACGATCGGCGGAGCCATGCTCGCCCCGGCGCTTTCGGGCGCGGTGGCCGGCATGCTGGCCGGAAGCCTTGCCTATTTCGTGCTGGCGCGGCTTGCCGGGGGGGCTCTGGTGCACGGGCTCCACCGGCCGCAGCGTCATCTGCTGAAGAAATACCTGGCCTATGGCGGCGTTTCGGCCGGAGCATCGGTGGCCAGCCTCCTCGCGCCGCTCGGCCTCAAGGCACTGATCACGGCGGCGATGGGCAGCCAGGGCGCCGCCGGCGCGCTCCTGGCGCTCGATCTGCTGCAGCGGCCCTTCATCCTGGTCGTCTCGGCGCTCCATGCGATCCGCTATCCCGAACTGGTCGCGAGCTATGACCGCGAGCCGGGTTCGCCGGCCTTCCGCGAGCGCCTCGGCGGCTACTACGCACAGCTTGCGAACTGCTCGCTGGTGACGGCGGCGGTGATCCTGTGCCTGCTGGCGCCGGCCGCGACCTGGCTGGTCAAGGCCGAACTGCGCGAGACCTTCCTGATCGCCGCGCCGGCCGTGACGATCCTCGCGCTGCTGCGGGCCTGGGTGCAGAACCTGCTGCCGACGCCTGCACATCTGACGCAGCGGCTCAGGCCGATCATCGGGCTCGCCGTGACCGACGCCATCCTGCTCAACCTGGGCTCGCTCGCCGGCTGGGCCTTGTCCGGCGGCTCGCTGACCGGGTTACTCTACAGCGGGGCCGCCGGCGCGGCCGTGGCCATGATCGTGGGCACACCGCTGTTCCTGTCGATGCCGTTCCGCTGGCCCGGGCTCACGCTGGGCAGCGCGCTCGCCGCCTTCGCTATCGCCGGGCTTGCCAATGCGGGTACGCCGCAGACATCGCTGCCGGTGTCGCTGGCTGTCATGCTGCTGTGCATTCCGCCGGCGGTCGCGACCGCCACCGCGCTGCTGCAGCGCCAGGGTGCTCCGCCGGATATCTCGTGAAGCCCCGGCTCAGCGCCGCGGCGTGACCATCTCCGACAGGGTCGACAACAGGGTCTCGGCGCTCTTGTCCCAGGAGAAGCGGGTGAGATTGGCATGGCCCTTTTCGACCAGCCCTGACACATAGCCACCTGCATCCATGACCTGGCGCATTGCGTCTTCGAGGCTTGCGCGCTCGCGGGGGTCGAAATAGAGCGCCGCCTCGCCGCAGGCTTCGCGGACCGCTGGAATATCCGCAGCCAGGACCGGGCAGCCCTGCGTCATCGCTTCGAGCGGCGGGATGCCGAAGCCCTCATAGAGGCTTGGAAAGACGAAGGCGCGGGCGCGGCGTTCGAGCGCGACGATCTCGGCATCGGTCAGCCGCCCGGTGAAGATGAGGTTGTCGGCGCTTGCCGGCGCATCGGCCTTGAAGACGCCGCTCCGGTCGAGGGCGCCCGCGATGACGAGCTTCCAGCCGCGATCGCCGAGGGCATCGAAGGCGCGGATGGCGAAATCGATATTCTTGTTGGGCTTCAACGTGCCGAGCATGAAGAAGAAGTTCGTGCCCTCGAGCCCGAGGCGCGGCAGGACGGTTTCATCCGGAGCCAGACCGGAGAAATGGTCGGTGGCGTTGTAGATCACCGGAATGTTCTCCGGGCGGACATGAAAGATCGTGCCGAGTTCGCCGCGTGAGAACCGGGAGACCGTCGCGATGCGTGCTGTTCGCGTCAGTCCGAAGCCGAGAGCCTTGTGGGTGGCGCGATAGGCCCTGCTGAAGGCTTCCGGATGGCGGAAGATGGTGACGTCGTGAATGACGACGAGCTGCCGGCGGTGGAGCAGGGGGCCGCTGCCGCCGAAGCCGACGAGGATGTCTCCCGCCGCCCGGCGCGCGAGCGCTGTCTGCTCCCAGAGATGGCCGGAGAACGGCCCGAAGCGTTCGAGCGCGATATGCCGGAATTCATCGGTTTGGGAAACGTCTTCCGGCGCGAGGAGGCGCCAGCGCGCATCCTTGAGCGTTTCGGGAAGCGCGCCCGCGCCGATCCGCCGGTCGAGCGCCCTGGTCAGTTCGAACGCAAAGCGCTGCACGCCGGTCAGCGGCTGGCCGAGAAAGCGCCCGTTGATCGAGATCGTCTGCAAGCCTGAGCACCGCCATCCAGCAATTCTCTGCTGAACCTGCCCGATCACGCGTGAAGGCGAGGTTACCCCGGCTTCGCGACTCGGCTTCGCGACTCCTGCGCCAACGAAAAGGCCGAGGCGTTGCCGCCCCGGCCTTCCAAAGTCCTGCGGTCCGGCCGGTGCCTGTGCAGCCGGCCGCAAATCCCTCAGTACGAGTAGTACATCGCGAACTCGACCGGGTGCGGCGTCATCTCGAAGCGCGCC
>JAEWKP010000351.1 GCA_023393655.1 Pseudomonadota bacterium | reverse complement strand
GCCATCGTTGGCGCCGTGATCGTGCATGACGCCGTGGGTGCCGTCGGGCACCGACCAGTCGAGCCGTTCGAGCCCCCCTTGCGTCGTGTCGCCGGAGACGCCGGCGTTCACGATTTCGACAGAGACGCCCTTCTGGCGCAGGGCCTGCTCCAGCACGGCGGGGAAGGCGGCGCTGCCCGGCAGGTTGTACCCCGCCGACAGCGAATCGCCGAAGGCGACGAGCTTCAGCGAGCGTCCGGCGCTGGAATCGGCGGGAGGAGTCTGGGCGGCGGTCATGTCGAGGGAGCCGATGAAAAGCAGCAGGAAGGCGGCGAAAAACGTCGCAGCCGATTGGACAAGCGCGAACATGCGCCCATATGGCCGCAGACCGCGCCGCGCCGTGGTTTCGCCCCGCCCGGGGCGCGATTCGGTGCGAGCGGGGTTGGCGATGGAAGCGTAAGTCGGGATCATGGCGTGATGAGCGAGAAGGCCGCTTCGGCAATCGAGTTGCAGGATGTCCACCTGAGTTTGGGGCGTGGCGCCGCCCGCGTCCATATCCTCAAGGGCGTCTCGGTGTCGCTGGCCGACGGCGAGGCAACCGGCCTCGTCGGCCCGTCCGGCTCCGGCAAGTCGACCCTGCTGATGACCATGGCCGGGCTGGAACGCCCCGATTCAGGCCTGGTCAAGGTCGCCGGCCAGGATCTCGGCGCTCTCGACGAGGACGGGCTCGCGGTCTTTCGCGGCCGGCATATCGGCATCGTCTTCCAGTCCTTCCATCTCGTGCCGACCATGACGGCGCGCGAGAACGTCGCCCTGCCGCTGGAGCTCGCCGGCCACCCAGATGCCTTCGCCCGCGCCGAAGCGGAATTGCGCAATGTCGGCCTCGGTCACCGCATGGACCATTACCCGGCCCAGCTCTCCGGCGGCGAGCAGCAGCGCGTCGCCATCGCGCGCGCCGTCGCGCCCGACCCGGCGATCCTCGTCGCCGACGAGCCCACCGGCAATCTCGACGAATCGACCGGCCGCGCGATCGTCGACCTGATCTTCGCCCTCAAGCGCGAGCGCGGCGCTACGCTGGTGCTCGTCACCCATGATCTCTCGCTCGCCGCGCTCTGCGAGCGCACGGTCCGCCTGCGCTCCGGCGTGATCGAGGCCGAGCCCGAGACGGCGGTCGCCTGACGATGCACGCACCTGTCAAGCCGACCTCGCCCGCTCCTGCGCAATCCCCCGGTATCGGCCTCGTCCTGCGCCTCGCGATCCGCGACCTGCGCGCGGGCCTGCGCGGCTTCGGCATCTTCATCGCCTGCCTCGCGCTCGGCGTCATGACCATCGCCGCCGTCGCCTCAGCGTCACGCGGTCTGACCGAGGGCCTCGCCCGCGAAGGTCGCCGCATCCTCGGCGGCGATGCCGCCTTCAGCCTGATCCATCGCGAGGCAACGGCACCGGAGCTCGCCTTCCTGACAGCGCGCGGCACCGTCTCCAGCATCGCCACCATGCGCGGCATGGCCAAAGCCGGCGAAAAGGGCGCGGCCCTGGTCGAGATCAAGGCGGTCGACGCAGCCTACCCGAGCATCGGCACGGTCGAGACCGACCCGCAGGCGCCATTGCCCGGCCTGCTCGCCCAGCGCGACGGTGCCTATGGCGCGGTCGCCGATCCCGTCCTGTTCGGCCGGCTCGATCTCAAGCCCGGCGACATCGTCACGGTCGGCGGCGCGAAAATCCAGTTGCGCGCCAACCTGATCTCCGAGCCCGACAAGATCGCGGCCGGCATCGGCTTCGGCCCACGCCTCCTGATGTCGCAGGAGGCGCTGAAGGCGACCGGCCTGATCCAGCCCGGCAGCCTGATCCGCTGGACCTATCGCCTCCAACTGCCGCAGAGCGCGACGAGCGATACCGATATCGAGAAGCTCATCGCCGATGCCGGCACGCAGCAGCGCGATGCCGGCTGGGAAATCCGCTCCCGCGCCAATGCCGCGCCGAGCTTCCAGCGCAATCTTGAGCGCTTCACCCAGTTCCTGACGCTGGTCGGCCTCACCGCGCTCTTGGTCGGCGGGGTCGGCGTCGCCAATGCCGTGCGCCGCTTCGTCGAGGCCAAGAAGCTCGATTTCGCCACGATGAAGGCGGTCGGCGCCACCGGCGGGCGCGTCGTCGCGATCCACCTGACCGAGGTGATGCTCGTCGCCGCGATCGGCACCACGATCGGCCTCGTACTCGGCGCCGCCGCGCCCTTCGGCCTCGGCGCCGTCGTCCAGAGCATCCTGCCCGTGCCGTTCGAGCCGACCTTGGCGCCCGGCGAACTCGTCGTCGCCGCGCTTTACGGCCTGCTGACCGCGTTCGTCTTCGCGATCATCCCGCTCGGGCGCGCCCATGACATTTCCGTCTCCGCCCTGTTCCGCGACAAGGTCGAGCCCGATCCGCGCCGTCCGCGCGCGATCTATCTCGTCCTCTGCGCGCTGGCGCTGGCTGGGCTGGCCGGCGTCGCCATCGGCTTCGCCTATGATCGCCGGATCGCGCTGATCTATATCGGCGTGATGTTCGGCGTCTTCCTGCTGCTGCGCGCCGTCTCGTTCGGCCTGATGGCGCTGGCCCGCCGCATTCCGCGTCCACGCCGGCCGGCTCTGCGCATGGCCCTCGCCAACAGCCACCGGCCCGGCGCATTGACGCCGGCCCTCGTGCTCTCGCTCGGCCTCGGCGTCGCCCTGCTCTCGGCGCTGTCCTTCATCGATGTCAGCCTGACCCGGCAGCTCACCGGCGCCCTGCCTGACAAGGCGCCGAGCTTCTTCTTCCTCGACGTGCCCAGCCGCGATTCGGAGCGCTTCGACGCCTTCCTCGCGGCCGAGCGCCCCGGCGCCAAGACCGAGCGCGTGCCGATGATGCGCGGCCGCATCGTCTCGGTGAACGAAACCCGCGCCGAGGATATCAAGGCAAGCGAGCAATCCGCCTGGGTGCTCGACGGCGATCGCGGCATCACCTATGCCGCGACGTTGCCGGAAGGCTCGCGCGTCTCCATGGGCGAATGGTGGCCGGCGGATTATCGCGGCGAGCCCTTGGTCTCCTTCGACGCGCAGAATGCCGCCGGCATCGGGCTGAAGATCGGCGACAGGCTCACCGTCAACGTGCTCGGCCGCAACATCACCGCCCGCGTCGCCAATTTCCGCACGGTCGACTGGCGCTCCTTCGGCATCAATTTCGTCATGGTGTTCTCGCCCAACACCTTCGCCGGCGCGCCGCACACCAATCTCGCCACCGTCGCGTCGAGCCCGGACGGCAAGGGCGCGACTGACGCAGCCCTGATGCGGCGCCTCGCGCTCGACTTCCCGGCCGTGACCGCCGTGCGGGTCAAGGACGCGCTCGAAGCGGTCAACACCATCGTCGCCCAGCTCGCCATGGCGATCCGCGGCGCCTCGGGCCTCGCCATTGCCGCCAGCCTGCTGGTTCTGGGTGGCGCGCTCGCGGCCGGGCAGCGGGCGCGGCTCTATGACGCGATGATCCTGAAAACGCTCGGCGCCACCCGCCGCTTCATACTTTCGTCGTACGCCCTTGAATACGCCGCCATCGGCTTCGTCGCGGCCGTCTTCGGCGTAGTCGCGGGTACAGCGGCGGGCTGGGGCATCGTCACCCAAGTGATGCGGATCGAGTTCGTCAGTGATCCCACCGGGGCTATACTGGCTGCGACTGCCGCCATCGGGGTTACCGTCCTGTTCGGGCTCGTCGGTACGATAAAAATACTGACGAAAGCGCCGGCTTCTCATCTCAGAAATTTATGATGACTATCTGAGAACGACTCTCGATAGACATTAAAATCCTGTAATTCTGCATGGACGCAGCGCCGAACTTCTATCCCGGCGCTGGCCTTAACCATGGCGGGGTCTTGTAAGGAAAGCGAAAGCCCCTCATATTCCTATCATCGCGACGATCGATCGCGAGGACGGCTGGTGCCTGCGCGCTTGTCGTCGTCCGAAACACCGTCAGGGGAAACTCTCTTAATGAGCAACTTCGACCGCAATGCTCCAGTCTGGGGTGCCGGCCGCGCACAGCAGACCAGCGCCGTCGAGATGGATCAGGGCCTGCGCTCGTTCATGCTCGGCGTCTACAACAACATGGTGATCGGCCTTGCGATCTCGGCGCTGTTCGCGCTGGGCATCAACAAGATGGCCGTGACCGATCAGGCCAGTGCCGTCGCCAGGATCGGCAACACCTATCTCACCTCCTTCGGCCAGTTGCTCTATGGCACGCCGTTGATGTGGGTGGTCGCGCTGGCGCCGCTGGCCTTCATCTTCTTCTTCTCCTTCCGCGCCGACAAGATGTCGGCCTCGTCCGCCCGGACGATGTTCTTCGCCTTCGCGGCGGTGATGGGCGTCTCGCTCTCGACGATCCTGATCCGCTACACCGGCGCGTCGGTGGTGCAGGTCTTCTTCATCACCGCGGCGGCCTTCGGTGGCCTCAGCCTCTACGGCTACACCACCTCGAAGTCGCTTTCCGGCATGGGCTCGTTCCTGGTGATGGGCCTGATCGGCCTGATCCTGGCCTCGATCGTGAACATCTTCTTGGCCTCGGGCGCCCTGGGCTTCGTCATCTCGCTGGTCGGCGTCGGCATCTTCGCCGGCCTGACTGCCTGGGATACCCAGCGTCTGAAGGAGATGTATCTCTACTCCGAGCTCGGCCCGGAGGAAGCTGCGAAGCTCTCGGTGAACGGCGCGCTGTCGCTCTACCTGAACTTCATCAACATGTTCCAGTTCCTGCTCTCGCTGATCGGCAACCGCGAGTGAGAACGAAGGGCTCCTGAACGGGAGCGCACGAGCCCCGGCCCCACGGCCGGGGCTTTTTCTTTGGGTGGGGCTTTCCTTTTTGGCACGGGCATTGCTCATGCTTTGGGCATGACGACGCCTTCGATCCGCCCGGGCCTTCCCGCCGACATCCCTGCCATCGCGGCGATCTACGCCCATGCGGTCCTGCACGGCACCGCCTCCTGGGAGCTGGAGCCGCCGGGCGAGGCAGAAATGCAGCGGCGCTACGAGGCGCTTCTGGCCGGCGGCTACCCCTATCTCGTCGCGGAGCAGGTGGGTGCCATCCTCGGCTACGCCTATGCCGGCGCCTATCGGCCGCGCCCGGCCTATCGCAGCACCGTCGAGAACTCGATCTATATCGCGCCCGACGCGCAGGGGCTCGGCATCGGCCGCCTGCTGCTCGACGCCCTGATGAACGCCTGCACCGAGCGCGGCTTCCGCCAGATGATCGCGGTGATCGGGGACGGCACCGGCGCCTCGATCGGCTCGCGCCGCCTGCACGAACGCGCCGGCTTCCGCCTGATCGGCATTGCCGAAAAGGTCGGCTTCAAGCACGGCCGCTGGCTCGACCAGATGCTGATGCAGAAGGAACTGGGCGAGGGAGATCGGACGACACCGGCTCTCTAGTCCTTGGCAGCCCTCAATCCTGAGGAGTGCTCAAGCGACGGTCAGCTCACCACGCTGAGCTTGTTGTCGAGCACCCTGAGCACGCGCGAGAGTTCCGAGCCGCGTTTCAGGATCAGCCCGGTCGCCGCGACGACCGAATAGGCGCCCTGCCGCCGCGCCAGCGCCGGGTCCTTGACGATCCGGTAGAGCGGCATCTCCGACGAGCGCCGGAACACTGAGAACTGCGCCTTGTCCTTCAGGAAATCGATGGCGTAGTCGCGCCATTCGCCGGCCGCTACCATGCGGCCATAGAGGTTGAGCAATTCGCTGAGCTCGCGCCGGTCGAACGTCACGGGCGCCGGTCGCGCCGGCACCGGGAAATTGACGACCGCACCGGCGGCTTGCGATTGCGGCGTTTCGCTTTCGCTCATGGCGCCTCCCTGTCCGGGGCCTCACCAAATCATTCCGGGATGATGCGCCCGCAGTCCTGCGCTGGCAAGGGATGTCAGGTAGCGATCACATTCGCGCGCGCGTCAGGCTCTCCCGGCGATTGCCCCATTTTCGCCGCGAACGCGTCAAGCGAGCGCCAAGTTGCGCCGTTCAACTCTCCCCGTTGCCTCGACGGCCCGGTTTCGCTGATCGCCGGTTTGTCAGCCCCCCAGCCCCCCGGAGTTCGGGCGGAGCCGGGCCACCGAGTCGGGGCCAACTAGCGGCTGGCATTGCGCCGGCCGTTTTTCTTTTGGCGGCGCCGGCAATTGCCCGCGGCAGCTTCAAGCAAAACCGCGGTCATGCTCGCCCTTGTGGCGAGAATCCACGTCTTGAACACGGCCTTCGATCAGAGAAGACGTGGATGGTCGGGACAGGCCCGACCATGACGGGAAGCGCCGCTCTACCGCACTTGGCCGTGATACTCGGCGTTGGGCCGCATATCGACCGCCGAGGCCATCCGGTTCGACATGTTGTAGAAGGACGCGACAGCGCCGATATCCCAGATGTCGCGCGCGCTGAAACCGGCCTTGCGCAGGCCTTCGCGATCCTCTTCCCCGACGAGATGCGGGGTTTCCGTCAGCTTGACCGAGAAATCGAGCATGGCGCGGTGCCGCACCGAGAGATCCGCTGCCCGATAGTTCATCACCAGCAATTCGCCCAGCACGGGATCGCCGGAGAGCTGGCGCACCGCCGCGCCATGGGCGGTGAGGCAGTAATAGCAGCGGTTCACGCTGGAGACCGCAACCGCGATCATTTCCCGCTCCAGCTTCGACAGGCCGGACGGCGCCAGCATCAGGTCGTTGTAGAAGGCGGCGAAGGCCGTGAGCTTGGCATCGTCATGCGCATAGGATGTCAGCACGTTCGGCACGAAACCGAGCTTCTCCTGGCATTTCGCGAAATAGGCCTGGTTCTCGGCCGAGAGCGCAGCGGGCTTCAGATCCAGAGCCATCACGCTCGGGGGCGAATCCTGGCGCGCCGGCTCCTCTCCCACCTGGGGTTTGTCATGCTTTGTTGCCATGGTGTGTCCTGTCGAGTCGGGGAGCGTCAGTTTGCCGCTTTTTCAGGCACGGCAAGTTGAAAGGCTCCGCAGCCTATGTCATCGCTGCGGCAAAACAACTGGGGTTGGGATATGGGCAAACGGGTGACGAACGCGACTGCGAGTGCAATCGCAGCGATCGAGGCCGCAGCCACCGGACTGAAGAGTTCGATGCCCGCCGAGTTCCCCCGCCTGCTCTTTGGCCGTTCCGTCGCCGAGGATCTCGAGGCCCTGCCGGCCGAAATGCTGGCCCGCACCGCGGCCACGGCCTTCGAACACCTCGCCCAGCCGCGCAAGCCCGAGACGATCAACCTGCGCTTCCGCGACGAGGAATACGGCGAGGGCGAGCGCAAGAACCAGCTCACCGTTCTCGAGGTCGTCAACGACAACAAGCCGTTCCTGCTCGATTCGACTCTCGCCGAATTGCAGGAGCAGGGCCACGAGCCCCGCCTCGTCGCCCATCCGATCCTCGCAGTCGCCCGCGACGCCAAGGGCAAGTTCGCCTCGCTCGCCGGCGAGGCCGCCGGCCGCGCCCCCGAGGGCACGCGCCGCGAGAGCCTGCTCCATATCCACGTCCCCCGCATCGACACGCCCGAGGCCCGCGAGAAGCTGCGCATCGGGCTCGAGCGCGTCTATGGCGATGTCGCGCTCGCCGTCGACGACTGGGCCGCGATGCGCGGCCGCATCACTGAGGTGATCCAGGCCTACCGCGCCAATCCGCCGCCGCTGCCGGAGGACGAGATCGCCGAGGCACTGCAGTTCCTCGAATGGATCGCCGGCGACAATTTCACCCTGCTCGGCATCCGCGCCTATCGCTTCCCCGGCGGCGACGGCGCGGCCGACCCGATCGAGGGCTCGGGCCTCGGCATCCTCCGCGACCCGACGGTCAAGGTCCTGCGCAAGGGCCGCGAACTGGTCACGGTGACGCCCGAACTGCGCTCTTTCCTGGCCAAGCCGCAGGCGCTCATCATCACCAAGGCCAACGTCAAGAGCCTGGTCCATCGCCGCGTCCATCTCGACTATGTCGGCGTCAAGCTGTTCACGCCGGATGGAAGACTCGACGGCGAATTGCGCATTGTCGGCCTCCTGACCTCGAACGCCTATACCGGCTCGGCCCGCGCCATCCCCTATCTCAGGCTGAAGGTCGCGCGCGTCGCCAAGAACATCGGCTTCGACCCGGCGAGCTATTCCGGCCGGGCGCTGATGAACGTGCTCGATGCCTATCCCCGCGACGAGCTCTTCCAGATCGACGTGGCGACGCTGGAACAGTTCGCGCTCGACATCCTCCAGCTCACCGAGCGGCCGCGCATCCGCGCGCTCGCCCGTGGCGACGAGTTCGACCGCTTCGTCTCGATCCTCGTCTTCATCCCGAAGGACCGCTACGACACCACGGTGCGCCTGCGCGTCGGCGATTTCCTGGCGCGGGTCTATGGCGGGCGCCTCTCGGCCGCCTATCCGGCCTATCCCGACGGGCCGCTGTCGCGGACCCACTACATCATCGGCCGCGACGAGGGCAAAACCCCGCGCATCGAGCGCGCGACGCTGGAAGCCGGCATCAGCGCCATCGTCCGCACCTGGGGCGACGGGCTCAAGGACGTACTCGATCAGGAGAAGGCCGGTCCCGCCGCCCGCGCGCTGGCCGAACGCTATGCCGAGGCCTTCGGCGCCGCCTATCGCGAGCGCTTCTCGGCAGCGGACGCGCTCGTCGACATCGAGATGCTCCAGCAGCTCACGCCGGAGCGGGCACGCGCCGTCAATCTCTACCGGCGCGAGGGCGACGACGCCACGCGCGCCAATCTCAAGGTGTTCTCGCGCGGCGCGCCGATCTCGCTCTCGGCCCGCGTGCCGGTGCTCGAGAACATGGGCTTCCGCGTCGTCAACGAGCGGACCTACAACGTCATGCCGCAGGGCAATGGCGACAATGTCCGCATCTGGCTGCACGACATGACGCTGGAGCGCGCCGACGACGGCGAGATCGATATCGAGCATCTCGATCCGACCATCGAGGCGGCGCTGATGGCGCAGTTCCGCGGCCTGGCGGAATCCGACCGCTTCGACCAGCTCGTGCTCGCCGCCGGGCTTGCCTGGCGCGAGGCAGCCCTGCTGCGCGCCTTCGGGCGCTATCTGCGCCAGGCCGGCGCCCCCTACGCCCAGGGCTATATCGCAGATGCCCTGACCCGCCATCCGGACATCGCTTCGGGGCTCGTCGCCTATTTCGCCGCCAAGTTCGATCCGCGCATCGCGGCGACCGAGCGCGAGCAGCGCATGGCCCAGAAGCATGCCGAGATCGAGGAGGCGCTCGACGCCGTCACCAGCCTCGACGACGACCGCATCCTGCGTCGCCTCGTCAACCTGGTCGATGCCGCCCTGCGGACGAACTTCTTCCAGATCGGCCCGGACGGCCAGCCGCGCCAGACCATCACCTTCAAGTTCGACTGCGCCAGGGTCGACGGCCTGCCGCTGCCGCGCCCGCTCTACGAGATCTTCGTCTATTCGCCACGCGTCGAGGGCGTGCATATGCGCTTCGGCAAGGTCGCCCGCGGCGGCCTGCGCTGGTCGGACCGGCCGCAGGACTTCCGCACCGAGGTGCTCGGCCTGGTCAAGGCACAGCAGGTCAAGAACGCGGTCATCGTGCCGGTCGGCGCCAAGGGCGGCTTCTTCCCGAAGCAGCTCCCGCCGGCTTCCGACCGCGCCGCCTGGCTCGCCGAGGGCACCGAGAGCTACCGCATCTTCATCCGCAACCTGCTGGAGCTCACCGACAATCTCGACGGCGAGATCATCGTCCCGCCGCCGGACACGGTGCGTCATGACGGCGATGATCCCTATCTCGTCGTCGCCGCCGACAAGGGCACCGCAACCTTCTCCGACACCGCCAACGCGATCTCGCTGGAGAAGCATCACTGGCTCGGCGACGCCTTCGCCTCCGGCGGTTCGCAGGGCTATGACCACAAGGGCATGGGCATCACCGCCCGCGGCGGTTGGGAAGCGGTCAAGCGCCATTTCCGCGAGGTCGATGTCGACATCCAGACCACGCCCTTCACCGTCGCCGGCGTCGGCGACATGTCGGGTGACGTCTTCGGCAACGGCATGCTGCTCTCGCCGGCGATCAAGCTGGTCGCGGCCTTCGACCACCGCGACATCTTCCTCGATCCGAGCCCCGATCCGGCGACCTCGCTCGCCGAGCGCCAGCGGCTGTTCAACCTGCCGCGCTCGTCCTGGGCCGATTACGACAAGAACCTGATCTCGAAGGGCGGCGGCGTCTTCTCGCGCCAGGCCAAGAGCATCCCGCTCTCGGCCGAGGTTCGCGCGCTGCTCGACCTCGACAAGAAGGAGGTCTCACCGCCCGAGCTGATGACGGCGATCCTTAAGAGCCGCGTCGATCTGCTCTGGTTCGGCGGCATCGGCACCTATATCCGCGCATCCGACGAGACCGACGCCCAGGTCGGCGACCGCGCCAATGATCCGATCCGCATCACCGGCAACGACCTCCGGACGCGCGTCGTCGGCGAAGGTGCCAATCTCGGCGTCACCCAGCGCGGCCGCATCGAGGCCGCCCGCAAGGGCATCAGGATCAACACCGACGCGATCGACAACTCCGCCGGCGTCAACACCTCCGACGTCGAGGTCAATATCAAGATCGCGCTGGCCGGCCCGGTGAAGGACGGCCGCCTGAAGGAAGACAAGCGCAACGAATTGCTGGCGACGATGACGGACGAGGTCGGCGACCTCGTCCTGCGCAACAACTACCTGCAGACGCTGGCGCTTTCGCTGACGGAGGCACAAGGGGCGGCGGCAACGCCCGGCCTGCGCTTCCTGATGCAGACGCTGGAGAAGGACGGCCGGCTCGACCGCTCGGTCGAGTACCTGCCGAGCGATGCCCAGCTCGCCGAGCGCGAGAAGCGCAGCGAAGGCCTGACCCGGCCGGAACTCGCCGTGCTGCTAGCCTATGCCAAGCTCTCGCTGCACGACGCACTGCTCGAATCCTCGGTGCCGGACGATCCCTATCTCGCCAGCGAGCTCGTGCGCTATTTCCCGAAGGCGCTGCGAGAGGCCTATCCGGACGCGATCGCCAGCCACAAGCTGCGCCGCGAGATCGTCGCGACGCAGCTCGCCAACGCCATCGTCAATCGCGGCGGCCCGGCGCTGGTACCGGTGCTGGCGGCACTCACCCGCTCGGACGCACCGGCCATCGCCGCCGCCTACGCGATCGCTCGCGATTCCTTCGATCTCATCGCCCTCAACGGCGAGATCGATGCACTCGACGCGAAGATCCCCGGCAAGACCCAGCTCGGCCTCTATGGCGCCGCGCAGGAGCTCGTCACCAACCGCATGGGCTGGTTCCTGCGGCGCGGCGTCGCCAAGCCCGGCACGATCGAGCAGACCATCGCGCGCTATGCCAAGGGCGTGAAGGAACTGTCCGAACATCTCGGCTCCCTGCTGCCCGAGGCCGCGTCCCAGGCACGGCTGGCGCGCATCGCAGTGCTGACTTCGGAAGGCGTGCCGGAGACGCTCGCCACCCGCATCGCCAGTCTGCCGGCGCTGGCCGAGGCGACCGACATCGTCGACATCGCCGAGCGCAGCAAGCGCAAGATCGGCGAGGTCGCCCGCATCCATTTCGGCATCGACGCGTTGTTCGGCCTGTCGAGCCTGAAGGCGGCGGCCGCAGCCGTGCCGGCAACGGACGATTACGAGCGCCTCGCCCGCGAACGTGCGATCGAGACCCTCGACGACGCCCAGTCCAACCTGACGCAGGAGGTCTCGGCGTCCGCAAAGGGGCAGGGCACGCTGGAGAACTGGCTGGCTGAGCGTGGCGAGGAGGCGGAGCGCACCCGCACCACGGTCAACGCCATCACCAGCTCCGGCCTCACCCTGCCGAAACTGATGGTGGCGGCCGGCATGCTGGCCGATCTGCCCCGCAAGCACTAGATTGCTGCGCATTCGCGTGAAGCGATCTGAGTTTTATGTCATGACATCGGACCGGAAAGCAGCATCGGCTTTTCGGCCCGATGTTCATTATTGAACGGAAATCCGATGACCGGCGAAGCCGACACGACCACCCGCATCGACCCCAAGCTTCTCGAAATCCTGGTCTGCCCACTGACCAAGGCGACGCTGGAATATGATGCAGCGAAGCAGGAGCTGATCAGCCGGGCGGCGAAGCTCGCCTATCCGATCCGCGACGGCATCCCGATCATGCTGCCGGAAGAGGCCCGGCCGCTGGAGGATTGAGGCTCAGCCTCATCCTCGGGTGGCGCGAAGCGACGACCCGAGAATCTCGTGCCATGACGCAGGGTGGCCTAGAGCGCCTCGCCTCTCAGCAGTCGCGGCGTCGCCCCGGCGACGCCTGCGGCCTCGCGGATGAAGAAGCGCTTCAGCCCCGGCATCCGGTCGACCAGACCGAGTCCGAGATCGCGTGCCAGCCTGACCGGAGTCGCATCGTTCGAGAACAGGCGATTCAACCCGTCGGTCACCGCACCCATCGCCACGGTGTCGAAGCGGCGGGCCTTCTCGTAATCCTCCAGCACGTCGGCCGAGCCGGGGTCCAGACCCAGTCGCGCCGCGTCGACGATCGTTTCGGCCAGAGCGGCGACGTCCTTGAGGCCGAGATTGAGCCCCTGCCCGGCGATCGGGTGGATCAGATGCGCGGCATCGCCCAGCAGGGCCAGCCGCTCGCCGACGAAACGCCGGGCCACGCCGAAGCCGAGCGGATGCGCGCTCACCGCGCTTTCGAGCGCGATCTCGCCGAGTTCAAGCCCGAAACGCCGTTCGATCTCGGCCAGCATGTCCTCAGCGTCGAGCGAAAGCAGCGGTTCGACATTCTCCTTCCGCTCGGTCCAGACGATCGAGGAGCGATGCCCGAGCCTGCCACCATCGGCCAGCGGCAGGATCGCGAAAGGCCCGGACGGCAGGAAATGCTCGACGGCCCGTCCCTGATGAGGCCGCTCGTGCCCGATCGTCGCGACGATGCCGGACTGGCCGTAATCCCAGCCGACCCAGCCGATGCCGGCCTGTTCGCGCAGCTTCGAGCGGGCGCCGTCAGCCGCGACCAGCAGCGCGGCCGCGCAGTGGTTTCCGTCTCCGAAGGCGATCTCGACGGCCAGATCGTCGGCGCTGAAGCGGCGCACACCAGCGCTGCGCTGTTCGACGCCGGCACTCTCGCAAGCTGCCTTCAGCGCCGCGACCAGCGCCGCATTCTCGACCATATGGGCGAAGGGCTGGCCGGGCTCGACCTCGCCATCGAAGGTCAGGAAGACCGGTCGGACGGCGTCCTCGGTGCGGCTGTCCGAGACGATCATCTCCAGCATCGGCTGGGCGGTATGGGCGATCATCTCCCAGATCCCGAGCGTCTCCAGCATCGCCCGCCCGCCGGCCGCAACCGCATAGGCGCGGTTATCGGCGCGCGGCGCAGCGGCCAGCGCCGGATCGGCCAGGATGACCGCGAAATCCTCGCCCAGCCCCTGCTTCAGCGCCAGAGCCAGCGCCAGCCCGGCAATGCCGCCGCCCGCGATGACGATGCGCATGGCGCTGTTGCCCTGTTCGATAGCCATGCCGTCCTTCTCTCCGCGTCGACTTGACGCCACGGGATGCCTCGGTGCTGATGCCAGACGAAGCCGGATGTTCCTGTGCGGGCCGCCGGCCGCTCCGTCAACCTGACCGCGATGCCGCCGACCATGTCCCAGATCAGCGCCTCCCTGACGGCGATTCTCGACCTCGAACCGCTCGAGCGCAACCTGTTCCGCGGTCGCAGCCCGAAATCGACCTGGCCGCGCGTCTTCGGCGGACAGGTGATCGCGCAATCGCTCTATGCCGCCTGCAAGACCGTCGAGGACCGGCAGCCGCATTCGCTGCATGCCTATTTCCTGCTGGCGGGCGACCCCGAAGTGCCGATCGTCTATGAGGTCGACCGCCTCCGCGACGGCCGCTCCTTCACCACGCGGCGCGTGCTCGCCATCCAGAAGGGCGAGGCGATCTTTGCGATGTCGGCTTCCTTCCATGTCGATGAGCCCGGCTACGAGCACCAGATGCCGATGCCGAAGGTTCCGATGCCGGAAGAGCTGCCGGATCGCGAGGAGATGGCGAAACTGTTCAATTCGCCACGGCCCAATCCGCTCCAGACCTTCTATCAGCGCAAGCGGCCGATCGAGATCCGCCCGGTCGAGCTCGAACGCTATCGCGGCAGCGCCAATCTGGAGCCGAGGTTCAACGTCTGGATCCGGGCAATCGAGCCACTGCCCGACGAGCCGGCCTTCCACCAGAGCGTGCTCGCCTACGCCTCCGACCTGCTCCTGCTCGATTCCAGCCTGATCGCCCATGGCGCGACGGTCTTCGACCAGAAGATCCAGGCCGCGAGTCTCGACCACGCCCTGTGGTTCCATCGCCCGTTCCGGGCCGACGACTGGCTGCGCTATTCGCAGGACAGCCCCTCGACGTCCGGCGCCCGCGGCTTCTCGCGCGGTCTCATCTTCGATCGGCAAGGCCGCCTGGTGGCTTCGGTGGCGCAGGAAGGCCTCGTCCGGCCCCGGCCTGATCTCGGCTGACCTGATTTCAGGCAGCTGCGTAGAAACCAGACGATTGCCTTATTATTAGGAAATCTCGACGACTCTTCCCGCTTCTCCTGCATGATTTCGCCTCTGGATGCGGCTTTGCCGCGCCTGGAGCGCGTTGGCACGTCCCTTGAATTGCATGTTGCGACGCAACTGCGGTCCCGCAGACGCGAGAGGTGCAACGAGATCGCCGGGGCTGACGACCGGGCGGCGCAAACGGGAAGCCCAGCACATGAAAATCGTGATGGCGAACATCAAGCCGTTCAAGCTCGAGGAGGTGCGCGACGGGCTCACCGCCGTCGGGGTTCACGGCCTGACCGTGACCGAGGTGAAGGGCTACGGCCGCCAGAAGGGTCACACCGAAATCTACCGCGGCGCCGAATACGCGGTGAGCTTCCTGCCGAAGATCAAGATCGAGGTCGCCGTTTCCGACGACCTCGTCGACCGGGTGATCGAGACGATCACCGCCGCCGCCCGCACCGGTCAGATCGGTGACGGCAAGATCTTCGTCTCCTCGATCGAGAAGGCCGTGCGCATCCGCACCGGAGAGACCGATGCCGACGCGCTCTGAGCCCCGCCCCCTCAAGGAGTTTTCGACGATGATTCTCAGGACCTCGCTGCGGGCTGGATCGGCCGGCCTCGCTCTCGCCGCACTCTCGGCCAGCGCCGCGCTGGCACAGGCCCCCGCCGCCGCGGCTGCCGCTGCCGTTCCCAACAAGGGCGACACCGCCTGGATGCTGGTCTCCACGCTGCTCGTGCTGTTCATGACGCTGCCCGGCCTCGCGCTGTTCTACGGCGGCCTCGCCCGCTCGAAGAACATGCTCTCGGTGATGAGCCAGGTCACCGCCACCGCCGCGGTGATGTGCATCGTCTGGGTCGTCTATGGCTACAGCCTCGCCTTCACCGGCGGCGGCTCGCTGACCAGCTTCATCGGCTCCTTCTCCAAGGCCTTCCTGGCCGGCGTCACCAATGAGACGACCTCGGACACCTTCACCAAGGGCGTGGTGATCCCCGAATATGTCTTCATCTGCTTCCAGATGACCTTCGCCATGATCACGCCCGCGCTGATCGTCGGCGGCTTCGTCGAACGCATGAAATTCTCGGCGCTGCTGCTCTTCGTCGTGCTGTGGGCGACCTTCGTCTATTTCCCGATGGCGCACATGGTCTGGTTCTCGGAAGGCTATCTCTTCACCCTCGGCGCGCTCGATTTCGCCGGCGGCACGGTCGTCCACATCAATGCCGGCATCGCGGCCCTGGTCGGTGCGCTCGTGATCGGCAAGCGCATCGGCTACGGCAAGGAACTGATGTCGCCGCACTCGCTGACGATGACCTTCATCGGCACCGCCGTGCTCTGGGTCGGCTGGTTCGGCTTCAATGCCGGCTCGAACCTCGAAGCGACCGCGGGTGCGGCACTCGCCATGATCAACACCTTCACGGCCACCGCCGCCGCGGCGCTGGGCTGGCTCTTCATCGAATGGATCGTCAAGGGCAAGCCCTCGCTGCTCGGCATGCTCTCAGGCATCGTCGCCGGCCTTGTCGCGGTCACCCCGGCAGCCGGCCTGGTCGGGCCGATGGGCGCGATCGTGCTCGGCGCGATCGCCGGCGTGGTCTGCTTCTTCTTCTGCACCACGGTGAAGAACGCGCTGGGCTACGATGATTCGCTCGATGTCTTCGGCGTCCACGGCGTCGGCGGCATCATCGGTTCGATCGGTACCGGCATCTTCGTCGCCCCGGCGCTGGGTGGCGTCGGCGTCGCCGATTACGCGATGGGTGCCCAGGTCTGGAAGCAGTTCGTCGCGGTCGTCATCGCCGTCGTCTGGTGCGGCGTCGGTTCCTTCGTCCTGTTCAAGATCATCGATGCGGTGGTCGGCCTGCGCGTCACCACGGACCAGGAGCGCGAGGGCCTCGACATCGCCGAGCATGGCGAACGCGCCTACAACATGTGATCCTCCCGCCGCTTCGGCGGTACCTCGACCCCGGCGGGCAACCGCCGGGGTTTTTCTTGCCATCAACCCGGCTCGTTCACGACGATCTCCAGGACCTGCACGCCGTCAGGCAGTTCGATCAGGAATTCGGCGTCGCGCGGCAGGTGGTGGATGCGCCGCGGATCGGGGCCGGCGAAGCGCGACATCGCCTCGATGCTCTCCCAATAGGAGATCGTGACGAATTCGCTCTCGGTCTCGCGATCCTCCCGGAACATCTGCGCACCCAAGGCCTTCTCCAGCAAAGGCGTCACGCCCTCGCGTCTCAGATAGACGGCGTAATCATCGGCCTTGGCGCGTGTCGTGCGGCCGCGCCAGATTCGGGCGATCCGCGCTTGAACGGTCTTCGATGCGGTCATGGAACACCTCCTTTCCGTCTCGGTTTCAAAGCTAGGGCACCGCGATCCGTTCCATCCGCTCCCGACAATCGGCGACAGGAGCTTACGGGCGCGGTTCAAGGTTAAGCGGGTCTTAACCTCGGCTTCCTAACCTTCCGCTGATGGCCGAATGGTGCGGCCCGATAGTCCGGACAAGACCCGAAACCGCATGCGCACGATCCGCCGCTCCCAATCGCTCATGGACCGCCTGCCCGACCCGGTGCGCGAGTTCCTGTCGCGCCGCGCCTCGGAGCTGACCGGCATGGGCGTGCTCGCCCTGATGATTGCCGTCTCCACCGCGCTGGCGAGCTGGTCGGTCGACGACCCCAGTCTCAACAACGCCACCAGCGGCGCCATCCGCAACTGGCTCGGCCGCCCCGGCGCCATGGTCGCCGATCTCCTGATGCAGCTCATCGGCCTCGGCGTCATCGCCCTGCTGTTTCCGCCGGTGATCTGGGCGCTCCGGCTCGTCCGCTTCCACATCTTCGACCGTGGCGCATTGAAGCTCGGCCTCTGGGTCGTCGGCGTCGCTGCGACGGCCGCCGTCGCCAGCGCCCTGCCCGCGACCCCGCGCTGGCCGCTGCCCACCGGCATGGGCGGCGTGATCGGCGACGGCCTGCTCTTCGGCACGCGCAATATCGCGGGCATCGCCGGGGGAGCGGTCGGCAGTCTCGTCGGCTTCCTCTATGCCGGCATCGCCATCCTCGCCGTCACCGCCGCCGCCGGCTTCGGCTTCGTCACCGACGAGGACCCGGTTCTCGACAGCGACGAGGCCGATGACAACTGGTCCGACAGCGACGAGCGCCGCGACGACGAACCCGGCATCGCCGTCATCCTGATCGGCTGGCTCGCCCATGGCGCGATGGCACTGCGGGCCGCGATCCTGCGCCGCCTGCCGCAGCCCCCGGAGCCGGCCGTCGATACCGGCCTTGTTCCGACCCGCGAAACCGGTCGCGTCCGCCGCGAGCCGCAATTCGGTGAGGCGCCGGCCGGACGCCGCGGCCTGCCCGATTTCGATCCCGAGCCGCTGCCAGGCGCGCGCCCCCTTTCCGGGCCGAGCCGCGCCTCCGACGATTACGATGCGCCCTTCGATCTCGACGACGAGCCACAGGACCTGCGCGACCTCAATGCCCCGCGCGTGACCATGCCGCGCGCCGCGCCCAAGCCCGGCAAGCGCATGCAGCGCGAGGCCCAGCCCTCCCTGCTCGACCGCGACTCCTTCGAATTGCCGCCGCTGACCTATCTGGCCGAGCCGAAGAAGGTCGCGGCGAACGCGGTCTCGACCGATGCGCTGGAGCAGAACGCCACGCTGCTTGAAGGCGTGCTCGAGGATTTCGGCGTGCGCGGCGAAATCTCGCAGGTGCGCCCCGGCCCGGTGGTCACGCTCTACGAGCTAGAGCCGGCTCCGGGCACAAAATCCTCCCGTGTGATCTCATTGGCGGACGACATCGCGCGTTCGATGAGTGCGGTGTCGGCGCGTGTTGCGGTGGTGCAGGGCAAGAACGCGATCGGTATCGAACTGCCCAACACCCGCCGCGAGACCGTCTTCCTGCGCGAGTTGCTGGCCAGCCAGGATTTCGAGGCGACCAAGCACAAGCTCGCCCTCTGCCTTGGCAAGACCATCGGCGGCGAGCCCGTCATCGCGGATCTCGCCCGCATGCCGCATCTGCTCGTCGCCGGCACCACCGGCTCGGGCAAGTCCGTCGCGATCAACACCATGATCCTGTCGATCCTCTACCGGCTGAAGCCGGAAGAGTGCCGCCTGATCATGGTCGATCCCAAGATGCTCGAACTCTCCGTCTATGACGGCATCCCGCATCTGCTCACCCCCGTCGTCACCGATCCCAAGAAGGCGGTCGTCGCCTTGAAATGGGCGGTGCGCGAGATGGAGGAGCGCTACAAGAAGATGTCGAAGCTCTCGGTGCGCAACATCGACGGCTTCAACGCCCGCGTCGGCGAGGCCAAGGCGGCCGGCGAGGTCATCACCCGCACGGTCCAGACCGGCTTCGACAAGCATTCGGGCGAAGCGATCTACGAGGAGGAGGTCATGGACCTCGAGCCTCTGCCCTATATCGTCGTCATCGTCGACGAGATGGCCGATCTGATGATGGTCGCCGGCAAGGAGATCGAGGGCACGATCCAGCGTCTCGCCCAGATGGCGCGCGCCGCCGGCATCCATGTCGTGCTGGCGACGCAGCGCCCCTCGGTCGACGTCATTACCGGCACGATCAAGGCGAACTTCCCGACCCGCATCTCCTTCCAGGTCACCTCGAAGATCGATAGCCGCACGATCCTCGGCGAGATGGGCGCCGAGCAGCTGCTCGGCCAGGGCGACATGCTCTACATGGCCGGTGGCGGGCGCATCACCCGCGTCCACGGTCCCTTCGTCTCGGACGCCGAGGTCGAGAAGGTCGTCGCCCATCTCAAGACGCAAGGCCGGCCGCAATATCTCGACGCCGTCACCTCCGAGGAAGACGAGGGTGGCGAGGACGAGGATGGTGCCGTCTTCGACAAGAGCGGTATGGGCCAGGCCGACAGCGACGATCCCTACGAGCAGGCGGTCGCCGTCGTACTGAGGGACAAGAAGGCCTCGACCTCCTATATCCAGCGCCGCCTCCAGATCGGCTACAACCGCGCCGCATCCATCATGGAGCGCATGGAGAACGAGGGCATCGTCGGGCCCGCAAACCACGCCGGGAAAAGAGAGATTCTCGTCGAGGGCCAGAATCAGCACGACGAATGAGCCTTGCGAGGGCCGCCAGCCCTTGCGGGCACCGGTGCCAGTCCTCAAATTGCCATGACGATGCTGCAACCTCCGCAGTAGATCAGACGTTGGAATAGGCAGATGAGGTCCGCAACGGCCTCGACTCCCGCACCAGCGATCGTTCAGGCTTTCGGCAGGGATGGCCGCGGCACAAGGAATGGAGCAGCCTTGCTCGACAGATTGACCCAGACCGTTCGGGCTTCGGTCCTGCTGACGACGATCGTCGGCAGCGCGCTGCTGGCTGCTCCGCTGGCGGCCCAGCCGCTTCAGCTTCAGCCGCCGAAGCCCGCTGCCGCGAAGCCGGCGGCACCGCGCCTCGTGCTGCCGCCGCCCCGTCCTCCGGGGCTCGGCCAGGGGCGTAACGCCGCGACGGAAGCCCCTGCGGTTCAGGCTGCGGCATCGAACGCGCCAGCGATCGCGGCCCCCGCCGTCGAGGCGGCCAAGCCCGCGGCCACGCCCGCCAAGAGCAAGCAGGCTCCTCCCGCGACGCAGGAAGAGGCCGTCGAGCGGCTGAATGCCTATCTCAACAGCTTCACCACCTTGCAGGGTAACTTCATCCAGCACGCCTCCAACGGACGGCGGCTTGAGGGGCGCATCTATATCCAGCGCCCCGGCAAGATGCGCTTCGAATACGAGCCGCCGACCACCACGGAAGTGATCGCGGACGGCACCTCCGTCGCCATCCGCGACAAGCGCCTGGCGACGCAGGACCTCTATTCCATCGGCCAGACGCCGTTGAAGTTCCTCGTGCGCGAGAGGATGGACCTGGCGCGCGAAGGCACGCTGAAGGGCGCCAGCGTCGACGGCGACCTGCTCACGGTGCGGCTGGAGGACCGGTCGACGCTGGGCGGCACCTCCAAGATCACGCTGAAATTCGACCTCGTCGCCAACGAGCTCAGGCAATGGGTCGTCGTCGACCCGCAGGGCTACGAGACGTCGATCTCGCTTTACAATCTCGATACCCGCCGCCGGCCCGATCCGCAGAATTTCGTGATCGACTACCAGCGCAAGCTCTGACGGCGTCCGGCAAGCCGAAAACGGCTTGCCTTTTGGGCCCGGGCGACCCAGTTTCCGGCCTCCTCACTGCCGGAATCCTCGCGTGCAACTCACCGTCACCAGCTGGAACATCAATTCCGTCCGCCTGCGCATCGGCATGGTCGGCGAGTACCTCGCCACCTACGCCCCCGACGTTCTCTGCCTCCAGGAGACCAAGACGCCGGACGAGCAGTTCCCGGCCAAGGCCTTCCACCAGTTCGGCTATGTCCATCAGGCCTTCATCGGCCAGAAGGGCTATAACGGCGTCGCCATCGTCTCGAAATTGCCCTTCAGCGAGAAGGACGCGATGTCGATGTGCGGCCGCAACGACGCCCGGCACATGACGGTGACGCTCGACAAGGCGGCCGGCCCCGCCGCCGGCATCGCCATCCATAATTTCTACATCCCGGCGGGCGGTGACCTGCCCGACCCCGAGAAGAACGACAAGTTCGCCCACAAGCTCGCCTTCCTCGACGAGATCGGTGCCTGGGGCGTGACGAAGAAGCCGACCGACCGGCCCGCGATCCTGGTCGGCGACCTCAACATCGCACCCTATGAGCACGATGTCTGGAGCCACAAGCAGCTCCTCGACGTGGTCAGCCACACCCCCATCGAGACGGCGACGCTGGAGAAGCTGCGCAGCGAACTGGGCTGGACCGACGCGGCGCGCACGCTGCGACCCGAACCCGAAAAGCTCTATTCCTGGTGGAGCTACCGCGCGCAGGACTGGGCAGCCTCGAACAAGGGCCGCCGGCTCGACCATATCTGGCTCTCGGACGCCCTGAAGCCGACGCTGCGCGACCTGACCTTCCTGCGCGAGGCCCGCGGCTGGGAGCGCCCCTCCGACCATGTCCCGGTCACGGTGACGCTGGAGCTCTGAGGGGTTCCGACCGCGGCTTTCCATGTCGCGCGGGCCCCTCGGCCATGCCGGCCCGCCCTAACGACCGGGCCGTTCCGCATGTTACTGGCCTTCGCGAAACGTCAGGCGAAGCCAGTCCCGTGCAGCCAGCTCTCCCCACCACGCTCTCGTTCCGCGACGCGCTCATCACGCTGGCGGTGATGGTGGTCTGGGGCACGAATTTCGTCGTCATCCATATCGGCGTCGAACATTTCCCGCCGCTGCTCTTCGCGGCCCTGCGCTTCACCTTCGCTCTGCTGCCGGCCGTGTTTTTCCTCAAGCGCCCGGACGCACCCTGGAGCAAGCTCGCCGCCTATGGCGTGCTGATCGGCGCCGGGCAGTTCGGCCTGCTGTTCTTCGCGATCAAGGGTTCGATCGCGCCGGGCCTGGCCTCGCTGGTGGTACAATCGCAGCCCTTCTTCACGATCCTGCTGGCCGCCGCGATCACGCATGAACGCGTGCAGCCCTTCCAGATCGCCGGCCTCCTCCTCGCCGGTGTCGGAATCGGCGTCATCCTCTGGCACACCGACGGCTCGACCACGCCGCTCGGCATCATCCTGGTGCTCGGCGCGGCCGTTTGCTGGGCTGCCGGCAACATCGTCGCGCGCAGCACGCCCAAGGTCGACATGCTCGCCTATGTCGTCTGGACCAGCCTGTTCGCGATCCCGCCGCTGGTCGCCCTGTCCCTGATGATCGAGGGCTGGCCCGCGATCCGCGACAGCCTCACCCATGCCCCCGCCGTCGCCTGGGCCGCGGCGATCTGGCAGGCGGTCGGCAATGTGATGTTCGGTTATGCCGTCTGGGGCTGGCTGCTCTCGCGCTATGCCGCCGCCACCGTCGCGCCGACGGCTTTGCTTGTGCCCGTCTTCGGCATGGGCGCCGCGGCGATCTGGCTCGGGGAGCCTCTGCCGGGCTGGAAGTTCATCGCAGCCGCGCTCGTCATGTCCGGGCTGTGCATCAACATCCTCTGGCCGCGCTTCGCCGCAATCCGCGCCGCCCGGCATCCGCCCTCGTCCTGAGCGGACAGCTTACTTCCGATCGATCGCGCTGAGCGCCTCCTGGACGGTGGAGAGCTCACCGACGAAGCCCCGCAGGCGGTCGCCGATCGCAGCGGCGATCGCCTCGGCCGAATCGGGTGATTCGCCGAGCACGCGGCGCATCACGCTGCGCGGCAGCCGCATCACCTGCGTCGGCTCGCGCGCGATCGCCGTGACCTGGCGGGGAACGGAGGTAAACAGGGCAAGCTCGCCGATCATCGCGCCGGCGCCGACGACCTCACTCGCGGGCTGCCCATCGTCCTGGACCGTCAGCGCAACCGCCCCGGAAACCACCAGGACGGCCCCGTCCGAGGGCTCGCCGGCCCGGAACAGGACGTCCCCGGCGCGCAATATCCGGCTTTCGGCGGCGAAGGCGAGCAATCTCAGTGCATCGCGTTCCATCAGGCTCAGCAGCGGCTGCCGGGCCAGCAGGGCCATGTCCTCGTCGAGCGCCATGCGTCAGGGATTCAGCCGGTAACCGCCGGCATCGGTGACCAGCAGCCGGGCATTGCCGGGATCCGGCTCGATCTTCTGGCGCAGCCGGTAGATATGGGTTTCGAGCGTATGGGTCGTCACCTGGCTGTTATAGCCCCAGACCTCCTGCAGAAGCACCTCCCGCGCGATCGGCTTGCGGCCGGCGCGGTAGAGGAAGCGCAGGATCGCCGTTTCCTTCTCGGTCAGCTTGGTCTTGGAGCCCTTCTCGCTGACGAGCAGCTTCGATCCGGGGTGAAACGTATAGGGGCCAACCTGAAAAATGGCGTCCTCGCTCGCCTCGTGCTGGCGCAGATGCGCGCGGATGCGCGCCAGCAGCACGGCGAACTTGAATGGCTTGACCACATAGTCGTTGGCGCCGGCCTCGAGCCCGAGCACGGTATCGGCATCGGACCCTTGCGCCGTCAGCATCACGACGGGACTCTTGAAGCCGTTCTTGCGCATCACCTTGACGGCTTCGCGTCCATCCATGTCGGGCAGGCCGACATCCATCACGGCGAGGTCGACGCGCTCGCCCTGCACGGCCTTGATCGCCGCCGTCGCGTTCTCGGCCGTCGACAGCCGGAACTCCTCGTAGAGGGAGAGCTGCTCCGACAATGTATCGCGCAGGGTCTGGTCGTCATCGACCAGCAGAATATGATGGACGGCGGACATGAATGGGGTTCGCTCGCACGCAGGGATTGCGGCAACATGAGCCTGCTGAGTCGTCATCGCAAGTGAGGCCGCCTGGAATTCCCGTGAGAAACCGCTTCGATCAACCCGCCGCATCGCATGGCGGACCCCGCAATCTGACTTCGCTGCGCGTCTTCGCCTCGGTCTATGACCGGCGCAAGGGCTTCCTCATTGCCGGTGGCGCGGTCTTTCCCTGCGCGCTCGGCCGCTCCGGCATCGGTACCGTGAAGCGCGAGGGCGATGGCCGCACGCCGCGCACGAATCTGCCGCTGCGCGGCGTTTTCTACCGGGCCGACCGCCTGTCTCGCCCGCGCACACTCCTGCCGTTGAAGCGGATCGGGCCGCGCGACGCCTGGTGCGACGACCAGAACGATCGCCGTTACAACCGCCTGATCGACCGCCCGCCTGGCGAGGCCGAGGAGCGCCTGCAGCGCGAGGATCATCTCTATGATGTGATCGTGGAGCTCGGCTGGAACGATCGGCCAGTGCAGCGCGGGCGCGGCAGCGCGATCTTCTGGCACCTTGCCCGCGCCGGTTTCACGCCGACCGCAGGCTGTGTCGCCGTCGAGGGCCATGTCTTCGCCAAGGTCCTGCCGCGGCTGGCGCGCCGTTGCCGGATCGTGGTGAAGTGAGCTAGGAGAGACGCGGGCACCGTCTCGATCATATCGTCGGATCAGGCAGCTGCACTCCCGGGCACCGTCCCGCGACGCGGCGCCATCCCAGCCAGAGATTTGCGATGACTGATTCGGTTTCCTCGTTCCGCTTCGGGCGGATCGCCGCCATGCTGCCTGTCGCCGACATGGCCCGCGCCTGCGACTTCTATGTCAATGCCCTCGGCTTCCGGAAAACCTTCGAGAACGGCAACCCCGTCGGCTTCATGATCCTGAAGCGCGACGCAGCCGAACTGCACCTGACGCTCCAGCCCGGCCACAAGGCGGCGCCCTTCAACGTCGCGCATATGATGGTCGAGGATATCGACGCCGTACACGCCGTGATCCGTGCGCGCGGCCTGCGCATCGTCAAGGGCCTGCGCGACAAGGATTACGGCCTGCGCGCCTTCGTCTTCGAGGATCCGGACGGCAACCGCATCGATGTCGGCGAGCCGCTGAAGGCCTAGCCCCGCGCCCCGAAGATCGCGCTGCCGACGCGCACATGGGTCGCGCCAAGCTGGATCGCCGCCTCGTAATCGGCGCTCATGCCCATCGACAGGCCCTTGAGACCGTTGCGGGCGGCGATCTTGGCGAGCAGGCCGAAATGCGGCGAGGGCGGCTCGTCCGCCGGCGGAATGCACATCAGCCCCTCGATCGCGAGACCGTGAACCTCGCGGCAGCGGGCGATGAAGGCATCCGTTTCGGCGGGCATGACTCCGCCCTTCTGTGCTTCCTCGCCGGTATTGACCTGGACGTAGAGTCGCGGGGTCTTGCCCATCCGCGCGATCTCGCGTGCGAGCTCCTTGGCCAGGCTCTCGCGGTCGAGCGACTGGATGACGTCGAAGAGCTCGACCGCCTCACGCGCCTTGTTCGACTGCAGCGGGCCGATCATGTGCAGTTCGGCGTCGGGGAAGCGCTGCTTCAGCGCCGGCCATTTCGCCTTGGCCTCCTGCACGTAGTTTTCACCGAAGATGCGCTGTCCGGCTTCAAGCACCTCGGTGATCTGCTCGGCCGGCTTGGTCTTGGAGACCGCGACCAGCGCGACCGAACCAACTTCGCGCCCGAAATCGCGCTCGGTGCGGCTAATCGCCGTCCGAATTTCAGCCAAACGCGTAACCGTATCGCTCATCTGCCAGCCTCTCATGCCGTGGGCGCCGTTGACCGCGTGCGCGCAATGGTGTCCTAGAGCAGGTTGCAAGATTCCGACATCCGGTTTTTGCATTCAGCCCCTGCGCCGGCCTGCCTCCGGGAACCGGCAAACCGCCAAGAATTGCCCGCTGACATGGCCGTCGAACGCTACAATCCGAAAGAGTCCGAGCCGAAATGGCGCACCGTCTGGGAGGAGCGCAAGCTTTTCGAGACGAAGAACGACGATGACAGGCCGAGCTACTACGTCCTTGAGATGTTCCCCTATCCGTCGGGGCGCATCCATATGGGCCATGTCCGCAACTACGCGATGGGCGACGTGGTCGCGCGCTACAAGCGCGCCAAGGGCTTCTCGGTGCTGCACCCGATGGGCTGGGACGCCTTCGGCCTGCCGGCCGAGAATGCCGCCAAGCAGAAGAAGGTCCATCCGCGCGAGTGGACCTACGAGAACATCGCGACCATGCGCAAGCAGCTCAAGTCGATGGGCCTGTCGCTCGACTGGAGCCGCGAACTCGCGACCTGCGACCCCAGCTACTATCGCCACCAGCAGAAGATGTTCCTGGACTTCCTGAAGGCCGGGCTGGTCGACCGCAAGACCGCCAAGGTCAACTGGGACCCGGTCGATGAGACCGTGCTGGCGAACGAGCAGGTCATCGACGGCCGCGGCTGGCGCTCGGGTGCGCCGGTCGAGCTCCGCGAATTGACCCAGTGGTTCTTCAAGATCACCGAATACGGCCAGGAGCTGAACGACGCGCTCGACGGCCTGACCCGCTGGCCCGAGAAGGTCCGGCTGATGCAGAAGAACTGGATCGGCCGCTCGGAGGGCCTGCTGGTTCGTTTCGCTCTCGAATCGAATGGGGCCGGGCAGGATGAGGTCGAAGTCTACACGACACGACCCGACACGCTGTTCGGCGCGAAATTCGTCGCCATCGCGCCCGATCACCCGATCGCCAGGTCGATCGCGGCGAAAAGCCCGTCGCTGCAGGCCTTCATCGAGGAATGCAAGCGCACCGGCACGGCGCAGGAGGCGATCGACAAGGCCGAGAAGCTCGGCTTCGACACCGGCCTGCGCGCTATCCACCCGCTCGATCCGAACTGGACGCTGCCGGTCTATGTCGCGAACTTCGTGCTGATGGAATACGGCACCGGCGCCATCTTCGGCTGCCCGGCGCATGACCAGCGCGACCTCGACTTCGTCAACAAGTACGGCCTGGGCAATATCCCGGTGGTCGCACCCGAAGGCACCGACCCGGCAGGGTTCGTCATCACCGACACCGCCTATGACGGCGACGGCCGCATGATCAATTCCCGCTTCCTCGACGGCCTGACCATCGCGGAAGCCAAGGAGGAGATCGCCCGCCGCCTCGAAGGCGAGGCCCGCGGCAATCGCCCGGTCGGCCAGCGCAAGGTCAATTTCCGCCTGCGCGACTGGGGCATCTCGCGCCAGCGCTACTGGGGTTGCCCGATCCCGGTCATCCATTGTTCCGCTTGCGGAACGGTCCCTGTGCCGGATGCCGATCTCCCCGTGCAGCTACCGGACGATGTCTCCTTTGAGAAGCCGGGCAATCCGCTCGACCATCATCCGAGCTGGAAGCATGTCGCCTGCCCGCAATGCGGCAAGGACGCCCGCCGCGAGACGGACACGATGGACACCTTCGTCGATTCGTCCTGGTATTTCGCCCGTTTCACCGATCCCTGGCGGACCGAGAGCCCGACCGACCGCAAGGCGGTCGACCGCTTCCTGCCGGTCGACCAGTATATCGGCGGCGTCGAGCACGCGATCCTGCACCTGCTCTATTCGCGCTTCTTCACCCGCGCGATGAAGAAGACCGGCCATGCCGGGCTCGACGAGCCCTTCGCCGGCCTGTTCACGCAAGGCATGGTCGTGCACGAGACCTATCGCGCCGCCAATGGCGACT
>JAEWKP010000239.1 GCA_023393655.1 Pseudomonadota bacterium | reverse complement strand
CCGCCCTGCTTCATGATCGATACGACGCTCAGCCCCGCTTCAACCCCCACGGATAGGGCGCCGAGCCGGCCAGCATCCCGGTCATGTCCTTGCGATAGGCGGTGCGGCTGACGAACTGGCCGAGCGGAATGGTCGCGACCTCCTCCAGAGCCAATCGGGCCAGTGCCTTGGCACTCTTCTTCTGCGCGGCTTCATCGGGCGCGTAGAGCCATTCCTCGGCCAGCGCCTCGGCCTTGTCGCTCTTCCACCAGCCGAACCAGCCCTTCTCGCCCTGGCCGCGCACCAGCGACGACATCGCCGGGTTGCCCCAGCTTGTCGCCGATCCCGTGGTGTGGAAGATGCTCCAGCCGCCCTTCTCGGTCGATTCGCGGCTGCCGCGGCGCTGCACGACGGTGCCCCAGTCACTCGCCGCCATCTCGACATTCATGCCGAGCTGCTTGAGCAGTTCGAAGGTCACCTCGCCGAGCGGCCCGATATCCGGGAAATCGGTCGGGTTGATGATCACGACCTTCTCGCCGTTATAGCCGGATTCCTTGAGGGCCGCCTTCGCCTTCTCCAGGCTCTGCGGCATCAGGTCTTCCTGCTCGCCATCGTAATAGGGCGTGCCGCGCCACCACAGGCTGCGGCAGGTCTGCCAGAGCGTGGTGTCGTCGCCCTGGGCGGCGCGCATATAGTCTTCCTGCTTCACCGCCATGCGCACGGCGGCGCGCACCTTCGGATTGTTGAACGGGGCCTGCAGGTGGTTGAGGCGGATGATTGCGCCCCGGCCCGCCTTGTCGATGATCTCCTGCTTGATGTCCTTGTTGCCGGCCAGCATCGGCTGGAGATCGGTGAGCGGACGCTCCCACCAGTCGACCTCGCCGGTGGTCAGCGCCGCGGCGGAGGTCGCGGGATCGGGCAGGATGTTCCACTCGATCCGCTTGAAATGCGCGACCTTGCCGCCGGCGTTGCGGCTCGGTGGTTCGGCTCTCGGCTTGTAGCCCTCGAATTTCTCGTAGACGACCTTGCTGCCCGAGACATAGCCCGATGCAACGAACTTGTAGGGGCCCGAGCCCGTCATCTCGGTCACCTGGGTATTGGCATCGGTCTTGGCCAGACGCTCCGGCATGATGACCGGCGGCTGGTCGGATTTCGCCAGGCAGTCCAGCATCATCGGGAACGGGCGCTTGAGCTTGATCTCGACGGTGCGATCGTCGGGCGAGCCCCATTCCTCGACCGCCCGGCCGAGCAGCTGGCCGTAAGGGTCGCGCTGCGTCCAGCGCTTGAGGCTCGCGGCGCAGTCGACAGCCTTGACCGGTGTTCCGTCATGGAAGGTCAGGCCTTCGCGCAGCTTGATGCGCCAGGTCTTGCCGTCCGCCGATATCTCGTGGCCTTCCGCCATCTGCGGCTGCGGCTTCAGGTTCTCGTCCGCCCCGTAGAGCATGTCGAAGACATAATAGCCGTGATTGTTGGTCACGGTCGCGGTGGTCCAGACCGGGTCCAGCGCCGAGAGATTGGCCTGCGGCACGAACTTCATCAGCGTTGCGCTGCCTTGCGCCGCGGCCAGCCGCGGCAGGGCCGGGCCCGCGAGGCCGAGCGCGGCCGTCCCCATCAGAAAATCACGACGCTTCATGCATACTCTCCCCGGTTATAATTGGTATGGAACGCGAATCCGGCCTCAGGCGAAGCCGATGAAATTCGGGCTTTCGCTGATCGGCCGCGCCTTGGCGAGCTTCGCCAGATCCGGAACCGGCCGGGCCGTCAGAGGGTCGCCCGCGAGCGCCGCCTCCAGCGCTGCCGCCACCGCCAGCACCTTGGCGTCGCCGCCACGCGGCCCGACGATCTGCAGGCCGAAGGGCATGCCGTTGCGGTCGAACCCGACCGGCAGCGAAATCGCGGGATGGCCGACGATGGTGACCGCATAGGCTGCCGCCAGCCAGTGGAAATAGGTCCGGGTCTGCTTGCCGTCGATCTCGGACGGGAAGAGCTCGGTCCAGGGCCGCGGGCTCAGCGTCACCGCCGGCGAGAGGATGACGTCGTAATCCTCGAAGAAGCGCTGCCAGCGCTGGTAGATCACCGTCTGCTGCTTCATCGCGCGGGTGACGTCGAGCGCGGAATAGCGCAAGCCCTCCTCGACATTGGCGCGGACGTTGGGCCCGACCATGTCCGGCGTGTCGCGGACCTTGTCGAGATGCGCCGCGAGGAAATTGCTGGCGCGCAGGATCTCGAAGACCTCGTCCGTGCCCTCGCAATCCGGCGCCGTCTCCTCGGCAGCCTGGAAAAGATGGCTGAACGCCCTGGTCTTGTCGAAGAACGTGTCGCGGATCAGGCGTTCGGTCGGCGCAAAACCGAAATCAGGGGTCAGAGCCACCTTGAGCGAAGCGAGATCGATCACATCGGGGCGGGCGAAATCCTCCGGCCGCCGCACGGTCTTGCCATGGATCGTCGTCGCGAGCGGATCGGGAGCGGCATCGGAAACCATGGTCGAGAGCAGCAGGCAGAGATCCGGCAGGTTGCGCGCCATCGGGCCGAGCACCGGCAGCGGCGACCAGCCGAGCTGGCGCTTCTCGCTCGGCACGAGGCCGGGCGTTGGACGGAAGCCGACGATGCCGTTGAAGGCAGCCGGGTTGCGCAGCGAGCCGCCGGTGTCGGAGCCGGTCGCGAGCGGCACCATGTTCGTCGCCAGCACGACGCCCGAGCCGCCGGACGAGCCGGCCGCGCTCTTCGAGGGGTCGAACGGGTTGCCGGTCGCGCCATAGACGGCGTTGCGGGTATTGGCGCCGGCGCCCCATTCCGGGGTGTTGGTCTTGCCGGCGATGATGGCACCGGCCTTGCGGACGCTGGAGACGATGAGCTGGTCTTCCTTCGGCACGAAATCGCGATAGAGCGCGCTGCCATAGGTGGTGCGCAGACCGGCAACGTTCTCCAGGTCCTTGATACCGATCGGCAGGCCGTGCAGCGGACCGAGCGCATCGCCCCGCGCCGTCGCCTCATCCGCCTTTGCCGCATCCTTGCGGGCCTTGTCGTCGTCGCGCGCGACCATCGCGTTCACGGCGGGGTCGATCGCATCCATGCGGCGGATGCAGCTCTCGAGCAGTTCGCGGGCCGAGAGTTTCTTGGCGCCGATCAGGGCACGCGCGGCAACGGCGCTGAGATCGCAGGGTTCGGTCAAGGCAGGTGTCTCCGTTGCGCTCAGCCCCGCGCAAGCGCTGTGCCGCGCGGGGCAGTCCGAGCAGACTAGGGGACGAGGCCGAGATGTCCATGTACCGATCGCGCATGCAGCCCCCTCCCTCCGCGCGGGTTCCATGCCGTCTACAGCTGGCCCGAAAGCGCGATTGAGCGGAGACCGGCAGGTGGGCTGGGCGATACCGCACCGCAACATACGCTTGACGAAGCCGTCCGTTTCCTGTTCGACAAGATTCATGGAAAAGCCTGCAGAGCCATTCCCGCAGCGCCTGACGGAAGGCTATCGCTCCTTCCTCGACGATCGTTTCATCCGCGAGCAGAGCCGCTATGAAGAGCTCGGCGAACACGGCCAGACGCCGGAGATCATGCTCATCGGCTGCTGCGACTCGCGCGTTTCGCCGGAAGTCATCTTCGATGCGCGCCCCGGCGAGATGTTCGTCGCGCGCAACATCGCCAATCTGATCCCGCCCTTCCAGCCGGACGACCAGCTCCACGGTACCTCGGCGGCGCTCGAATACGCCATTCAGGCGCTCAAGGTGCAGCACATCGTCGTGCTCGGCCATGGCCGTTGCGGCGGCATCCGCGCCTTCGCCGACGACAGCCAGCAGGCGCTCTCGCCCGGCGATTTCATCGGGAAGTGGATCACGCTGATCGGCCCGGCGGCCGAGCGCACCGGCGGACGTGGCCGCCACGAGAGCTTCGACGACTACCTGCAGCGGCTGGAGCTGGCCTCTGTCCAGCAATCGCTCGCCAATCTGCGCACCTTTCCTTGCGTGCAGATCCTCGAGAGCAAGGGCAAACTGCACCTGCACGGCGCCTATTTCGCCGTTGCGACCGGCGTGCTGATGATCCTCGACAACACGACAGGCCAGTTCATCCCCGCCGTCGGCGAGATGCCCAAGCGCGTCCAGCAGATCCGCTGCTCCGAGGCGTGACCTCAGCGCGTCATCCCGTGCGCGCTGCAGCGTGAAACGCTGCTGCGCAGACACGGGACCGCCCTCCGGAAAGGGCGCCTTCTCGTCCGACGATCCCGCATCTGCACTGCAGCACTGCGTGCCGCAGCGCGTGCGGGATGACATCCCGCCTCACTCTCCATCCGCGAGGGGATGGAGATCGCGGACCATGCTCTTCAGCCGCTCGTCGAGGACATGGGTGTAGATTTGTGTCGTCGCGATGTCGGCATGCCCCAGCAATTCCTGCACGACCCTGAGATCGGCGCCGTTCTGCAAAAGATGGCTGGCGAAGGCGTGACGCAGCACATGCGGGCTCAACGCCGCAGCCGAAAGCCCGGCCGCTCCGGCCAATGACTTGAGGTCGCGCGCGAAGACCTGGCGGGTCAGGTGCCCGCTCGCGCCCTCCGAGGGGAAGAGCCAGCGCCCATCCGCCTCTCCGGCCTCCTTCAGGGCATCGAGCCAGTCACGGGCAGCGCCGCGCGCCGCATCGTTCAGCGGCACCAGCCGCTCCTTGTCGCCCTTGCCGCGCACGATCAGGAAGCGTTCGCGCGTCGTCGCGGCCGATAGCGGCAACGCGATCAGCTCGGAGACGCGCAGGCCGGTTGCGTAGAGCGTCTCGACGAGGCAGCGCATGCGCAGGGCCTTGAGCCGCGCGGCCTTCGTGACCCCCTCGCGCTCGCATTGGGCCCGCGCCGCTTCCAGCAGGCGATCGACATCGCCGACCGTCACCACCTTGGGCAAAGGGCGGCCCAATCGCGGCCCGGAAATCGCGGCCGAGGGATCGGTGCCCGCCAGCCCCTCCGTATAGAGGAAGCGATGGAACTGGCGCACGGCCGAAAGCCGGCGTGCCGCCGAGGAGGCCTTGAGGTCGCGCCCCGCCAGATCGGCAAGCCAGCCGCGGATATCCTCCGCCGTCGCATCGCCCGGCGCCTTGCCGCCGAGGAATTCGAGATAATCGGTGATGTCGCGCTCATAGGCGTCGAGCGTGTTGCGCGCGGCGCCGCGCTCGGCTGCCAGCATGTCGAGGAAGGCGTTGAGCCGCTGGCGCCCCAGCCGGCTCATTGAGGGCCTCTAACGAAACTGGGAGGGATCTCGACGTCGGCAATTCGTCCGCTCCGCCAGGAGTGGGGTGAAGCCGATACCGTTGGTATCGGCAAGCAC
>JAEWKP010000173.1 GCA_023393655.1 Pseudomonadota bacterium | reverse complement strand
CGCATTTCATCGGTCATCACGATGGCGATCGTGCGCGAAACGGATTTCGCGTCCCCCGCAATCCCCCATTGCTGCTGCTCCTTGGGGGTATCGGACGCTGCTTTGTCGGCATGTTCGGCATTGCCATGGGCGAACGTGCTGCGGTGAACGGCAAGCACACCGGCGGCAAGGCTGGTGGCCAGAAATCGACGACGACTTTTCATGGGGATCTCCATCTCTCTGTTGGGTGAGGCTTCATTTGTGCCGGGGTTTGCGCCGATTGCACGGCGTTCGACCTCAATGACCTTGATGGCCAGTGGGTTTGCGTACGGCCATCTCGACAGGCGGTCCGCCCGCTGTACGCGGCATGCTCGAGGCGCCCGCCGCGTCGCCGCGAGCGGGTTCAGGCAGCGCTGCGCCCGCCCACTCGTAGGCCACCGTCCCCTTGGGATGCCTGAACCAGCCCGGGTCGCGGTAGTCGCCCGGCTTCTGCTCGCGGCGCACCTTGAGCACGGTGAACATGCCGCCCATCTCCACCGCGCCGAACGGGCCCTGGCCGGTCATCATCGGCAGCGTGTTGTCGGGCAGCGGCATCTCCATCTCGCCCATGTCGGCCATGCCGCGCTCGCCCATCAGCATGTAGTCGGGCACCAGCTTCTGGATGTCCTCGACCAGGCCGCGATGATCGACGCCGATCATGGTCGGCACGTCGTGACCCATGGCGTTCATCGTGTGGTGCGACTTGTGGCAGTGCATCGCCCAGTCGCCCTCCTCGTCGGCGATGAACTCGATCTGGCGCATCTGACCGACGGCCACGTCGGTGGTGACCTCGGGCCAGCGCGACTCGGGGCGCGTCGGGCCGCCGTCGGTGCCGGTCACCTGGAATTCGTGGCCGTGGATGTGGATCGGGTGGTTGGTCATGGTCAGGTTGCCGAAGCGGATCCGGACCTTGTCGTTCTTCCCCACAACGAACGGGTCGATGCCGGGGAAGGCCCGGCTGTTCCAGGTCCACAGGTTGAAATCGAGCATCGTGTTGACCTTCGGCACGTAGGAACCGGCCTCGATGTCGAAGGCGTTGAGCAGGAAGACGAAGTCGCGGTCGACGCGGCGGAAGGCCGGGTCCTTGGGATGGACGACGAGGAAGCCCATCATGCCCATCGCCATCTGCACCATCTCGTCGGAATGCGGGTGGTACATGAAGGTGCCGGAGCGCCGCATCTCGAACTCGTAGACGAAGGTCTTGCCCGGCGGGATATGCGGCTGGGTCAGGCCGCCGACGCCGTCCATGCCATTGGGCAGGCGCTGGCCGTGCCAGTGCACCGCCGTGTTCTCCGGCAGCTTGTTCGTGACGAAGATGCGGACTTTGTCGCCCTCGACCGCTTCGATCGTCGGGCCAGGCGACTGGCCGTTATAGCCCCACAGATGCGCCTTCATGCCCGGCGCGATCTCCCGGATCACCGGTTCGGCGACGAGGTGGAACTCCTTCCAGTCGCCGTTCATGCGCCATGGCAGAGACCAGCCGTTCAGCGTCACCACCGGCTGGTAGTCGACGCCGGTCGTCGGAGCCTTGGGAACCTGCGTCTCCGCGCTGCGGGTCGAGGCAGCCTCGGGAAGGCTCGCGGCCTGGGCGCGGCCGCTGACGAGACCGGCCGCTGCGACGGCGAAGCCGGACGCGCCGACGAAATTCCTGCGGGATAGCGTCATCGTTTGGTCTCCTCGTCGGCTCAATGCCCGCCCACCTCGGCAGCGCCGGCGGATGCCACAGTCGCTCCGCCGGCACCGCCACCGCCGACTCCGCCGCCAATGGTGGCGTGCTTCAGATCGACCGTGGCGATCCAGAAATCGCGCTTCGCGTCGACGGCCTGGGCGTTGCTGAGAATGCGCGCTCGGGCGTCGACGATCAGCGTCGTCACGTCGATCAACATGCCGCTGTACTGCAGCAGGGATTCGTCCTGGATCGTCTTGCGCAGGGGCAGGATCTGCGTCTGGTAATGCCGCGCGATCTCGTGTGAGCCGCGGTAGCCGAGATAGGCCTCGCGCACTTCGGAGCGTGCATTGACCGCTTTCTCGGCCAGCCGATTGGCGGCGGCGAGATAGGTCTGCTCGGCGGCCGCGACCTTCGACTGCCCGAAGTCGAATAGCGGGATCTCGAACTCGACCTCCAGCGTCCGCTTGCGCTTGCTCTCCCGTTCCACCTCGCTGTGCCCATCGGCGCCGATGGTGACGTTGCGGGCGCGGTCATAGGTCGTTCGACCCAGCAGATCGACGTCGTTGACGAAGCGCGTCGCCTGGGTCAGCCCGAGCTTCTTGGCGAGGATGTCGAGATCGGCCCGCGCGATCTGGAGATCGATGCGCTTGCGCATCGCCGTTCCCTCCAGGTCGCGGGCCGTCTGAATGCGGCCCGGCATGGCTGGCAGGCGCGAGGGCAAGCGAACGTTCGCATCCTTGCCCCAGAGCCCGAGGACCCGCGAGAGCTTCTCGCGTTCGATCTTCTCCTGAAGCCGCGCCTTTGCCAGTTGCGCCGTTGCTTCCGCGTAGAGGGCATGCTCGCGGGCCTGTTCGAGCTTGTTCATGCCGCCGGACTCGCCCAGGCGCTTGATCAGCTCCGAGCTCGCCTCGGAAGAGGCCACGGCCTGCTGCAGATATCCGACCTGTTCAATCGCAGCGACGGAGCGATAGAACTGGCGCCTCGCGTCGGCGGCAAGACGGAACGTGGCCTCTGCCGCCTTGAGCTGCGCGCTGCGGAAGGTGTCACCGGCGATCTCGGCGCGCGCGGGCAGGGTCGCCAGCGCGAACAGACTGCCGACGACCTGTCGCTCGATCTCTGTCTCGAAACGTCCACTCAGACGGGAGATGGCGAAGCGCGGATTGGGCGGCAGACTGGCCGCGACCATCTGCGCCTCGGCAAGGCCGAGATCGTTATAGGCGGCCTGCAGGCCCCGATTGTTGAGGAGCGCGATCTGGACGGCGGAGTCAGCCGACATCGAGCCTTTCAGGAGCGAAGCGACGCGGTCCCGGCTGGTCAGAGCGGTCGTCCCGTCTGTCACCTTGACGACATCCTTGCCCAACTCGGTCAAGGCGAGGGATTGCGCGGTCTGCATCCCGCCATCGGGAGAAAAACCCGCGCATCCGCCGAGTGCAGCCGTCAACGCGGCAGCCGGGAGGACACGCCTGAGACGCGAGGTCGATGAGGAAAAGCGCATCTCAGTTTCCCTTCGGCGCGACTTCGCGGTTGAGGTCTTCCCAACCTTTGGGCTCGACCGGGCGGAAGGTCCGGGTGCCGGCCGTCACCGGGCGATAGGTGACCGGCGGCACGCGCGCGCCAGGGTTCGACGGCGCCTCTCCCACCTCCGTTCTGGGGAGCACTGTGCAGCCGCCGGCGATCGCCAACCCGACGGTCATCGCGCCGGCGCGGAAGGCCCGGGACGGCCGAACGGGGATTGGAAAGCGCAGTGAAAGCATCGCGAAGGCTCTTCCGAAGAGGGGGAGATCACGAGAATCACCCTATCGGAGCCGGCGCGGGCGCGGTGTTACATCGCGTTACAGCGAGACGATCCGAGCGACGTGCTTGGCATCACAGTGGCCGTGGCAGTCGAACGATCGCGCGCAAGCCTCCGCCCGCCCGATTTTCGAGGCTGACCTCGCCGCCATGCCCCCGGATCACGGTGCGCGCGATCGTCAGCCCAAGGCCGACGCCGCCGGTCTCGCGGTTGCGCGATGTGTCGAGCCGCTTGAACGGGGCAAAGACGGACTCGATTTCGTTCGCCGCGATCCCCGGCCCGTCGTCGTCAATCGTCAGGATCACCGCCTCGTCTTCGGCAATCAGCGCCATGCGCGCCCGCGAGCCATAACGAACTGCATTCCAGATCAGATTGGTGAAGGCCCGCTTGAGCGGGAGGTGCCTGCCGTTGAACGGCAGGCGCGCCGGTGCGCTCAACGATACGTCATGGCCCGCATCGATCAGGTCATCGCGGATCGTCTGGAGAAGCGCCGGCAGGTCGATCGTGCGGGAGGGCTCGTCGACCTGTTCTCCTTTGAGGAACATCAGGCTGGCATCGAGCATGGCTTCCATTTCGTCGAGATCGGCCTCGATCTCGCCGGCGCTGGAATGAGGCCCGAGCTCGGCAGCGCGCAGTCGCAACCGCGTCAGTGGCGTTTTGAGATCGTGCGATACCGCCGCCAGCGTCTGCGTTCGGTCATCGACGAGCCGTTTGATCCGTCGCTGCATGTCGTTGAATGCGAGGGCCAGCTCCCGGATCTCGCGCGGACCGTCCAGCGCAACCTCGACCGGTTCCGCACCTGAGTAGCTGCGCTTGGCGGCTACACCAAGAACGCGAAGCGGCCGGGTAAGCCAGCGCACCATGAGGATTGCGATCAGCACGACGCCCAGGCCCATCAGCGTGGTCGACCAGATCACGCCATGCATGGTCCCGTGTGGTCCGGCCAGGCGGGTGACACTGATGTTGAGCCAGCCTTCGTCCGCGCCGCGGATCGACACGTCGATCCGGTGTGGATCGATGCCACCGCCGGTCGCTGGTGGAGCCGAGATAATCAACTGCTGCCCCGCGAGCTCGGGCTCCAGCGACAGGAGCCGATCCCTCAGAGCGCCGATTGACGGGTCGGCCTGTCTGCTGGAAGAGGCCAGGCTCACGGAACTCCAGTGCACCTCTACGGCCCCGTCCGACAGGGAATGTGCGATGGCCTCCCGCTCCGTCGCCGGGAGTGCGAGAACAGCGCGCTTGATGGAGACGAGCCGCTCCGCAAGCCGACTCTCGTTGTTCAGGTCGAGTTCCGAGCGCAGGCCGACCTGGTAGGTCCACAGCGAGGCGAGGTGAAAGAGGCCGAGGCCGAACAGCAGCACGGCGACGGTCCGCAATTGGATCGTGTCGAACCGCGACTTCACGAGATGCGCTCGACGGTCGGCATGAACATGTAGCCGGTCCCGCGGATGGTGCGGATCATCGGCTCGGATGCATCGTCGCGCTCGATCTTCTTGCGCAACCGGCTGATCTGCACATCGATGACCCGGTCGTAGCCCGTCGCGACGCGGTTCTTCGCGAGATCGAGCAGCAGATCGCGGCCAAGCACCTTGCCGGCCGCTTCGACAAAGGCACGAAGCATGTCGAACTCGCCGGTACTGAGGTCGATGATGCTCCCCTGCGGATCGGTCAGTTCGCGCCGCGCTACATCTAGCGTCCAGCCCGAGAAGCGGAAGGCGCGCGCGGGCGTCAGGGCATTGGGCGCCCCATCTGAGCGCACCCGGCGCATGACGGCGTTGATCCGCGCCACGAGCTCGCGCGGACTGAAGGGCTTGGCCAGATAATCGTCCGCGCCGAGATCGAGACCTTCGACCCGGTCGGCCTCGCTGCCGCGTGCGGTCAGCATGATCACGGGAACGGCCGATCCGCGCCGCAATTCGCGGCAGAGATCGAAACCCGAAGCGCCGGGCAGCATGACGTCGAGCACCACGAGGTCGAACGCGTTCGAGGCCATCGCCGCATGCATCTCATCGCCATTGGCGGCGCCGGTGACGCGGTAGCCGTTAGCGCGCAACAGGCGGGAAACCAGCAGGCGAAGTTGCGGGTCGTCGTCGACGACCAGAACATGAGACTCCCGCGACGGCGTCTGGCCGGTGCTATCCATCGGCTATCGAGCGCACTGCGGCGGCCGCTCCCATCATCATCCCTGCCAGCAAACAACAGTTCTAGGCTCGGACATCGAGAACCCCCATCATGCCGAGCTGTTCATGCTCGAGGATGTGGCAATGATACATGCGCGGGCCGAGCTGGTCCTGTCGGAGCAGGATCCGAACCGTCTCGCCCCGCGCCACGTTGATCGTGTCCTTCCAGGCGCGATACGCGGCCGGTGTGATCTGGCCGGCTTTCTCGATCTCGACGACCTGAAACTGCGTGCCATGCACATGGAATGGATGATCCATATCGGTCGGGTTGCGGATTTCCCATGATTCCGTCTCGCCCTGCTTCGCGATCACGTCGATCCGCTTCATGTCGAAGGCGCGGCCGTTGATCATGAACTCCATCTTCATCCCGCTCCTCGACATCCGCATGTTCTCGCCGAAGACGAAGCTGCGCCGGACTTTCGGCGTTCCGAGCCCCTCGATCGACCGTAGACTCTCCGGAAGCTGCGGCGTGGGGCCCGCGGTACCCGGCTCCACCTTAACCGTCAGTAAGCTTTGGGCGCAGCTCACGGGTTTGCCGGGCCCCATCCAACCGCGGTCGTAATCCAGCGTTGCGAGTTCGTAGTTGCCCTGCCGGGGAAACGAAACGACGATGTCCGCGCGCTCGGCCGGGCCGAGAAGCAGTTCACGTAAGCCGGTCACCGGAGTTTCGAGCAGCCAGCCATCGGTCCCGACCAAGGTCATTTCCAGATCGGAGAAGTACAGCCGCAGGTAGCGCGCGTTCGTCGCATTGAAAAGCCGGAAGCGGCGGTGCGTCCCCGCTGCGAGCGACAGGACCGGCTTCTTGCCGCCATTGACGAGCACATGATCGCCGACGCGGCCATTCATCATGTCAGCCATCGTGCTCGCCGGCATCTTTCCGTCCGCATCGATGCGCAGATCGGTGAAGAAGAGCGGTGTATCGCCGAAGGCAGCCGGTACCGGATCGATCCGCGGCTTCACGATGAACGCGCCGGCCAGGCCACGATAGACCTGCTCTGCCGTCAGCTCGTGCGGATGCGGATGGTACCAGTAGGTTCCGGCGCTCCCGGCCGACAATGGGAAGCGATAGAGCCGGCTGGCGCCCGAGGCGACCGGGTCCATCGGATTGCCGTCCTGATCGGCCGGCACGGGCAGACCGTGCCAATGGATCGTGCTGATCTCGCCGGGTATCCGGTTCTGGAAATCGATCTCGACCCAATCCCCTTCGGTCGCCTCGATCAACAGGCCCGGGCCGGCGGAGTTGTAGCTCAGAACGGGCGTCCGTACGCCGTCGAGAAAGGCCGCCTCGCCGGGAGCGGCGGAGATGCTCGCCTTGAACAGCCCTGCCTCGGTGGATGCGTTCTTGAGCCGGGGCAGGTCGGCGAGCGGTCCGCCCTCCGCCAGCTTGACGTCCGTTGCCGTTCCTGCCGGATTGCCGTGGCTCATGCCGGCCATTCCCGGCATCGCATCCATCTTCATCTGGGCGCGCGCCTGAGCCGCTCCCAGGATCACCGCGGCGCTGCCGCTCAGAAAGGCTCTGCGGTCCATCGCACCGCTCCTACACTGGTTCATGTCCGAGACGTGGCCCGGTTTCGGGTCGGTCACGCGGGCTTGAGGTCGCCTCGCGGTATACGCTTCTGCGGGCGCCCGCAGTGTTACATATGGTTTCAGGCGTCGGCTCCGATCGGACTTCGCGCTCCGGCGATCGACGCGCTCGCGATCGAGCTGAGGAGCCCGAGCGCCCACCCGGCGAGCACGTCGCTGGGGTAATGGACGCCGAGATAGACCCTGCTGATTCCGACCGCGGCGATCAGGATGGTCGTGACCGCGCAGATATAGCCCCGCGCCGCGCCGGATCGCTGATGGCGCGAGACGATGAGTGCGAGCGTCGAGAAGATGGCGACCGACAGGGTCGCGTGACCGGTCGTCGGCGGCCACCATGTCGCCGGCGATGGCGGCGACAACCGATCTGACCTGTTCGAAGCCCGTGAGCATCAGAAAGGTCGGCGCACGCCCATAGCTCTTGATCCCGACCGTGTAGAAGCCCGGCTCGTGATGCGAGAGTTCGCGATGCCCATGCGGCGGCACCGACCCGCAGGAATGCAGGTTCGGATCGATCATCGGTCCGAGCATGCGGGTGCTCTCGAGCCAGGGATCGAGTTCGACCCGCAACTCTCGGGTCAGGGTCAGATCCGGGCGCTGTCCCGTGCAGGCGACGATCCTGTCGACCGGGCCGATCGTGCGGCCGCCCTCCACGGTCTCGCCATTGACGAGCAGGCGCCCGTTTTCCTGGCGGATGCCCGCGAGGGCGAAGCCGCGGAAGAGTTCGATCCGGCCGCTATCGACAACCTGCCGCAGCCGCATCCCGAGGTCGCCGCGCCCGGCGAGCTGATCGTTCGCGCCGCCGCCATAGACCCGGGACAGGTCGCGACCGCGCGTCACCCAGATCGCTTTTGTTGTCGCATCCTGCTCCGCCAGTTCGACGAGGTCGAGCAACACGTTCGCGGCGGAGTGGCCGGCCCCGAGAACCAGGGTGGTTCGCCCCGCATAAGTGTCGCGGTCTCGGTCGAGCACGTCCGGGATGCCGTAGGCGATCCGGGCCGCAAACGCTTCCTCACCATCGACCGGCATGCCGCCCACCCCGGCCGGGTTCGGCGTGGTCCAGGTTCCGGAAGCGTCGATGACCGCGCGGGCCAGCACGCGGCGCGTGCCCCCGCCCCGGTCGCGAATGACGAGCTGGAACGGGTGAAGTGCCCGATCCCGGCTCACCACCTTGTCGATGCCGCGGCGACCGATCGCGACGACACGGGCGCCGTACTCGATGTCCGGAGCGAGCTCGGCCGTGTCGGCCAAGGGGGCCAGGTAGCGATCGATCAGCTCGTGTCCTGTCGGGTAACACTGCTTGTCCGGATCGACCCATCCCGCGGCCTCAAGCAGCTTCCGGCTCGCCGGGTCGACGTTGAACTCCCACGGCGAGAAAAGGCGAACATGGCCCCAGTCGCGGATGTTGGCGCCGACGGATTCCCCGGCTTCGTAGACCTTCACGGCCATTCTGCGCGCGATGAGATTGGCCGCGGCGGCAAGGCCGACAGGCCCCGCACCAATTACGACGACGGGAAGTTCCTTCATCGCGGTATCCTCCGCTCCTGCTGGAAACATGGAATTATGTTGCAAATCGAAAGCCGCTTAGGCGGCCTTCCCGGAAGAGGTGGAACAGGCTTCCTCGATGCAGCATTCGTCGGAAAGGAAGCCAAGCAATGCGTCCATCGCCGGATAGACCGCGCGGCAGATCAGGGTCGTCGCTTGCCGCTCCTGCGATACGAGGCCGTTGCGGATCAGGCGCTGGAGGTGATGCGACAGCGTCGAGGCGGGAATGCCGAGGCGCTCCTGCACCTGCGCGACCGCGAGTCCGTTATGTCCGGCACGGACGAGAACCCGATAAACCTCGAGACGCTTCTGGTTGCCGAGCGCCTCAAGCTGCGCTGCTGCTGTTTCGATATTCATGGAAATAGAGGTCCCATGCCTTCAGCGGGCGGTCAAGAGTTAATTCCATGATCATCGAATTACTCTGCGGCTTGAACCTTCCGAACGCCGTCACCGCGCTCGTACCAGCCCTTCGACCGGTTCACGATCCAGACGACGGTGAGCATAACCGGGACCTCGATCAGCACGCCGACAACGGTCGCAAGTGCTGCTCCGGAATGGAATCCGAACAGGCTGATCGCAGCGGCAACGGCGAGCTCGAAGAAGTTCGAAGCCCCGATCAGGGCGGACGGTCCCGCCACGCAGTGCTGCTCGCCGGCAAAACGGTTCAGGATATAGGCGAGTCCGGCATTGAGATAGACCTGGATCAGGATCGGGACCGCCAGCAGCGCGATGATCATCGGCTGCGCGAGGATCTGCTCCCCCTGGAAGCCGAAGAGGAGAACGAGCGTCGCCAGCAATGCGACAAGGGACGCGGGCCCGAGCCTCGCGAGCAGGCGGTCGAGCACAGCCTGGCCGTCGCGCGCCAGAACGCGGCTACGGATGACCTGTGCGACGATCACAGGGATGACGATGTAGAGCACGACCGAGAGAACCAGTGTGCCCCAGGGCACGGTGATCGCCGACAAGCCCAGCAACAGCCCGACGATCGGTGCGAAGGCGACGACCATGATGGCGTCGTTGAGCGCGACCTGGCTCAGCGTGAAATGCGGCTCGCCCTTCGTCAGGTTCGACCAGACGAAAACCATCGCGGTGCACGGCGCCGCCGCCAGGATGATCAGGCCTGCGATGTAGCTGTCGATCTGATCGGCGCGCAGCCACGGCCGGAACAGCCAGGCGATGAATATCCACCCCAGCGCCGCCATCGAGAAGGGCTTCACCGCCCAGTTAATGAACAGCGTGACGCCGATCCCGCGCCAGTGCCTGCCGACCTGCCCCAAGGAAGCGAAGTCGATCTTCAGCAGCATCGGGATGACCATCAACCAGATCAGCACCGCGACGGGCAGGTTTACCTTGGCGATCTCGGCTGCGCCGACGGCCTGGAAGAAGCCGGGCATGAGATGACCCAGTGCGATGCCGACGACGATGCATAGGCCGACCCAGACGGTCAGATAACGTTCGAAGGTGGACATACTGACCTCAGGCGAGCGCTGCGGGCCGACCGACCGCGTCGACGACGAGTTCGCCGTCCTCCTTGCGAAACTCGCCGCGTTGCGGGGGCACGAGCGGCAGAACGGCTTCGGATGGGCGACAGAGCTTCACGCCGTCGGGGGAGACGACGAGCGGTCGGTTCATCAGGATGGGGTGCGTCTCGATCGCATCGAGGAGAGCCTCGTCCGACAGGCTCGGATCGCCGAGGCCGAGTTCGGTGAAGGGCGTGCCCTTCTCGCGCAGGATTTCTCGGACGCTCATGCCGGCGCGATCAAGAAGCTGCTTAAGCAAGGCGCGGCTGGGCGGGGTCTTAATATATTCGATGACGTGCGGCTCGACCCCAGCATTGCGGATCAACCCGAGCGTGTTCCGCGAGGTTCCGCAGGCTGGGTTGTGATAGATGATCACGTCGTTCGGCTCAAACATTGGCAGTCACCTTCGGTTGGCAGCACGGGCTCAACTCGGCCATCAGCGGTGCGCAGATTTCTGGTCGCCCGCCGCAGCAATCCTTGAGCAAGAAGGCGAGAACTGACCGTAGGACATCGAGATCGGCTCGATAGACGATCGAGCGGCTGAATCGCTCGGAGCGGATGAGGCCAGCCCGGCTGAGGATGCCGAGATGCGACGACATCGTGTTGTGCGGAACATCGAGGCGTCGAGCGATCGCGCCTGCCGCCAGCCCCTCGGGCTCTGCGCTCACGAGAATGCGGAAGACGTCGAGGCGGGTGCTTTGGGCCAAGGCTGCAAGCGCGAGGATGATCTGTTCATTTTCCATATGTCGAGACTTACCGACATACTTTTGACGACGCAAGCGGAGCGGTCTTCGCTCAGCGCAGCGAGGTCAAAATTGGGGGCTGAACGTCTGCTTCCTGGAGGTAGCTGAATGTCAGCTTCTCTAATCGGGCAGATGGGTCAAGCTCGGACTGCACCTTTTTGCCGGGGTCTCGTTCACGCGGGTCTTCGGAAAAAACATGCGGAGGATCCGCGTGGCTGCCGGCCTATCGCAGGATGAAGTTGCCGTCCGCATGGGCGTCGAACAGACGTATGTCGGTGGGCTTGAGCGGGGTGTCCGCAACCCGACTTTAACAACAATCGACCGCGCGGCAGCTGCGCTGAACGTGAAGATTACAGAGCTGTTGGAACGGATCTCCGTCTCATAGCTCGGCGGATTTTTGATCGGTAAGCCGCAAGCACCTGGCCACGCCTCAACGGCTTCACCGGATCGGCCCCGCGTGCCCGAACTCCAGTATGGAGCCAGCGAACCGGAGTCGGCGCGGCTGCGCAACCCAGACCAGCTGCGCCGCGCCGTCTCCTAACTGTCGTTCCTCGAAGGAAAGCTTTGGATCGCGCCGGACGCATCCACTGAGCCGAAAGGCCGGCAGGCCGGTCGGTAAATCCGCCAGAATGCCGCCCCACACTGAACCAAACAACGAGAAACGCTTCAAGCGCCGCGGTTGTAGCCAGGGCACTCGTAGGAGCACGGCAGCGCAGCGATACAGCTATAAAGCTGTGTCGCTGCGTCACCATCTCACAATTCGTTCCAACAAAGGCGAGCTTGGTAGCTCGCCACCCTTCCGGACATTGAGGCTATCGAAGCAGGGCTCCCAAACTATGTATCACTGCAGGGTAGAATAAGTCACCGGGGCCTTTTCCTGAAACGATATCAGCCTGCCTCAGTGAGCCGGCGAGCCGTCCGGCATGCGCGACCACACCTTCTTCTTGGTGTAGTAGAGCAGGAAGGCGAAGATGGTGAGGAAGGCCATCACCTGCATGCCCAGACGCTTGCGCGCCTCCAGATGCGGCTCCGCCATCCAGACCATGAAGGCCGCGACGTCGCGGGCATACTGGTCGACCGTCTCCGGCACCGGCGACTTGCCGTCCGCGCCCTTCGGATACTCGACCTGCCCATCGTTCAGCGGCTTGGGCATCGCGATCAGGTGGCCGGGCATGTACTTGTTGTAGTTCTGCCCCGGCAGGAGCGTGACGCCCGCGGGCGGCTCCTCATAGCCCACCATCAGGGCATGGATATAGTCCGGCCCCTGCTCCTGATACTGCGTGAAGATATCGAAGATGAAGGTCGGGAAACCGCGGGTATAGGTGCGCGCCTTGGCCAGCACCGAGAAGTCTGGCGGATAGGCGCCGCCCTGGGCCGCGCGCGCCGCCTGCTCGTTGGGGAACGGCGACGGGAAGCGGTCGGCCGCACGGCCGGGGCGATCGAACATCTCGCCCTGTTCGTTCGGGCCGTCCTTGACCTGGTAGGTCGCGGCGAGCGCTGCGACCTGTCCGGTCGAGAATTCCGGGCCGCCCGGCTGCGACAGGTTGCGGAAGGCGACGAGGCTGGCGCCATGGCAGCTCGCGCAGACCTCCTTGAAGACCTTGAAGCCGCGCTGCAGCTGGGCCCGGTCGAATTTGCCGAACGGTCCCGAGAACGACCAGCTCAGGGCCGGCGGCTTCGGGCCGGCCTCGGCGGCCTGCGCGGCCGGCTGGATGAGCGCCAGCGAGAGGCCGGCAGCAAGCCCGGTCAGGGCGAGACGAAACGATGTTCTGCTCATGGTTCCGTCAGCCCTTGACGTTCGGTTCGGCAGCGGTGGCGGTCGCGACGCGCGCCGCCGATCCACCCTTGGAAGCGAGCACCGAGTCGGCGATCGAGGTCGGCAGCGCCTTCGGCCGCTCGAACAGGCCGACGACGAAGAGCGCAACGAAGAAGCCGAAATACAGCACGGTGAAGATCTGCGAGGCGATGACGTAGCCGCCCTCGGCCGGCATGGCGCCGAGATAGCCCAGACCGATGCAGACCACGACGAAGGCCCAGAACAGCTGACGCCCGATCGGACGATAGCTCATCGACTTGACCTTGGAGGTGTCGATCCAGGGCAGGAAGGCGAGCACCACGATCGCTCCGCCCATCGCCAGGACGCCGCCGAGCTTGTCGGGAATGGCGCGCAGGATCGCGTAGAACGGCAGGAAGTACCATTCCGGGACGATATGCGCCGGGGTCGAGGCCGGGTTCGCCGGGATATAGTTGTCGGCATGACCCATGAAGTTCGGCTGGTAGAATACGAACCAGGAGAACAGGATCATGAACACGACCATGCCGAAAATGTCCTTCACGGTCGCATAGGGCGTGAACGGCACGGTGTCCTTCTGGACGTTCTTCACTTCGACGCCGGTCGGATTGTTCTGGCCGACGACGTGCAGCGCCCAAATATGCAGACCGACGACGCCGAAGATCATGAACGGCAGCAGATAGTGCAGCGAGAAGAAGCGGTTCAGCGTCGGGTTGTCGACCGAATAGCCGCCCCACAGGAAGGTGACGATCGTCTCGCCGACCACCGGCAGGGCCGAGAACAGGTTGGTGATGACGGTCGCGCCCCAGAAGGACATCTGGCCCCAGGGCAGCACGTAGCCCATGAACGCCGTCGCCATCATCAGCAGGAAGATAACCACGCCGAGAATCCAGAGCAGCTCACGCGGCGCCTTGTACGAGCCATAATAAAGCCCGCGGAAGATGAGCACGTAGACGGCGATGAAGAACATCGAGGCGCCGTTGGAGTGCAGGTAGCGCAGGAGCCAGCCATAGTTCACGTCGCGCATGATGTGCTCGACGGAATTGAACGCCATCGAGGCATGCGGGGTGTAGTGCATCACCAGGACGATGCCGGTGATGATCTGCGCCACCAGCATGAATGCGAGGATGCCGCCGAAGGTCCACAGATAGTTCAGGTTGCGCGGCACCGGATAGGAAACCGCCGAATCATGCGCGAGCCGGATGATCGGCAGGCGCACATCGAGCCAGCGTTCGATGCCGGTCTTCGGGACGTAGGAACTGTGACCACTCATGAAGAATGCCTCAAGGCTGTCTCATCTTGGCAGGAAAGCGTCGAGCGCATCGCTCAGCCGATCTTGATCTTGGTGTCCGCCGTGAAAGCGTAGGGCGGCACCGGCAGGTTGAGCGGCGCCGGCCCCTTGCGGATGCGGCCGGAGGAATCGTAGTGCGAACCGTGGCAGGGGCAGAACCAGCCGTCGAAATCGCCCTTCGATTCGCCGGGCGCGGTGCCCAGCGGAATGCAGCCAAGATGGGTGCAGTTGCCGAAGACGACCAGATACTGCTCGTGGCCTGCCTTGGTGCGCTGCTGGTCGGTCTGCGGATCGCGCAGGGTCGCGACGTCGACGGCCAGTGCCTCGTCGATTTCCTTCTTGGTGCGATGGCGCACGAAGATCGGCTTGCCGCGCCAGAACAGCTTGATCGCCTGGCCTTCGGCGATGGGGGCCAGGTCGACATCGACCGGCGCGCCGGCAGCCACGGTCTGCGCATCGGGCGCCATCTGGCTGATCAGGGGAACGACGAGCGCCCCGATGCCGACCGCGCCGGCGGCGCCGGTGGCGAGCATCAGGAAATCGCGGCGGGTTGTTCCGGTCGATGTATCGGTCGCGTGCGCCACGATCCAAACCTCTTACACGTCTTGCGAGCTGTAACAGCTCGAAATTGTCGCCTCTCGCCCTCATAGGGGCGCGTCGCTGCCGCCGCAATGCGGCGGTGCGTCACCTTCGGCTCTTTGACATGCAGATTGGACGAAGTCTACTGTCGCGAACGCCTCGGCCATGCATGGCGCACAGTCCGTCGGCGAAGGCGTCAGACGGCGAGCTTTTCCGGATCGGCCGCAGCCAGGAAGCCGCCCGATTGGCGAGCCCAGAGCCGGGCATAGAGCCCGCCGCGCGCGATCAGCTCGTTATGGCTGCCGATATCGGCGATCCGCCCTTGATCGAGCACGATCAGCCGGTCGAGCGCGGCGATGGTCGACAGCCGGTGCGCGATCGCGATCACGGTCTTGCCCTGCATCAGGGCCGCGAGCTGCTGCTGGATCGCCGCCTCGACCTCGGAATCGAGCGCCGAGGTCGCCTCGTCGAGAATCAGGATCGGCGCATCCTTGAGCAGCACGCGGGCGATCGCGATGCGCTGGCGCTGCCCGCCTGACAACTTCACGCCGCGCTCGCCGACGCGCGAATCGACGCCCCGGCGCCCGTCCTGGTCGCCGAGCCCGAGGATGAAGCCATGTGCCTCCGCCTGCTCGGCCGCGAGCGCGATTTCGGCCTCGCTCGCACCGATGCGGCCATAGGCGATATTGTCGCCGATCGAGCGATGCAGCAGCGAATTATCCTGTGTCACCATGCCGATCTGGGCGCGCAGGCTATCCTGCGTGACATGGGCGATGTCCTGCCCATCGACCAGGATGCGTCCGCCTTCGAGCGGGTAGAGCCTGAGCAGCAGGTTCACCAAAGTCGACTTGCCGGCACCCGACGGGCCGACCAGCCCGATGCGCTCGCCCGGCCTGATCTGGAGATCGAGCCCCTCGAACAGCCCCTGCCCCCGGCCATAGTTGAAGCGGATCTTCTCGAAGCTGATCGCGCCCTTGTCGACGACGAGCGGCACCGCGCCCGGCGCATCCGGCAGGTCGTGGGGCTTGGCGATCGTCTCCATGCTCTCCTGCACCG
>JAEWKP010000108.1 GCA_023393655.1 Pseudomonadota bacterium | reverse complement strand
GGCGCGATGAACAGCGTGTCGCAGAGCGGCGAGGCCGAAATCGCCCAGGCGAGCGCATGCTCGCGGCCGCCCGAACCGATCAGAAGAATTTTCATCGCGCTCTCCGCTCCGTCACGGGCGCAATAGCGGCACCGGGCGTCGCGAGCAACGCTTCTGCTGTCCTCGCCATCCCGCTATGGTCCCGGCCATGGCCAGCGAATCGCAGCAGACGACCGGCAATGCGCCCGAGTGGAGCGTCTCGGATCTCTCCGGGGCGCTGAAGCGCACGATCGAGGACAATTTCGGCTTCGTGCGCGTGCGCGGCGAGATTTCCGGCTATCGCGGCCCGGTCGCCTCTGGCCATGTCTATTTCTCGCTGAAGGACCAGAACGCCAAGATCGACGCGGTGATCTGGAAGGGCGTGTTCGGCCGGCTGAAGACCCGCCCGCAGGAAGGGCTGGAGGTGGTCGCCACCGGCAAGATCACCACCTTCGCCGGCAAGTCGAGCTACCAGATCGTCATCGATTCGCTGGAGCTGGCCGGTGCCGGCGCGCTGATGGCGTTGCTGGAGGAGCGTCGCAAGCGGCTCGCCACTGAGGGGCTCTTCGCCGAGGAGCGCAAGCAGATCATCCCCTATCTGCCTTCGGTGATCGGCGTCGTGACCTCGCCGACCGGCGCGGTCATCCGCGACATCCTGCACCGGCTGGAGGACCGTTTCCCGCGCCATGTCCTGGTCTGGCCAGTCAGGGTGCAGGGCGAGACCAGCGCGGCCGAGGTCGCCAATGCGATCGCCGGCTTCAATGCGCTTCCCGCAGGCGGGCGCATCCCGCGCCCTGATGTGATCATCGTCGCGCGCGGCGGCGGCTCCCTCGAAGACCTGATGAGCTTCAACGAGGAGATCGTGGTCCGTGCCGCGGCTTCCTCCGAGATTCCGCTGGTCTCCGCCGTCGGCCACGAGACCGACTGGACGCTGATCGACCATGCCGCCGACCTGCGCGCGCCGACCCCGACCGGCGCGGCCGAGAAGGTCGTGCCGGTGCGGGCCGAGTTGATGGGCTTCATCGCCGATCTGGCGCGCCGCCATGCCGGCGCGATGCTGCGACTGTCGGACCGTCGCCGCAGCGACTTGCGGGCACTCGCCCGTGCCTTGCCGGGGCCGGAGGCCGTTCTCTCCGCGCCGCGCCAGCGGCTCGATCTCGCCGCGACGCGGCTGGCGCCCGCGCTTGCCAGGAACGCTCGTACGCATGAGCAGCAATTGCAGGCCCTGTCGCGCCGGCTGGAGGCGCGCTCGCCCCGCCTCGCGCTCGTTCGCTTGCGGACCCAGCTCGACGGGTTCGGGCGCGCATTGGCCGCCGCCAGAGGCAATGCCGTTGCCGGTGAACGCACCCGCATCGCCAATGTCCGCGACCGTCTCGCTACGCTTGAGACGCGCGCGCGCAATGCCTTCGGCCAGAGCCTGATCCTGCGCCGCGAGCGTGGCAGCGCGCTGTCCGAGCGTGTTCAACGCGCCTTCGGCCAGACCTTGCATCGGCGCGCCGACCGGCTCGCCTCGCTCTGGACACTGATCCGTTCGCTCGGGCCGGAAGCGGTGCTGTCGCGTGGTTATGCCCTGATCCGCGACGAGGCCGGGGCATTGGTGCGCAGCGTCGAGGCGGCCCGGCCGGGCAGGGCGCTTTCGGTGCAACTGGCCGATGGCAGCTTCGGCGTCACGGTTGCGGGCGGCGAGGCCGGCGGAGCGAAGCCCTCAGCGCCGCGTCCGGTTCGCAAGGCGCCGGCATCGGGAACGCAGGGCGACCTGTTCTGAGGTTCAGGGGCTGCTCAGGAAGGCCTTGACCCGTTTCAGCGCATCCTCGCGCGCCGCCATATTGGTGCCGACAGTGACCTTGCCGGTGCTGCTGGCGGAATAGGCGATGTTCTCGCGCTCTTTCACCTCGAGGCGCGGATGGTCGAAATCATGCAGGGCGCCGGGATAAAGCACGAGGCCGACCTGCTCGCCGCGCGCCTGCGCGGCCTTGGCGAGATGTCCGCAGGGGGCGGCCGGTGTCCAGTCGTCGGCATCGCCCATCAGGATCAAGAGCGGGATGCGGGCGGAGAAGCTTGGCGATTCCGACTGGCTCCGGCAGCTCGGATAGAATGCGGCGGCGCGCTTGAAATCCGGCTTGCCGTCGGCCGGAGCCCGCTCCTTGCGGATCGCTGTCAGCACCGTCAGGCCGCCGCTCGACCAGCCGAGCAGGGCAATCGAATCGGGCTTGATGTTGCCGCGCTGCTGCAGCCAGCTGCGGGCGGCCATCGCATCGGCGACGCGCTCGCGCCCGGCCCTGACCGTGAGGTCCTTCACGCCGCATTGCGAGCCGAGCCCGCGCGAGCCGAAGCTGTCCGGCATCAGTACGGCGAAGCCGAGGCCGGCCAGCCGCTCGCCCCAGTCGGCATGTCGCATCGAGAGTTGGCCTTGCGCGCGCCACAAGCCGCCGCAACCATGCAGGGCGATCACCGCCGGGAAAGGCCCCTGGCCGGCCGGCAGATAGAGGATGCCGGTCAGCGTTCCCTGGTCGGTCGGAATCGCGATGCGCTCATAGCCACCGGCACGGGCGGCCGGAGCTGCGAGCAGCGCAAGGCTCATCAGGCACGCCGCGAGGCGCTGGAGACTGGACATCGCCGACCAGAAGGTTATCACAAGCCTTGGAGTATCCCGGCTTTCCGCTTCCCGATCAATGATTTGATGCAATTTTGATGAATATCAGCGAGCGCCTTCCGCCTCATGGTCCCGAAGCCGTGGTCGACTACGGTCCGGGGGAGTTCCGCGTCGTCAAGCCCGGCGCCTTCGTGCGCTGCGCCGTGACGGGCGCGCCGATCCGCCTCGACGATCTCCGCTACTGGTCGATCGAATGGCAGGAAGCCTATGCTTCGTCCGAGGCCGCATTGCTCAGGCTGCGTCGCGCCGGCCGGGCCTGACGAAGGCCGGCATCAGCGCGCTTTGCCGAGGGGGGCAAGCAGGCCGGCGATGTCGGCCGGCTCTTCGAAGATCAGCGAGACAGGCACCACGATCAGGGCCTGATGCCTGTTCGCGGGCCAGAGCGGCGCGAGCTTGGTCCAGTCCTTCTCCGTCGTCCCGATCAGGGCTGAGTGCTCCTGTGCGGCTGCGATCGCGGCCGCAACATCGGCCTGCCCATAGGCGTGGTGATCGCCATGAACCTGCTCGGCGGCGATGGCTGCGCCTGCATCCCGCAGGGTCGCCGCGAATTTCTCCGGCCGGCCTATTCCCGATAGCGCGATGACCCTCTGTCCGCGCAATCGCGCGACGGCGTCGCCTGCTGGCTTGAGCGCGGCGCGGAGAACCGGCTTCTGCTGTGCCCGTGCGATCGTCGCGACCCGCTCCCCGGCCTCGCCCGGGCCGATCACGATGATGGCGTCGGTTTCGCGCATTTGCTCGACCAGGGGCGCGCGCAGGGGACCGGCCGGGAGGCATAGCCCGTTTCCGGTGCCGCTCGATCCGTCGACCACTGCGAGCCGGAGCTGCTTCACCAGCGCCGGATTCTGCAGGCCGTCATCCATCACGACGATGCTGGCGCCGAGTCCACGCGCGAGCCTTGCGCCGGCCAGCCGGTCGCGGGCGATGACGGTGCGGGCATGGCGCGCCATCAGGATCGGCTCGTCGCCGACATCAGCCGCGCGATGCCGGTCGGGATCGACCTCGACAGGCCCGGCGAGCCGGCCGCCATAGCCGCGCATCAGCACGAAGGGCTTTTCGTCCCGCTCTTCCAGCAGGCGGGCGATTGTGATCGTGGTCGGCGTCTTGCCGGCGCCGCCGGCGATGAAATTGCCGACGCAGATCACCGGCAGGCCTGCATCGGTTCCGGGCTGCCGCATCCGCCGCAAGGTGATCCGGCCGTAGACGAAGCCGAACGGCTGGAGCAGCCGGGCGAGCAGCGTGGGTGTCTCCCGCCACCAGAAGCGCGGGGCACGCAACATCAGGGCGCGCTCTCGCGCTGGCCGATCGCGACCCGCATCAGCAGCGGTTCGATCGCGTGCAGGGTGCGGTTCAGCGCGCCGCCGAGTTCGGTTGCGGTCTGCGCGGCGGCGCGCGCCGCCTGCCGGGCCTCGGCCGGGTTGTTCAGCCAGCGATGCACCGTACCGGCGAGCGCCTGTGCATCGGCGGCCTCGCGCGAGCCGCCGTCGCGGTCGAAGGCGGCGAAGATCTCGGCGTTGTTGTGGACATAGGGCCCGTGCAGCAGGGCGCAGCCGAGCTTGGCCGGCTCGATCGGGTTGTGCCCGCCGATGCCCTCGACCAGTGAGCCGCCGAGGAAGGCGACCTGTGAGAGCCGGTAGAACAGCCCGAGCTCGTTGACGGTGTCGGCGACATAGAGGTCGACGTTCCGTTCCGGGCTTCCCCCGATGGCCCGGCGCGAGACGGCGACTTCATTCGCCTCTGCCAGCGCCTCGATCTCCGGGCCGCGCTGGGGATGGCGCGGCGCGATGATGGTGAGCAGCTTCGGCAGGTAAGGCTTGATCGCGAGATGGGCGGCAAGCACCAGCTCGTCCTCGCCGGGATGCGTGCTCGCGGCGATCCAGACCGGGCGACCCGTCGTCTGGCCATCGAGAATGGCGAGCGAATCGGAATCGGCGGGCGGGGCGGGCACGTCGAATTTCAGGTTGCCGGCGACGCTGACGCGCGGCGCGCCGAGCTGGGCCAGCCGCTCGGCATCGCCCTGCGACTGCGCCAGGCAGGCCTCGAAGCAGGAGAGCAGGAAGCGCGAGGTCT
>JAEWKP010000073.1 GCA_023393655.1 Pseudomonadota bacterium | reverse complement strand
CAGCGCCAGCACGGCGGTGCCGATATTGCCGCCCATCTGCACGTCGCGGCCGGCTTCCTTGAGCACATGTGCGATCAGGGCGGTCGTCGTCGACTTGCCGTTGGTGCCGGTGATGCAGACGACCGGGGAGCCCGGCGCGATCTTCGCCCGCTCGAGGAAGAATAATTCGACATCGCCGATGATCGGCACACCGGCAGCCTTGGCCTTGCCCACGGTCCAGTGCGGTTCGGGATGCGTCAGCGGCACGCCGGGCGAGAGCACGAAAGCCGCGAAGCCCGACCAGTCGGCATTCGCGAGATCGACGACGGCGATGCCCTCGGCAGCCGCCTTCTCGCGGCTCTTCTCGTTGTCGTCCCAGGCCGCGACCTCGGCACCGCCCGCCTTGAGCGCGCGTGCCGTCGCGAGCCCGGAGCCGCCGAGGCCGAACAGGGCGACCTTGCGCCCGGCGAAAACGGTGACGGGCGTCATGCGTGCACTCTCAGCGCAGCTTCAACGTGGCGAGGCCGACCAGCGCCAGCACGACCGAGATGATCCAGAAGCGGATCACGACCTGCGGCTCGGTCCAGCCCAGCTTCTCGAAATGGTGGTGGATCGGCGCCATCAGGAAGACGCGCTTGCCCGTGCGCTTGAACACGAAGACCTGGATGATGACCGAAAGCGCCTCGACGACGAAGAGGCCGCCGACGATCGCCAGCACGATCTCGTGCTTGGTCGCGACCGCGATGGTGCCGAGCAGGCCGCCGAGACCCAGCGAGCCGGTGTCGCCCATGAAGATCTGGGCCGGCGGCGCGTTGAACCAGAGGAAGCCGAGGCCGGCGCCGATCACCGCGCCGCAGATCACCGCGAGCTCGCCCGCGCCGGGGATATGGTGGATCTGCAGGTAGTTGGCGAAGATCGCATTGCCGACGAGATAGGAGATGAAGCCGAAGGTACCGGCCGCGATCATCACCGGCACGATGGCGAGCCCGTCGAGCCCGTCGGTCAGGTTCACCGAGTTGCCCGCGCCGACCACGACGAAGGATGCCACCAGCGGGAACAGGATGCCGAGCGGGATGATCGCTTCCTTGAGGAAAGGCATCGCGAAATCCGAGCCGATCGCCGGCGGCTGCGTCTGCATGATGAAATAGCAGGCGATCAGCGCGACCACCACCTCGATCGAGATGCGCGCCTTGCCCGAGAAGCCCTTGTGCGACTGCTTGGTGACCTTGAGATAGTCGTCATAGAAGCCGATCGCGCCATAGGAGGCGGTGACGCCGAGCACGATCCATACGTAAGGGTTGCGCAGGTTGCCCCAGAGCAGCACCGCGACGAACACCCCCGTCAGGATCATCAGCCCGCCCATGGTCGGCGTGCCGCGCTTGGCGAGATGCGATTCGGGTCCGTCCGTGCGGATAGGCTGGCCCTTGCCCTGCTTGATCCGGAGCCAGGAGATCGCCGAGGGACCGAAAAAGAACAGGAAGAGCAGCGCCGTCGCCGTCGCCCCGCCGGCGCGGAAGGTGATGTAGCGAAAGACGTTCAGCACCGGGAAGGTGCCGGACAGTTCGGCGAGCAGGGCGAACATGCTTCTGGGCTCTCTTGCAGATCAGTCTTCGGCAGGCACGGCAGGAAAGCGCGCGAGGATCGCCTTGACGATCGGCCCCATGCGCGTGCCCAGCGATCCCTTGACCGTGACGGTGTCGCCGCCGCGGATCGCATCGAGCACGAGCGGCTCCAGGTCGCTCGCCGTGGCGGCATAAGCCCCCCGCATGGCGGAAGGCAAGCTCTCGTGGAGCCCTTTCATCAGCGGGCCGCAGGTGAAGACCTTGTCGATCCCGTTCGAGACCAGCGGTTCGGCGAGCCCCCGATGCAACTCCGGGCCTGTCGGCCCGAGTTCCAGCATGTCGCCGAGCACGGCGATGCGCCGGCCACGCCCCTCGACCGGCAGGCGGCCGAGATTCTCGATCGCAGCCCGCATCGACGCGGGGTTGCCGTTATAGCTCTCGTCGAGCAGCGTGATCCTGCCGCCCGGCGCCTGCAGCACCTGCCGTGCGCCGCGTCCGGCCGGCGGCTTGAGGTCGCCGAGCCCCAGCGCAGCCAGCGCGAGATCGGCGCCGAGTGCTTGGACGGCCGCGAGCACGCCGAGCGAATTCAGCACGATATGCTTGCCCGGGCTGCCGAGCCGATAGGTCACCGGCTCGCCGAGGACACGAGCCTCGACCACCGACATGTCCGGTTTCAGCGCACAGGAGACCAGCTTCACATCGGCATCCGGGCTTTCCCCGAAGGTGACGATCCGCCCGGCCGGACCGGATCTGGCGATGTCGCGCAGCAATTCGGATTGCGGGATGTCGGCATTGACGATCGCCGTACCGCCTTCTTCAAGTTCCCAGTAGACCCCGGCCTTCTCCTCGGCGATCCCCTCGAGCGAGGCGAAGGCGGCGAGATGCACCGGCTGGATCGTGGTGATGATCGCGACCTGCGGGCGCACCATCCGCGCCAGTGGCAGGATCTCGCCAGGGCTGTTCATGCCGATCTCGTAGACGCCATACGCGACATCGGCGGGGGTGCGGCAGAGCGTCAGAGGCACGCCCCAGTGATTGTTGTAGGAAGCGACGGGCGCATGGGTCTTGCCCTGGCGCGAGAGCACGAGGCGCAGCGCTTCCTTGGTCCCGGTCTTGCCGACAGAGCCGGTGACCGCGACGATTCCCGCCTTGAGCTCGGCACGCCTCGCGGTGCCAGCATGTTCCATCGCCTTCAGCACGTCCGGCACGACGGCGAGCGCGCCTGCGCCCGCGAATTCCGCCGCATGCGCCTCATCGACCACGGCGAGCGCCGCGCCCTTGTCGAGCGCACCTCTGACGAAATCATGCCCGTCACGGGCTTCGCCGGTGATCGCGAAGAAGACGTCGCCGGGCTCCAGCGTGCGGGTATCGATCGAAGCACCGGTCACGACCGGCGGCACGGCGCCTTCGGGCCGCGCGCGCAGCGCAGCGATCAGCTTGTCTCCGGTCCAGAGCGGGGCGCTCATCACTTGATCTCCGATAGCGCCTTGCGAACCACGTCCTGATCCGAGAAAGGCAGCGTCCGATCGCCGATGATCTGGCCGGTTTCATGACCTTTTCCAGCCACGACCAGCAAATCCCCGGGCTTCAGCATTCTCACCGCGGCGCGGATCGCTTCCTCGCGCCCGCCGATCTCGCTGAGCTTCGGAGAGGCGGCCATGATCTCGGACCGGATCGTCGCCGGGTCCTCGCTACGCGGATTGTCGTCGGTGACGATGGCGATGTCGGCCTTTTCGGCCGCGATAGCGCCCATCAGCGGGCGCTTGCCCTTGTCGCGATCGCCTCCGCAGCCGAAGAGACAGATCAGCCGCCCGGTCGCATAAGGGCGCAAGGTGGTCAGCACAGCGACCAGCGCATCCGGCTTATGGGCGAAATCGACGACGACGAGCCCGCCATTGGCCTCGCCGACACGCTCGAGCCGCCCCGCGACACCGGTCAGACCCGAAATCGCCTGCAAGGAAGCAGCCTTGTCCTCGCCGGTCGCAATGGCAAGGCCCGCCGCAACCAGCGCATTGCCGGCCATGAAATCGCCGACGAGCGGCAGCGCGACGGAGATTTCCTGCCCGTCGAAGCCGACCGTCAGGCGCTGCGAGAAGCCGTCGCGCTCGTTGCGCAGCAGCGTCAACGTCTCGCCCTTGCGGCCGATGCCGATGATCGGGTGGCCGGCCTTGGCCGCAGCCTCGGCTGCCGCGTCCGCATAAGGCTCGTCGCGGTTGATCACCACCGGCGCGCCGTCCGGCAGCAGCTCCCACAGCCTCAACTTCGCGGCGAGGTATTCCTCGACACTCGGATGATAATCGAGATGGTCGCGCCCGAGATTGAGGAAGGCGCCGGCGCTCAGCCGCACACCGTCGAGGCGGCGCTGGTCGAGCCCGTGCGAGGACGCTTCCATGGCGAGATGCGTGATGCCCTCGCCCGCGAGCCTGTCGAACGAAGCGTGCAGCGAGAGCGGGTCCGGCGTCGTCAGTGAGCCGTAATCGGCGCCCTTGCTCGTCACCACACCGATCGTGCCGACACTCGCCGCCTCATGGCCGAGCGCCTGAAAGATCTGGCGGGTGAAATCCGCCACCGAGGATTTGCCGCTGGTGCCGGTCACCGCGACGATGGTCTTCGGCTGACGCGGATGAATCTTTGCCGCAGCGAGCGCCAGCGCGAGGCGCGGGTCCTCGACCTGTGCGAAAGCGACGCCGGCCGGCAGGTCGGCCGGCCGGGGCCCGCCCGAGACGACGGCAACCGCGCCGTGCCCGACAGCATCCATGATGAAGCGGGCGCCATCCGCCTTGGCTCCAGCGAGCGCGACGAAGACGTCGTCCCCCGTCACCTTGCGGCTGTCGAAGGCAACGCCATGCACCTGCTGGCTGGCGGCCTCAGTCTCGAACATCTCGGGGAAGAGGTCTCCGAGGCGGTATCCGGTCATCGTCATGGCCACCGTTATAGGTCGAGATCAGCGCGAACCCCAGGCACCGAGCCTCGCCATCAGCGGGAACGGCGACGGCGGCGGATCGAAGCGGGGGTTCAGCCCCAGGATCGGCGCGGCGCGCTCGATCACCCGGCCGGTCGTGACGCCGGCATTCCACGCCGCGGTCGAATAGCCGCCGCTCTCGGCATAGCCCTTCGGCTCGTCATAAATCGCCAGGAACAGGTATTTCGGCTTGTCGGAGGGTGCGATCGCCGTGAAGGTCGTGAAGTTCTTGTTCTTGGCATAGCGGCCGTTGATGACCTTCTCGGCCGTGCCGGTCTTGCCGCCGACGAAATAGCCTTCGATATTCGCCTTGCGGGCCGAGCCCTTCTCGCCGTTGAGCCGCATGATGAAGCGCATCGCCTCGGAGGTCTCCGGCTTGATGACGCGCGTCGCGACCTTGCGGGCTTCTTCCTCGGATCGCATCAGGAAGGTCGGCTTCATCAGGTAACCGCCATTCACCAGCGCCGCCACCGCCGCCAGCGCCTGCAGCGGCGCGACGGCAAGGCCGTGGCCGAAGGCGATGGTCGCGGTGTTGATCTCGCCCCAGCGCTGCGGGACGATCGGCGCCGCACTTTCCGGCAGCTCCGTCGTCATCCGGTCGAGCTGCCACATCTTCTTGAGGAAGGCCTTGTGGCCCTCGACGCCGACGGCCAGCGCCATCTTGATCGAGCCCATGTTCGACGAATGCAGGAAGACTTCCGGCACGGTGAGCGTCCGGCCCGTGCCATGGTATTCTTTGATGACCTGGCGGCCGAACCGCATCATGCCGCCGGCGGTCGAGAAGCTCGAATTGATGTTGACCTTGCCGGAATCCAGCGCCATCGCGATGGTCAGCGCCTTGAAGGTCGAGCCCATCTCGTAGACGCCGACATTCATCCGGTTGATCCGGTCCTTCTCCAGCGCGTCGACGGGATTGCCCGGATCGAAATCCGGCAGCGAGACCAGCGCGATCACCTCCCCGGTGTTCACGTCCATGATCGCACCCGCCGCGGCGATTGCCTTGAAGCGCTCAAGTCCCTTGGACAGTTCGTCGCGCAGCAGGTGCTGGACGCGCAGGTCGATCGACAGCTTGACCGGCTTCAGGTCGGAGGCCTCGGTCGCGAGGCCCGCGCCGTTCAGATCCTGCAGGCCCTGCGAGTCGATGTATTTCTCGATGCCGGCGATGCCGACATTGTCGATATTGGCGAAGCCGAGCACATGCGCGGCGGCATTGCCGTTCGGATAGACGCGCTTGTTCTCGGGCACGAAGCCGACGCCGGGAATGCCGAGCCGATGGACCTCGGCCTGCTGGCGCGGCGTGATCTCGCGCTTGACCCAGACGAAGCCCTTCTTGGTGCCGAGCTTGTCGCGGAGTTCCTTGGCGTCGAGGTCCGGCAGAACGGCCGTCAGCAACTCGGTCGCCTCGTCCTTGTCGAGGATGCGGCGCGGCTCGGCGAAGACCGAGACCGTGCGGATATCGGTCGCCATGACATCGCCATTGCGGTCGACGATGTCGGGCCGGGCGGCTGAGATGGCGTTGGAGGTGGCGCGGCGCAGGCCGACCTGCTCGTTCGGAGCGACGCCGAGATAGACCAGCCGGCCGATGATCGCGAGGAACAGAGCGGAGAAGCCGAGGATGACAAGGCCAACGCGCGGCTCGCTCTTTTCCCCGCTCATGCGGAAGACATCGCGCAACCAGGCCAGGCGCCCGCGCTTCACGACGGGCTCCGTCGCCTCGTCCTGCTGCTCCGTCGCATCGTGATGCATGGACTGGCTCATGGCATGGCTCCCGGCGTCGTCGCGCTCGCCTTGCGATCCCTGGGGGTCTCGGTCGGCAGGCCGAGGCCGAGATCCTCGAGCTTGCGGCCGATGGCATCGACCTTGGGGCCCCGGTTCGGGATGTCCGAGGGTTTGACCACCTGCGTCACCACGAAGGGCTGCAGGTCGAGATGGCGCTCCGCCAGCATCTGGACGCGGTCGGGCCGGTTGAGGAACTGCCACTCGGCCTTGAGCACCTGGATCGCGTCGCGCTCGCGCTGGGTCTTGCCCTTGAGCTTCTGGAGATGCTCGGTCGCCAGCGTCGTCTCGTATTTGATCGAATAGGCAAAGACCGCCGATGAGACCAGCGCGCCGATGGCGATGATGTGCAGGAGCTTGATCACGCTCAGGGCCTCCGGCGCGGCTGCGGGGCGGGGACGGTGGACAACGCGACGAGACCGGCATCGGCCCGGCGACCCGGCGCCTCGTTGCGCGCGGCGGCGCGCAGCTTGGCCGAGCGCGCCCGCGGAT
>JAEWKP010000029.1 GCA_023393655.1 Pseudomonadota bacterium | reverse complement strand
TCGCCGACATGTTCGGCACGCAGTTCGTCGGCGCCATCCATGGCCGCCTGCTGACGGCGTGGTCGACCGCCGGCATCATCGGCCCGGTCGTGGTGAACTATATCCGCGAGGCGCAGATCAATGCCGGTGTGCCGCGCGCGCAGGTCTATGACCGCACCATGTACATCCTCGCCGGCATGCTGGTGCTCGGCTTCCTCTGCAACCTGCTGGTCCGCCCGGTCGCGGCCAAGTGGTTCATGCAGGATGCCGAGGTCGCGGCGCTGCAGAAGCGGTCGGCAAGCGTCGACGCAACAGCCCATTACGGTTCCTACGGCATCGGCAAGGGCGGTTTCGATAGCACCGCGCTCCTCGCCTGGGCCGTGGTCGGCCTGCCGATCGCCTGGGGCGTCTGGATCACCCTGTCGAAGTCGCTGGCGCTGTTCCGCTGAGGGACGACATCGCCGGCCAATCCATGGGCCCGCATCGAGTGATCGGTGCGGGCCCTCCGCTTTTGCGGCGAGATCACCCCTCTAGGCGCCCATGCCCTATTTCAGCGACAAGGCCACCGTCCCCGCGATCGGATCGGTGACGCCGAGTCCGTTGCCGAGATCATCGAGCGTGTGACGGAAGCTGTTGAGCGTGGCGATCATCTGCGGGCGGGCCGCCACCATCGCGTCCATGCTCTCCCATTCCGCGATGATGCAGTAGCGCCCCTCGCCCGCCGCGATGATGTTCGCGTGTCGCAAGCCCGGCCAGTCCGCGGCAACACCGCGGTGAGCATCGAGAAAGGCTGTCTCCATTCCCGGTTTTACCTTGAAGCGCACAGCATTGAATGCGGTCATGGCAGCCTCCAGCGTTTGGGACAGTGACCTTACGGTAGTCGAGGGCTTTTTCCCTGTAACGATCGCGTGCCGGTGAACCCCACTCGCGCTGGATCGTTGTCAAAGGGTAGCGTCACAACCGCAGCATAACCCACCCAACCAGAACGGGAGACAGCATCATGGCGATCAACAAGACCGGCTCGGCCCATTGGGAAGGCGGCATCAAGGACGGCAAGGGCACGATCTCGACCGAGACCAAGGCGCTCGACGCCTACCCTTACGGCTTCGCCAGCCGCTTCGAGGGCAAGCCCGGCAGCAATCCCGAGGAGCTGATCGGCGCAGCGCATGCCGCCTGCTTCACCATGGCGCTTTCGCTCATCCTGGGAGAGGCCAATCTCAAGGCCGATGCGCTCGACACCACGGCGCGGGTGACGCTCGACAAGCTCGACGACGGCTACGCGATCACCGCGATCCACCTGACGCTGAAGGGCAAGGTGCCCGGCGCCGACCAGGCTACCTTCGAGGCGCTGGCCGACAAGGCCAAGGCCGGCTGCCCGGTCTCGAAGCTGTTCAAGGCGCCGATCACGATGGACGCGACGCTGGTCGCCTAGGCGTCCTCTCTCGCATGTCATGCTCGCCCTTGTGGCGAGCATCCACGTCTTGAACACCGCGCGGCCCGAAGGAAGACGTGGATGGTCGAGACAGGCCCGACCATGACGGCACAGCAGAGCCTCAGGCGAAGTGGCAGGACACTTCGACCTCGCCCAACTGCCGCAGCTCCGGCCGGTCGACGCGGCAGCGATCGGCGGCCTGGGCGCAGCGCGGGTTGAAGGTGCAGCCCGCCGGCGGGCTGATCGGGCTCGGCACCTCGCCGGACATCGGCCGACGCTCCCGGTTCGGCCGCTCGACATCGGGAATCGTGTCGAGCAGCAGGCGCGTATAGGGGTGCTGCGGCCGGGTGAAGACCTGCTCGGCCGGCCCCGCCTCGACGAAGCGGCCGAGATACATGATCGCGAGATCGTCCGACATGTGCCGGACGACCGAGAGATTGTGGCTGATAAAGAGATAGGTCAGCCCGAATTCCTTCTGCAGCCGGACCATCAGGTTGAGGATCTGCGCCTGCACGGAGACGTCGAGCGCCGAGGTCGGCTCGTCGCAGACGAGGAAATCGGCCTCGGTCGCGAGCGCGCGCGCGATCGAGATGCGCTGGCGCTGGCCGCCGGAGAAGGCGTGCGGATAGCGGCTGGCATCCGCGCGCGACAGGCCGACGGTCTTCAGGAGGTCGCCGACGCGCTGCTGGATCGCCGCCTCGTCGGCGCGCAGGTTCAGCTCGCGGATCGGCTCGGCGATGATCTCGCCGACGCGCCAGCGCGGGTTGAGCGAGGCATAGGGGTCCTGGAAGATCATCTGCACGCGCGGCGGGCCGATCGTGCCGTCGGCGCGGCGGATGTCGCGGAAGCTGAGCTTGCCTTCGGTCGGCCGCTGCAGGCCGACGACCATGCGGGCGAGCGTCGATTTTCCGCAGCCGGACTCGCCGACGATGCTGAAGGTGGTGCCGCGCTTCACCGTGAAGGAGACGTTCTCGACCGCACGCAGGATGCGCCGCGGCTCCTTCGAGAGCAGCCGCGAGAGTGCGGGCGCCGAGACGTCGAAACGGCAGCAGGCCGCCTCGACATCGAGGATGATGTCGTCGCCAGTGGCCCTCGCGGGCGCGAGCGTCGAAACCTGCTCAAGCATGGGCCGCCTCCTTCAGGGGGAAATGGCAGGCTGCGGCATGCCCTGAGAGGGGCAGGCCGGGCTTGTGCTCGCGGCAAAAATCCTCCGCCCGGCCGCAACGCGGATTGAAGGCGCAGCCCGGCGGGATGGCGTTGAGGCGCGGCATGGCGCCGTCGATCTGGTTGAGATGCTCATGGCGGACATGGACGCTCGGGATCGAGGCCATCAGGCCGGCGGTGTAGGGATGGCTCGGCCGGCGCGTCACCTCCTCGACCGGGCCGATCTCGACGATGCGGCCGGCATACATCACCGCGACCCGGTCGGCGGTTTCGGCGATGACCCCCATATCATGCGTCACCAACATGATCGCCGTGCCGTGCTCGCGGCAGAGGCGCTTCAGAAGCGTGGTGATCTGCGCCTGGATCGAGACGTCGAGCGCCGTCGTCGGCTCGTCGGCGATGATCAGCGAGGGCTCGGCGCAGAGCGCGAGCGCGATCACGACGCGCTGGCGCATGCCGCCGGAGAACTGGTGCGGGAAATGGTCGATCCGCGTCTCGGCAGCGGGGATGCCGACCTCCTTGAGCAGGTCGAGCGCGCGCTTGCGCGCTTCCGCGCGGCTGACCGGCAGATGGGTCAGGATGGTCTCGACGAGCTGGTCGCCGACCTTGAGCAGGGGGTGCAGCGAGGTCAGCGGGTCCTGGAAGATCGCGCCGATGCGCCGGCCGCGCAGCTTGCGCATCTGCTCGGCCGGCAGATTGTCGATGCGCTGGCCGGCGAGATGGATCTCGCCGCCGGCGATGCGGCCCGGCGGATCAAGCAGGCCGATCACCGCCGTGCCGGTCAGGGACTTGCCCGCCCCGGACTCGCCGACCATACCGAGTATCTCGCCCGGCTTGATGTCGAAGGAGACGCCGTCCAGCGCGGTCAACGGGCCGTGGCGGCCATCGAAGACGATGCGCAGGTCGCGGACGGACAGGAGAGGCTGGGCGGCGGGAGCGGTCATGCAGAGGCCTCGCTGCGTTCGATCGCGTAGCTCGACGAGAAAATCTCGCTCATCGGCGGGTGGCCGAGCGTGCGCTCGGGATAGCGCGCCATCACACCCTCGAACTGCTTCTGGGCGCGGGCATTGTCGGCGGCCTCGTCCTGGCCGGGGATCGCCCGGTTCTCCATGACGAAGGGCCGTCGATCACCACGGTCGCGAAGTCGCGGCCATGGCCGGTGAGCATCATCGTCTGGATGGGGTCGATGACCTGCCCGCTATGCGGCCGGTCGAATTCGAAGACGGTGATATCGGCGCGCGAGCCCGGCTGGAGGCGGCCGAGATCGGGCCGCTGCAGCGCATCGGCACCGCCGACGGTCGCTGCGTCGTAATAGTCCTCGGAGCGCACGGCGCCGACATTGCCGGCCATGGTGCGAGCCAGGATCATGCCGGTCTGCATGTTCATCACCATGTCGGGCGGGGCGGTATCCGTGCCCATGGCGATATTGAGGCCCATGGCGCGGTAGCTGCCGAAATGATTGATGCTGTTGCCGTGCCGGCCAGAGACGAGCGGGCAATGCACGATGCTGGCGCCGGAATCGCGGATGATCTCCAGATCGCGGCCGGGGCGGTCGATCAGGCGGCTGCCCGAGACGACGGTGCCATGCGGCAGCAGGCAGCGCTCGTTGAGAAAGCCGAGGCTTTCCAGCCATTCCGGCGGGCTCACGCCGTGCTGGGCGAGGACGAGATCGTATTCGATCTTCGACTGGCAGCAATGCAGCCGAACGGGAATGTCGAGCTCGCGCGAGGCGGCCGCCGTGCGGCGCAGGAGCTCGGCGGTCGATGTCTCGATGCGGTCGGGCGCGAACATCGCGCGGATCAGACCACCGGCCTGTCCCTCATGGCGTTTAGCGAAATCGATGGCAGCATCGAGCTCGGCGAGACCACGCTCCTCCTCGTAATAGGTGACGACGCGGCCGTCGCTCTCGACCACCTGATTGCCGGTGCGATAGGCCGGGCCGAGATAGGCGCGCATGCCGAGCTCGGCGCCGGCTTCCGCCGCATCCTCGAATTCCTGCACCGTCTCGCCCCAGGCGCGGTAGAACAGCGAGGCGATCGGCAGCGCCGTGGTGATGCCGTTGCGGATCAGCTGGGAGAAGGCATAGCGCTTCTGGAAGGCCAGCTCCTCGCGCGTATACATCTCGTAGGGGCCGGCCTCGAGATAGCTGCGCGGCCAGACCCGACCCTTCTTCCAGGCCGGCTGGTTGTCATAACCGAGGATGGTGGTGTCGAGATCGGAAAGCGCGTCGCAATCGACGAAGCCCGGCCCGATCAGCGCGTGGCCGTAATCGATGCGGCGCGCAACCTCGCCCGGAAAACCGTGGCCGACGAAGACGATTTCTCCGTTCTCGAACACGACCTCGCCGTTCTCATAGAGGCGATGGCGGCCGTCCTTGTGGCCGACCACCCAGCGGGCGGTCATCAGGATGCGGCCTTCGGGCCGCTTCTTGGCCTGAAGGCTCACGGGGCCGTCCTCACCGAAACGCCGTCACGGGCGACGATCCTGCCGCGCTTGATCACGCGGCGCCTGGGCGAACGGGTCACGACGATATCCGTCAGGCTCTCGCCGGGCATAATGACGAGATCGGCGGCCTTGCCTTCGGCGAGGCCGTAACCAGCGATCTCCATCACCTCGGCGCCGCCGGTCGTGCAGACATGCAAGCCGAGCTCGACCTCGTCGTCGCGGCGGAAATTGTTGCGCAGGCCGATGAACATCGCGCGCTCCACCATGTCGGCATTGCCGTATGGCCCCCAGGTGTCGCGGATGCCGTCCGAGCCGGAGCAGACACGGACGCCGGCATCCAGAAGCTTCTTGACGGGCGGCGCGGCGCTCCGGGATGGCGCCGTCGTCATGATCCCAATGTCGAGATCGGCGAGCTGCGCGATCAGCGGATCGACCAGGGCCGGATCGGGGCTACCGAGGCAGAAGGCATGGCTGATCGTAACCTTGCCCTTCATGCCGAGCCCGCGGGTGCGCTCCATGATGAGATCCATCGAGAAGGCGCCCATCTCGCCCGGCTCATGCAGATGGATGTCGAGCGGCTTGCCGTAGCTCTGGCAGAGCCCGAAGATCGCATCGAGATGACCCTTCGGATCGCGGTCGATGGCGCAGGGATCGAGCCCACCGACGATCTCGCAGCCGGCCTTCATCGCCTCATCCATCAGCGCGAGCGTGCCCGGCCGGCGCAGCAGGCCCGATTGCGGAAAGGCGACGAGCTCGATGTCGACGATGTCGCGATAGTCGTCGCGGGTCTTCATCACGCCCTCGACACCCCACATGCCATGGTCGGTGTCGACGTCGACATGG
>JAEWKP010000473.1 GCA_023393655.1 Pseudomonadota bacterium | reverse complement strand
GCCGCGGGCGTCGAGGTGCCGCGCTTCTGCTTCCACGAGCGCCTCTCGATCGCGGGCAACTGCCGCATGTGCCTCGTCGAGGTGAAGGGTGGCCCGCCGAAGCCGCAGGCCTCCTGCGCGATTGGCGTGCGCGACCTGCGCCCCGGCCCGAACGGCGAGCCGCCGGTCGTCCTGACCAAGTCGCCGATGGTCAAGAAGGCCCGCGAAGGGGTGATGGAGTTCCTGCTCATCAACCACCCGCTTGACTGCCCGATCTGCGACCAGGGCGGCGAATGCGACCTGCAGGACCAGGCGATGGCCTATGGCGCGGACACCTCGCGCTATGCCGAGAACAAGCGCGCGGTCGAGGACAAGTATTTCGGCGCGCTGGTCAAGTCGACGATGACGCGCTGCATCCAGTGCACGCGCTGCGTCCGCTTCACCACCGAGGTTGCCGGCGCCTCTGATCTCGGCGCCATCGGCCGCGGCGAGGACATGGAGATCACGACCTATCTCGAGCAGGCGATGTCGTCGGAGCTGCAGAGCAACGTCGTCGATCTCTGCCCGGTCGGCGCGCTGACCTCGAAGCCCTACCAGAACAAGGCCCGTCCCTGGGAGCTCTCGAAAACCGAGAGCATCGACGTGATGGACGCGGTCGGCTCCGCCATCCGCGTCGACTCGCGCGGCAAGGAAGTGATGCGCATCCTGCCCCGCCTCAACGAGGCGGTGAACGAGGAGTGGATCTCCGACAAGACCCGCCATGTCGCCGACGGCCTGAAGACCCAGCGTCTCGACCGGCCTTATCTCCGCGAGAACGGCCGCCTGCGCCCCGCGAGCTGGAACGAGGTTTTCGCCGCCATCGCCGGCAAGGTGAAGGCTGCCGCCCCTGAGAAGATCGGCGCCATCGCCGGCGATCTCGCCGCGGTCGAGGACATGTTCGCGCTGAAGAGCCTGATCGCCTCGCTCGGCTCCGCCAATCTCGACGCCCGCCAGGACGGCACCAAGCTGCATCCCAAGTTCGGCCGCGCCTCCTACGTCCTCAACGCCGGAATCGCCGGCATCGAGGATGCGACCTCGTTGCTGATCATCGGCTCGAACCCGCGCCGTGAGGCGCCGATCCTGAACGCCCGTATCCGCAAGCGCTGGCTGCGTGGCGACCTCAAGGTCAGCGTCATCGGCGAGAAGGCCGACCTGACCTACGCTTACGACTATCTCGGCGCTGGTCCTGAGACGCTGGCCGAGGTCGTGAAGTCGGCCCAGGCTGCCGGTGGCAAGCCGATGCTGCTGGTCGGGCAGGGCGCTCTCGCCCGCACTGACGGCGAAGCCGTGCTCTCGCTCGCCGCCAAGGCCGCGCAGGCGCTCGGCGCCGTCACTGAAGGCTGGAATGGCTTTGGCGTGATCCATACTGCCGCCGCTCGTGTCGGCGCGCTCGATCTCGGCTTCGTGCCGCAAGAAAACGCTGATGGATCGGGTGGTCTCGATGCGGCTGCGATGGTCAAGCCGGGCGCGCTCGATGTGCTTTTCCTGCTCGGCGCCGATGAGATCGAGGTGCCGGAAGGCGCTTTCGTGATCTACCAGGGCACGCATGGCGACAAGGGCGCGCATCGCGCCGATGTCATCCTGCCGGGGGCTGCCTATACCGAGAAATCCGGCACCTATGTGAACACGGAAGGCCGTGTGCAGATGGGCGACCGCGCCACCTTCCCGCCGGGCGACGCCCGCGAGGACTGGGCGATCCTGCGCGCGCTCTCGGCGACACTCGGCAAGACGCTGCCTTTCGACTCGCTCGCCGGCCTGCGCAAGGCGCTCTACGAGGCGCATCCGCATTTCGCGGCGCTGGATAGCTTGCCGGTCAACGATGCCTCCGAGATCGGCAAGCTCGCCGGCCTCGGCGGCAAGACCGACAAGGCGGGCTTTGCGCCCGTCGTCGCCGATTTCTATCAGACCAACCCGATCGCGCGTGCCTCCGCTATCATGGCGGAATGCTCGGCGCTGGCCTCCGGCCGGCATCAGCAGGCGGCGGAGTAAGCGGCCATGAACTGGGACCTCGTCCTCGATATCGCGATCATCCTCGGCAAGAGCCTGCTGCTGCTGGTCTGCCTGCTGGTCTTCATCGCCTATATCCTGCTCGCCGACCGCAAGGTCTGGGCGGCGGTGCAGCTTCGCCGCGGCCCGAACGTGGTCGGCCCCTGGGGCCTGTTCCAGAGTTTCGCGGACCTGATCAAGTTCGCGCTCAAGGAGCCGATCATCCCGTCAGGCGCCAACAAGGGCATCTTCCTGCTGGCGCCGTTCATCTCCTGCCTCCTGGCGCTCGGCGCCTGGGCGGTGATCCCGGTGGCGGAAGGCTGGGCTATCGCCGACATCAATGTCGGCGTGCTCTACATCCTCGCGATCTCCTCGCTCGGCGTCTACGGCATCATCATGGCCGGCTGGGCCTCGAACTCGAAATACCCGTTCATGAGCGCCTTGCGCTCGGCGGCGCAGATGGTGTCCTACGAGGTCTCGATCGGCTTCGTCATCATCACCGTGCTGCTCTGCGTCGGCTCGCTGAACCTCTCGGCCGTGGTCGAGGCTCAAGCGAACCGCGGCCTGGCGCATGCGCTGGGCGTGCCATGGCTCTCGATCCTGAACTGGTACTTCATCCCGCTCTTCCCGATGTTCGTGGTCTTCTTCATCTCGGCGCTGGCCGAGACGAACCGGCCGCCCTTCGATCTGGCCGAGGCGGAATCCGAGCTCGTGGCGGGCTTCATGGTCGAGTATTCCTCGACGCCATACCTGCTGTTCATGCTCGGCGAATACGTGGCGATCATGACCATGTGCTCGCTGACCACGATCCTCTTCCTCGGCGGCTGGGCGCCTCCGGTCGCGCTGCCGCCCTTCACCTGGCTGCCCGGCGTGT
>JAEWKP010000435.1 GCA_023393655.1 Pseudomonadota bacterium | reverse complement strand
CCGCTCGCCAGGAGCGCGAGACAGGCGGCGCCGATGGTGCGGGAAAAGGCGGTGCGGAGCTTCATCACGATAACCACTCTGCCGGTAAAGCTGGCCTATATCATGCGGTGACAGCGGCCAAAATATGGAAAGCCGGCGCGCCCTTGGGACGCGCCGGCCGGTATGCGATGCGTGGCGCGATCAGACGCCGCCGGCGCCGTCGAGAACAGTGACCGAGCGGCGGTTCTGCGACCAGCAGGAGATGTCGTTGCAGACCGCGACGGGGCGCTCCTTGCCGTAGGAAATGGTGCGCATGCGGTTGGCCGCGATGCCGCGCGAGGCGAGGTAGTCACGCACGGTCTGGCCGCGGCGGGCGCCGAGCGAATAGTTGTATTCGCGGGTGCCGCGCTCGTCGGCATGGCCTTCGACGGTGAAGGTGTAGCGCGGATAGCGCTGGAGCCAGCCAGCCTGCTTGTCGAGGGTCGCGACGGCGGTCGGGGTCAGGTCGGTGGAGTCGGTTTCGAAGAAGACGCGGTCGCCGACATTGACGACGAAGTCCTGCGCGCTGCCCGGGGTCGCGGCACCGCCGGCGCCGAAGCCCGAGGCGTCGGCATTCTGGTCCTTGGCGCAGGCGCCGAGCGCGAGCGTGGCGGCGATGGCAGCGGCGAAACGGACGGCACGGCCGCCGGGAAGGAGAGTGGTCAACATGGCTGAACTCCGGGGCAATCGAATTTTGTGGCGCGCACTTCGAGGAGGGCTTCGCGAAGCCTCATCAATGAAGCGTCAACCTAAACGAGACCTTGCCAAATCAGGGCGAAGTGGCGGCATTGCGGCTTATGGTTAACCAAATGTGGCGAAAGGCGTTTGCGGCGCCGGCTGTTGCGTCGGGAGCACAGGATTAGCCGGCGCTTCGGGCGGAAATGCGTCCCAGCCCGTGCGAGCCCCACCAGCGATCCGGGTTTGCACCCTCATCCAGACCTTCCGGCTTGACGAATTCATAGCTGTATGGTTATGGATGATTCATAGCCAATTGGTTATGGATTATCGATGCCCGACACATATGATCTGCTCTTCAAGACACTGGCCGATCCGACCCGGCGTGGAATTTTCGAGCGCCTGTGCAGCCAGGGCGAACAGACCGTCGTCGCGCTGACCGCACAGGCCGGCGTGTCGCAGCCGGCGGTGTCGAAGCATCTGGCCGTGCTGAAGCAGGCCGGGCTGGTGCGGGACCGCCATCAGGGCCGGCAGACGCATTACAGCGCGCAGCTCGCGGCGCTGGCGCCTCTCGCCGACTGGACGAACCGCATGACCGGCTACTGGGAAAGCCGGTTCGACGATCTCGAAGACCTGCTCAAGAGGATGGACCAATGACCGAAACCCGCTCCGTCATCGTCGAGCGCGAGATGCCGCATCCGCCGGAGAAGCTCTGGCGTGCGCTGACGCAGCCGCACCTGATCGCCGAATGGCTGATGAAGAACGACTTCGTGCCGACCGTCGGCCATCGCTTCCATCTGAGTGGCGACTGGGGCGGGGTGCTGGATTGCGATGTGCTGACCGTGGAGTCCAACCGATCGCTCTCCTATAGCTGGGACTTCGCGCATGATGACCCGGCCTATGCCCTCAAGAGCGTCGTGACCTTCACGCTGACGCCGTCGCCCAAGGGCACGCATCTGCGCATGGAACAGGTCGGCTTCCGGCCGGAGCAGAAGCAGGCCCTCGGCGGTGCCAAGGCCGGCTGGCAGCAGTTCTTCGCAAAGCTGGAAGAGGTCGCGGGGCGCGCCGACTGAGGCGCCGCTTCCCCCATTGCTCATAAAAGGAGGTTTGCTTGACCTGGAACGCTGCAATCCGGCAGGGCCATCGCTGGCTCTCGATCATCTTCACCGCGACCGTCCTCGCGAATTTCGCCGCGATGGCGCGCGGCGAGCCGCCGGCCTGGATCGTCTATTCGCCCTTGCTGCCGCTCTTCCTGCTGCTGTTCAGCGGGCTCTACATGTTCATCCTGCCTTACGTCGCGAGATGGCGCGACCGGCGTCAGGCCTGAAAGCAGGACAGGTTTCCGGCGGAACGCGAAAAAATTGCGCAGACAGGGCGCAGAATTGCAGCGCATCTTTCGTCCGCCGCGTTCTATCGTAGGAGCATGCGGCCCGATGTCTGCTTCGGTTCGCCGTCCTGTTCCGACCGGAGATCGCGATGGCTCATTCCCTCAATTCCGCTGTGGCGAGCGCGGCGCCGATCCGCGGCCCGAACCAGCCCGATCTCGACTCCGAGGTGGTGTGGGAGGCGCGCCGCGATCTTGCCGCGACATTCCGGATGGCGGCGCGCTACGGTTTCGAGGAGGGGATCTGCAACCATTTCTCAGCGCTGGTGCCGGGCTATGACGACCTGTTCCTGGTCAATCCCTATGGCTGGGCCTTCCGCGAGTTGACGGCCTCGAAGCTGCTGATCTGCGACTTCCACGGCAATGTCGTTTCAGGGGAGGGGGAGCCGGAGGCGACGGCCTTCTACATCCACGCCCGGGTCCACAAGAACATCCCGCGGGCGAAGGTCGCGTTCCACACGCATATGCCTTACGCGACGGCGCTTTCGATGACCGAGGGCGATCCGCTGATCTTCGCCGGCCAGACGGCGCTGAAGTTCTACGGCCGCACCGTCGTCGACCGCGACTATAACGGGCTGGCGCTCGACGAGCGCGAGGGCGACCGCATTGCGGCTGCGGTCGGCGATGCCGATATCGTCTTCATGAAGCATCACGGTGTCATGGTGCTCGCGCCGAACATCGCCGAGGCCTGGGACGATCTCTATTACCTGGAGCGGGCCTGCGAGGTGCAGGCGCTGGCGCTGTCGACGGGGCGCGAGGTCAAGCCGGTCAAGCCCGAGATCGCCGAGGCCGCCTATCGCCAGATGCGCGAGGGCGATCCGGAATCCGCGCGGCTCCACCTGGCCTCGATCCGCCGGCAGCTCGACGTCGAGGAGCCGGTCTATCGCGAGTGAACCGGCGGTGTCGCAAAAGCGGAAGCCGCCCGAACGCGTCGGGCGGCTTCGCGGAATCCACCGGTGACGATCGCCTTTCGCCTCAGCGTCCGCCGCTGAGCAGCGGCGACCAGGTCGGGTCGGAGGCAAAGGCGGGGGTCGGCACGGGCACTTCGACGCGGCCGGTGATGTCGACCATATAGAGCTTGCCGCCGGACTGGCCGCCCGGATCGCGGAAGAACATGATGTACTGGCCGTTCGGGGCCCAGTTCGGGGCTTCGTTGTGGAAGCCCTCGGTCAGGATGCGCTCGCCCGAGCCGTCCGGCCGCATCACGCCGATGGCGAAGCCGCCGCCGCCCTGGCGGGTGAAGGCGATGAGGTCGCCGCGCGGCGACCAGGAAGGCTGCGAATAGCGGCCCTGGCCGAAGGAGATGCGCTGGCCCTCGCCACCGCCGGCGCCCATCACATAGAGCTGCTGCTGACCGCCGCGGTCGCTCTCGAAGACGATGCGCGAGCCGTCGGGCGCGTAGGAGGGGGAGGTGTCGATCGCCGCCGTCGAGGTCAGGCGCTGCGTCGTGCGCGAGCCGATGTCGATGGCGTAGAGATTGGCGTTGCCGCCCTGCTGCAGCGAGAGCACGACGCGCTGTCCGTTGGGGGCGAAGCGCGGGCTCGAGCTCATGTCGGGGAAGTTGCCGACGATCTGGCGCTGGCCGGTCTCGATGTTGAGCACCTGCACGCGCGGCTGCTCGCCCTGCCGCTGGGACATGAAGGCGACGTCCTGCGAGACCGGAGAATAGCGCGGCGTCACCACCGAGACGTCGCCATTGGTCAGGTAGCGCACATTGGCGCCGTCCTGGTCCATGATCGCGAGGCGCTTGCGGCGGGTCTCCTTCGGCCCGGATTCGTCGACGAAGACGACGCGGGTATCGAAGAAGCCGCCGAGCCCGGTGATCTTCGAGTAGATCGCGTCCGAGATGATATGACCGACGCGGCGGTTGTTGCTCGGGTCGGTGAAATATTGCTGGCCGTCGGTCTGGGTGCCGGTGGCGACGTCCCAGAGCCGGAACTCGGCGCGGATGCGGCCGGCCTCGCGCGAGACCCGGCCGGTGACGAGGGCCTGCACGCCGGCTGCCTGCCAGGCCTGGAACTGCGGCGCCGCGTCGAAGGGCGGGTTCTTCTCGGGATGGCGGCTCTTGTCGATGGGGGTGAAGTAGCCGCAGCGCTTCAGGTTGTTGGCGATCACGCCCGAGACGAGCACGCCGCCTGCGCCGCCGAAATCGGCGATGGCGATCGGCAGCGGCTGGAAGGCGCCGCCGGTCAGGTTGATGACGAGCTCGGCCCTGGCCGCGGTGGGCAGCAGCAGCGCTGCGCCGGCGGTGGCGAGGAGACGGCGGCGGGTGGGCGCAGCCGCGACACGGGGGAGGGGAGTACGGTCGATCTTCGGGGTCACATAACGTCCCTGGCGTCGAAATTGACGACGACATCACGCCAGTCGTCGTAATAGGAGGCGAATTGAGCCGGGATGCGCAACGGCGCGCAGCGGCGGGTGGCGGTCAGCGCCGAATCGGCGGCGACCCGGAAGAGCGGATCCGAGGACGAGTTGATCACGCCCGGCTGGGTGGCGAGCGAACCGTCGGTATTGAGCTTCATCCGCACGGACGGCACGACATTGCTGCCGCCACGGGCGTTGGCGAGCGCGATCGGCACGTTCCAGCATTTCAGGAGCTGATCCTGGATGATGCCGATGAGCTGGGCCCTGAGCGAGGGGCTGAGCTTCTGCGAAGAACCGCGCTCGGTGCCGAGCGAGGCCGTGCGGTTGATCTGCGGCGCCGAGGAGCCGGAGGACTGCGCCTTCTCCTTGGACTGGAGCAGCTTGGCAATGTCGTTGGCGTTGAAGTTCTTGGCGATCTCCGCCTCCTTCTTCGCCTTGGCCTCCGCCTCCTGTTTCGCCTTCGCCGCGGCGGCGATCTTCGCCTTCTCAACGGCCTCGGCCTTTGCCTTGGCGGCAGCCTCCGCCTTTTCCTTCGCAGCCTTGTCTGCCTCCGCCTTGGCGAGCGCCTCGGCCTTGGCCTTGGCATCGGCGGCGCGCTTGGCAGCCTGGGCGTCGGCTTCCGCCTTGGCCTTGGCGGCGGCCTTCGCCTCCTCCTCGGCCTGTTTCGCCTTGGAGGCGAGTTCGGCCTCCTCGGCGAGCTTGGCCTGTTCCTCGCGCTTCTGCTCGGCTTCGCGCGCGGCGGCGGCCTCGGTCTTCTGCGGCGGCTGCTTGGCGGGCTCGGGCGGCTTGGTCTCGGGCTTGGGCTGCTCGGCCGGGCGGGCCGGCGGCGGCGGTGTCGAGGCGTTGTTCTCGGCGGTCTTCAGTTCGACCGGACGCGAGGGTGGGGCAGGCGTATCGGTCTTGGCCTCGCCGGCTTCCTTGCGCTCGACCATTTCGGACTGGCGCTCGGCGCGCGGGGTGGGCTGGGCCTGGACCTTCTCGGCGCTGCGCTCGCCGCGCGTCACCTGGTTGAGGGCGCTGGGATCGATGACCTCGACGGCGATCGCCTCCTCGTTCTCCGGTAGCGGCGTGGGCGACGAAAACGCCAGCAGCCCCGCGACGAGGAACGTCACGTGGCCGAGCGCCGACACCAGCATGCCAGGTTCGGAGGTCGAAAGCTTCACGCCCTGAACACCCTTACTCTCTCAACCTTCAGCGGCTCGACGGCTCGGTGACGAGCGCGACCCGCTTGAAGCCGGCGGCGGTGATGGTCGACATCACCGAGGCGACGCGGCCGTAATCGACCAGCTTGTCGCCGCGAACATAGATGCGCTCGTCGAAGCCCTGCTTGGCCAGGCCCTGGAGCTTGGCGACGAGATCGGGCTCGAGTGTCGGCTCGTCCTGCAGGAAGATCTGGCCCTTGCTGTCGATGGCGATGGTCAAGGGCTTCTGGTCGACATTGATCGGCTTGGCGCCGGTCTGCGGCAGGTCGAGCGGGACGCCGGTCGCGATCAGCGGTGCGGCGACCATGAAGATGATGAGCAACACCAGCATGACGTCGATGAACGGCGTCATGTTGATCTCGGCGATGGCGCCGTGGCGGCGTCCACGCCGGCCCCGGCGGCCGGAGCCCTTTGCGCCTGAAGCGGCTGACATACCCATCGCTCAGGCCCTCACGCGGCCATGCGTTCGTCGATCTGCCGCGACAGGATCGCGGAGAACTCGTCGGCGAAGGCTTCGAGACGGCCTTGGGCCTTGGCGACCTCGGCCTGGAGCTTGTTGTAGGCCATCAGCGCGGGAATCGCGGCGAAGAGGCCGAGCGCCGTGGCGAAGAGCGCCTCGGCGATGCCGGGCGCGACGACCGCGAGCGAGGAATTCTTGGAGACCGCGATGGCGGTGAACGAGGTCATGATGCCCCAGACCGTGCCGAACAGGCCGATGAAGGGCGCCGCCGAGGCGATGGGCGAGAGCACGAGCAGCTTCGATTCGAGCCGCTCGGTCTCGCGCTGGATGGTGACGTCGAGCACCTTGTCGATGCGCTGCGACAGGCGGGCGACCGAGCGCCCGCCATTCTCGAA
>JAEWKP010000354.1 GCA_023393655.1 Pseudomonadota bacterium | reverse complement strand
TCGACGGCGGACGCCCCGGCAGGGACGCCCGCCTTTTCCGTATCCGATGGAGACCCGATGGACCACCTGATGACGCTTGCCGCCGATCCCGCCGTCTGGGCCGCGCTCGGGGCATTGATCGCCATGGAGGTCGTGCTCGGCATCGACAACCTGATCTTCATCTCGATCCTGACCAACAAGCTGCCGGAGCACCAGCGCTCGAAGGGCCGCAAGATCGGCATCGGCCTGGCGCTGATTATGCGCCTCGGCCTGCTCGGCACCGTCGCCTTCATCGTCAAGCTCACCGCGCCGATCTTCACGGTCTTCGGCCAGGCCTTCTCCTGGCGCGACCTCATCCTGATCGCCGGCGGCCTCTTCCTGGTCTGGAAGGCGACGAAGGAAATCCATCACAAGGTCGATCCCGACCCGGAATCCGTTCTGAGCGATGGCACCCGTGCGGTGACGCTGAGCTTCGGCGCTGCGATCTTCCAGATCCTGATCCTCGATCTGGTGTTCTCGATCGACTCGATCATCACCGCCGTCGGCATGACCGAGCATGTCCCGGTCATGGTCATCGCCGTCATCGTCGCCGTGCTGACGATGCTGCTCGCGGCCGACCCGCTGGCGCGCTTCATCGACAAGAACCCGACGATCGTGATGCTGGCGCTGGGCTTCCTGCTGATGATCGGCGGCACGCTGATCGCCGAGGGCTTCGGCGTGCATGTGCCGAAGGGCTATATCTACGCCGCGATGGCCTTCTCGGCCCTGATCGAGGCGCTCAACATGCTGTCGCGCCGTCGGGCGCGATAAGCCGGCCCAAGCGAGAGACGACGCGGATTACTGCGCCGCGTCGTCGGTGATGCCGAGATAACCCTTCCAGAGCGGCGCCTTGAGCGAGCCGAGAATGAAGGCCTCGTGCGCCTTGAGCGCCTCCTCGCTGAGGCGCGATCCCAACTGACGCTGGCGCTGCGGCTTCTCGACCGCCGCCATGGCGACGCCGGGGCGGCCGGCAGCCGCCTCGACGCCAAGGCCGAGCGAGGCCTGCTTGCCGCCGATCAGCTCGATATAGACCTCGGCCAGGATCTCGGAGTCGAGCAAGGCGCCGTGCCTGGTGCGGCGGCTGTTGTCGATGCCATAACGCGAGCAGAGCGCATCAAGGCTGTTCGAGGCGCCGGGATGCTTGCGGCGCGCCATCGAGAGCGTGTCGACCACGAAGCCCTGCTCGATCGGCGGCAGGCCGAGGCGCTTGAACTCCATGTTGATGAAGCCGACGTCGAAGGCGGCGTTATGGATCACCAGCTTCGCGCCGGCGATGAAGTCGGCGAATTGATCGGCGACCGCAGCGAAGACCGGCTTGTCCGAGAGGAATTCTTCCGAGAGGCCATGGACATTGAAGGCCTCGATCGGCATCGAGCGTTCGGGATTGATATAGACGTGGAAGGTGCGTCCGCTCGGACAATGGTTGAGCAGCTCGACGCACCCGATCTCGACGATGCGATCGCCATTATTGGCTTCGACGCCGGTGGTTTCGGTATCGAGAACGATCTCGCGCATCGTGTCAGGACCTCGCTTGCGCACCGCGCCCGGGACGGCCGGCGAGCGCCATCAGGATAGAACCGACCTGCCGCTCGGCGGCCACGAGGCCGCGCGAGGTGTCCACAAGGAAATGGGCACGGCGGCGCTTCTCCGCATCCGGCATCTGGCGCGCCAGGATGGCGTCGAGCTTCTCCGCGCTCATGCCCGGGCGGGCGAGCACGCGCTGGCGCTGGACCTCGGCCGGGGCCGTCACGACCAGGACGGCGTCACAGCGCGCCTCGCCACCTGTCTCCAGCAGCAGCGGCACATCGATGATGGCGAGCTCCGCGCCTTCCCGGCGGCAGCGGGCGAGGAAAGCTTCCTCCTCCTCGCGGACCAGCGGATGGATGATTGCTTCGAGCCGGCGCAGCGCTTCGGGCTTGCCGAGCACCGCCGCGCCCAGCTTCGCGCGATCGACCGCTCCATCGATCACCGTGCCCGGAAAGGCCGTTTCGATCGGCGCTGCGGCCCGGCCGCGATGCAGACGATGCACGGCCGCATCGGCATCATGCAGAGGCACGCCGCGCTTTTCGAAAAGCTGCGCGGTCGTCGATTTTCCCATTCCGATCGAGCCCGTCAGGCCCAGCACGAAGGTCATGGCTGCTCCGGCGAATCAGGCCTTCAGGATATCGGCTTCGATGAGCGCACGAAGCGCCGGTGTCACCTGCGGCATCACGCCGAACCAGCGGGCGAAGCCGGGCACGGCCTGATGCAGCAGCATGCCGAGACCGTCCACGGGAATGCCGCCGCGCCGTTCCGCCTCGGCCAGCAGCTTCGTCGTCAGGGGGACATAGACGATATCGTCGACGATCGTTCCCGGTCGTAGGGCGGCGAGATCAATCTCCAATGGCGGCTTGCCCTGCATGCCGAGCGCCGTCGTGTTGACGATGAGATCGGCCTGACCGACGAGGTGGTCTCGTTGCGCCCAGTCCCCTGCCTCCAGAGGACGGCCAAGGGCAGCGACCAGTTCGGCCGCGCGCTCGGGGCTGCGGTTGGCCACGACGATGCGCGCGACGCCACGCGCCTTCAGGCCGTAGCAGATGCCGCGGGCCGCGCCACCGGCACCGAGAACAAGGGCGGTGCCGACCGTGCCCTGCCAACCGGTCACCGTCGCATCGAGATGGGCGAGGAAGCCGCCGACATCGCTGTTATCGGCGATGATCCGCCCGTTCTCGCGCCAGAGCGTATTGACCGCACCGACTGCGCGGCCGGCATCGCTGATCTCATCGACCAGGGCCATCACTGCTTCCTTGTGCGGCACGGTGACGTTGCCGCCAGCGAATTCGCCATCGCGCAGGCGAGCGATGAAGGCCGGGAGATCGGTGGGGGCGACATCGATCCGCTCATAGGAGCCGGCCAGCCGGTGCTCGCGCAGCCATTCGCCATGGATCAAAGGCGAGCGCGAATGCGCGATGGGATGTCCGATGACGAAGCAGCGAGGCGGCATGAAGGACGTCCGTTAACCGGCGAGGCAATCGAGCTCGCGCAGCGACGCGAGCACCGCGAGCAGCGGCAAGCCGAGAATGGTGAAATGGTCGCCCTCGACCTTGTCGAAGAGTTGGGCGCCCGGCCCTTCGAGCTGATAGCCGCCGACACTGGACAACGCGGCCGGCCCGGCGACAGCCAGATAGCGCGCGATGAAATCAGGCTGGAGTGGGCGCATGGTCAGGCGCGCAGCCTCAAGCCCTTCCGCCAGCGGCGCGCCGTCCTGTGCGATGACGAAAGCGGAGTGGAGTTCGTGAGTCCGGCCGGCGAGGGACGCGATCTGCCTTTCCGCCGCGGCGAGATCAGCGGGCTTGTGAAAGGCTGCGCCCTCACAGGTCAGCGTCTGATCGGCCGCCAGGACGACGCGACCAGGGCGGTCGCGCGAAACGGCCAACGCCTTGGCACAGGCCAAAGCGGCCGCAACCTGATCCGCCGGCACGCCGCGATCGACCAGGGGCTTCTCGACAGCCCGTTCGTCGATCTCCGGCTTGACCACCTCGACCGGGATGCCAACGGCCAGCAGCATGTCGCGCCGGGTCGCGCTGCCGGAGGCGAGGATCAAGGGCCCGCGAGCGAGCCAAAGGCCGGGCAAGACACTCATGTCGCAATGAACTTCATGCGGTGGTCGCGGAGCAGGTCGAGGATTGACGCAGCCGTCTCCTCGATCGAGCGGCGCGTCACGTCGATCACCGGCCAGCCCTTGCGGGCGCAGAGGCGGCGCGATTGCGTGACCTCGTCGGCAACCGCGGTAGGGTCGACATAGGCGGTGTCGTCGTCGGCGCGCAGCGAGAGCAGGCGGTTCTGGCGGATCTGGACGATGCGGTCGGCGCTGGCGATGAGGCCCACGATCAGGGGCTTCTTCGCACCTTCCAGTTCCGGCGGCAGCGGGATGTTCGGAACCAGCGGGATATTGGCGGTCTTGATGCCGCGATTGGCGAGATAGATGCTCGTCGGCGTCTTCGAGGTCCGACTGATACCGACCAGGATCACATCGGCATTGTCGAGATCCCCGCCCATCTGCCCGTCATCATGCAGCAGCGTGTAATTCATCGCGTCGATACGGCGGAAATATTCGGTGTTGAGCACATGCTGCGCGCCGGGCTTCGTCGCCTGGGCCTGTCCGAGATAGGACTGGAACAGCGAGAGCACGGGCTGCAGCACTGACAGGCAGGGGCAGCCGAGCTCGCGGCAGAAGTTCTCCAGCTTCTCCTGCCATTCCGGTTCAACCAGGGTGTAGAGCACGACGCCGGGCGAGGCCTCGATCTCCGCGAGGACGCGGGCAAGCTGCGCCTCGGAGCGAACCAGCGGATAGACATGCTCGATCGCCGAGACGCTTTCATATTGCGCCGCGGCCGCCCGGCTGACGGCGATCAGCGTCTCGCCGGTCGCATCCGAGACCAGATGCAGATGGAAATAGTTGCGGACCACGGCATCCCCCGGCCTGAAGCGTGACTATCCTCTAGCGCGCTTTGAGCGCGACCGGAATCACCGCGACGAGAATTGACGCGGCTGGCGTTTTCTTCCCGGCGTTTTCGGAACGGCCGGGTTATCCCGAGCCATGGGGAGCGGTGTGGACAACCGAACAGGAAACGCAGGCCCGGTGGCAGCTCTGTATAACCCGCCCGAACGATCAACAGCCGCCCCGCTGTTGATGGTAAACAAAGTGTTTCACGTGAATCATTTCGGAAGCCGGCGACGTGCCCGCCGAATCCAATTCGTTAATAAAGCCTTAACCGGTGACCAGGGC
>JAEWKP010000327.1 GCA_023393655.1 Pseudomonadota bacterium | reverse complement strand
CTCTATTCGCGCTTCTTCACCCGCGCGATGAAGAAGACCGGCCATGCCGGGCTCGACGAGCCCTTCGCCGGCCTGTTCACGCAAGGCATGGTCGTGCACGAGACCTATCGCGCCGCCAATGGCGACTGGGTCGAGCCCGGCAATGTCCGCATCGAGGTTTCCGGCAGCGACCGCCGCGGCTTCGATGTCGATACCGGCGCGCCGATCGAGATCGGTTCGATCGAGAAGATGTCGAAGTCCAAGAAGAACGTCGTGGACCCCGACGACATCATCGCCTCCTACGGGGCCGATACCGCGCGCTGGTTCATGCTCTCGGATTCGCCGCCGGATCGCGACGTGATCTGGACCGACGAGGGCGTCCAGGGCGCCGCCCGCTTCGTCCAGCGTCTCTGGCGCATGGTGGCGGAGATCGCCGAGCGCACCGGCGGCAAGGCGGACAAGCCTGCCCAGATCGGCGAAGCCGCGCTGGCGCTCCGCAAGGCGAGCCACCGCGCGCTCGACGCGGTCGGCGCCGATATCGAGCGCCTCGGCTTCAACCGCTGCGTCGCGCATATCTACACGCTGACCAACGCCATCGGTAAGGCGCTGGACGGTGCGGCCGAGAAGCCCGAGCTCGATGCCGATATCGCCTTCGCGCTCCTTGAGGCTGCCACGATCATCACCCAGCTTGTGGCCCCGATGATGCCGCACCTGGCCGAGGAATGCTGGCATGTGCTGGGCCTGCAGGGCCTCGCCGGGGAGGCTTCCTGGCCGGAGGTCGATCCGGCGCTGCTGAAGGACAATCAGCTTACCCTGCCGGTCCAGATCAACGGCAAGAAGCGCGCGGAAGTGACCGTGGCAGCCGATGCCGATACAGTGGCTGTGGAAGCGGCCGTGCGCGCCAGCGAGGCCGTCCAGCGGGCCCTCGAAGGACGTGCGCCCCGCAAGATCATCGTGGTTCCCGGGAGAATCGTGAATGTCGTCGTCTGAAGCCGCCCGCCCCCGCCGCGTCCTGCTGGCGGCCGTGCTGTCGATCGCGGCCCTCGCCGGCGGCTGCTTCCAGCCGCTCTATTCCGACTACACCACCAGTACGATGGGCGTCAGCGTCAAGACGGCGCTGCGCGGCATCGAGATACCCGAGATCAAGGGCCTGATCGGCCATTATTTCCGCAACGAACTGGTCTTCGAGTTCGACGGCAGCGGCGAGCCCGACGCGCAGAAGACCGCGAAGCTCGAAGCCGCAGTGACCGAATCCGTCGAGGTCGTTACCGTCGACTACGCCAATGGCCGCGCCGATTCGGCCGTCCTCGTCGCGACCGTGACCTGGAAGCTCACCCGCAACGGCACCGCCGAGATCCTCGCGTCGGGGACGAACTCCGTCCGCGTTCCCTATGAGCGTTCCTCCCAGCGCTTCGCCACCGTGCGCGCGGCGCGCGACGCACAGGTTCGCGCAGCGAAGAACCTCGCCACCATCGTCCGGGGCCAGATCGCCGCCGACCTCACCTCCTGACGCGTCATGGTTGCGATCAAGGCGCACGAGGCCGAGCGCAGCCTCGCACGGCTCGATCCCGCCTGGCGGCTGATCCTGATCTACGGCCCCGATGCCGGCCTCGTATCGGAACGCGCGGCAGGCCTCGCCCGGGCCAGTGTCGATGACCCGGAGGATGCTTTCCAACTCGTCAGGATGGATGGCGACGCCATCGCTTCCGACCCGCTGAAGCTCGCCGACGAGGCCAACACGATCGGGCTATTCGGCGGCCGTCGCGCCATCCGCGTCTCGCCGACATCCAAGCCCCTTCTCGCCGCTCTCGAGCCGCTGCTGGCGACACCGTCGCAGGATGCGCTCGTCATCGTCGAGGCCGGCGATCTGCAACGCAACAATCCCATCCGCACCGCCTGCGAGAAGGCAAGGACGGCACTCGCGGTGCCCTGTTATGGCGATGCGGCGCGCGATCTCGGCTCGATCATCGACGAGATGGTCCGCGGGGCGGGCAAGTCGATCGACCGGACGACGCGCGATCACCTGACCGGGCTGCTCGGCGGCGACCGTCAGACCTCGCGCCGCGAGATCGAAAAGCTGCTGCTCTATGTCGGCGCGGATCCGGCCGTTCGGGTCGAGCATGTCGATGCCATCGTCGGCGACACCGCGCAACGAGAGCAAGCGATGCTGGTCGATGCGGTTTTCGCGGGAAAGCTGCCAGTGCTCGATCTCGCTCAGGCCAAGCTCAGCAGCGAGGGGCTCGACCCCGGCGTAATGCTCGGCGCCGTGCTGCGGCAGGCCGTCACGCTTCTGAAAGCCCGCCAGAGCATCGATGCCGGGCGCGGTGTCAGGGATGTCGTTGCCACGATGCGCCTGCCCTATCCGCGCATCGCGACCACAGAAGCCGCGCTGAACGCCTGGTCCAGCGCAAAACTGAGCGAGGCGATCAGCCTTCTGGGCAATGCGGTGCTGGCGACACGGCAGAATGCCGATATGGGCCGGGCCATAGCGACCCGCGCCCTCTGGACACTGGCCCGGCTCGGGCGCGCCGGAAGAACCGACTAGAGTCAAGCGAAGCCATCGCCGGCTCGCGTGATGAAAACGCGAGAAGGAACAGAGATTTCAAGCAATTCCGCGCCCTGGGACTACGGAATTGCTTTAGATCATGACTTCAGGCGGTGGCAGAGCGCGTCGAGCTGTTCGAGCGTCTTGTAGCCGATCTTGACCTCGCCCGCGCCGCTCGCCCGATGCCCGATCGAGACGGACAGGCCGAGCGCCTCCTCAAGCGCCTTTTCCAGGGCCCGCGTATCCGGGTCCTTCACGGCCTTCGGCTTGCTCGGTACGGCGCTCTTGGTCTCGCCGCGCGCCTCTTCCTGCACGATGCGCTCGATATCGCGAACGCTGAGGCCGTCATCGATGATCTTCTGCGCCATGAATTCCGGGTCCGAAACGGACAGGAGTGCACGGGCATGGCCAGCCGAAACCGCGCCCTCGCTGACAAGCTTGCGCACCGGCTCCGGCAGCTTTGACAGACGCAGCGTGTTGGCGACATGGCTGCGGCTCTTGCCGATGACGCGTGCCAAATCGTTCTGCGTATAGTTGAATTCGGCGATCAGCCGCTCATAGCCGGCCGCCTCTTCGATCGCGTTGAGATCCGTGCGCTGCACGTTCTCGACGATGGCGATCTCCAACGCCTCGCGATCATCGGCCTCGACCAGGATAACCGGAACATCGTGCAATTCGGCCCGCTGCGCCGCACGCCAGCGGCGCTCGCCGGCGATGATCTCGTAGGCGTCCATCATTCCGGGAATGGAACGAACAATGATGGGCTGCAGAATGCCGCGTTCGCGGATCGAGGCCGTCAGATCATCGAGATCCACTTCCACGAAATTGCGGCGCGGATTGCGGGCGCTCGGCCGCAGGAATTCGACGGGAACGCGGCGCTGCCCACGCGCCCGCTCGATCGCCCCGATCTCGTCGCCGACATCGCCGATCAGCGCCGCCAGACCGCGGCCAAGGCGGGAACGCCCCTGTTCTTCGGCCATTGCCATCCTCATCAACCTCTAACTTGTAAACTCAGGCCGCGGCTCTCAAGGCGCGCTCGCGCTTGATCACTTCCGAAGCCAGCCGCAGATAGGCCTGTGATCCCGAGCAGCGCAGATCGTAGAGCAGCGCCGGCTTGCCATAGGACGGCGCCTCGGAGATCCTTACATTGCGGGGAATCACGGTCTCGTAGACCTTGTCGCCCAGGAAACTCTTCACATCTGCCATCACCTGACCCGACAGGTTGTTGCGGGGATCGAACATCGTCAGCACGACGCCCTGGATGATCAGGCGCGGATTGAGGCCAGCCTTGACCTGCTCAACCGTCTTGAGCAATTGGCTCAGGCCTTCCAGCGCGAAGAATTCGCATTGCAGCGGCACCAGCACCGCGTCCGAAGCCGTCATCGCATTGATGGTGATCAGGCTGAGCGAGGGTGGGCAATCGATCAGGATATAGGTCAGATCCTGGCAGCGCTGGTCATAGACCAGCTCGTCGATCGCATGCTTGAGTCGATGTGCACGGTCCTTGGAGGAGGCGATCTCGAGTTCGACGCCGAGCAGATCGAGCGTGGAGGGCGCCAGCGACAAGCCCGGAACCGCCGTCGGCTGCAAAGCCTGCCCCAGCCCGACATCGCCGCAGAGCACATCATAGGTCGAGGATTTGCGGTTGCGGCGGTCGACGCCAAGCCCGGTCGAAGCGTTTCCCTGCGGATCGAGATCGACGATCAGCACCTTCTCGCCGATGGCGGCCAGCGCCGTGCCGAGATTGATCGCCGTCGTCGTCTTGCCGACACCGCCCTTCTGATTCGCAAGCGCGATCACGCGCGGGCGGCGCGGTGTCGTCACGGATGTGAGCTCAGTCATGGATCGGCTCGTCTCTCCGCCGAGCGCACCACCAGGATTCGCGCGGCATCGTCAGTCACGGAGGAAACCGTTGTCGCCTGAATCTTCCAATATCTGGCTGAGTCGGTCAATTCCGCATCTAGATGTTGTCCCTTGGGAAAGAGACCGAGCGTGCCGGTTCTCAACAGCTCATCGCACCAGCCGAGCAATTGGGGCAGGGGAGCCAGCGCGCGGGCCGTCACCACATCGACCTTGCCGGTGAAATCACCGATCACATCTTCGATACGGGACGCATGGACCTTGACCGGGGCCCCGGTGATACGGGCGGCATGGCGCAGGAACGCACATTTCCGGGCATTGCTCTCGACCAGGTCGATCTGGCCCTTGCCCTGCTCGGCCAGGCAGATGCCGATCACCAGCCCCGGAAAACCGCCGCCAGAACCGAGATCGAGCCAGCGCTCGCGCCCCTCGGCCAATCCGAAGATCTGCAGCGAATCCGCGATATGCCGCGTCCAGACCTCGGCGAGCGTCGCCGAGGAGACGAGGTTTTTCGCGGCCTGCCAGCGCCCGAGTTCGGCCACCAGAAGCGCCAGGCGCTCCTCTGTTTCACGTGAAACAGGCGTCAAGCGCAAAGCGCGCTGCCTGTCGTCTTTATCAACAGTCACGTCGGGCCTGTGGAAAACGCAGCGGCACGGCCCTTCCGGGCATGGACCGCCAGCAGAGTCAGGGCGGCCGGCGTCATCCCCTCGATCCGGCCTGCCTGGGCCAGGTCGGCAGGGCGCTGGGCCGCCAGCTTCAGCTTCAGTTCGTTCGACAGACCCGAGATCGCATCGAGGTCGAGATCGGCCGGGACCTTCAGGGATTGGTCGCGGCGGTAGGCCTGGATCTCCGCCGCCTGCCGGTCGAGATAGACGGAATAGACGGCATCTGCCGTTACCCGCGCCACGACCGGAGCGGCATAGTCCGTCAGCTCCGGCCAGACCGAAGACAACTGCTCGAACGTGACATCCGGATAGGACAAGATCTGATAGGCGCTGCGCCGCGACCCATCATGATTGAGTTGCAGGCCGACAGCCTGCGCCTGCTGCGGCGTCAGCGAGAGGCCTTTCAGTGTCTCCCGCAGCGCCGCGATGTCCCGGTTTCGCACTTCAAAAGCCGACTGCCGGGCCGGCCCGACGATGCCAAGCTGCAAGCCTAGCGGCGTCAATCGCTCGTCGGCATTGTCGACGCGCAAAGACAGACGAAATTCCGCCCGCGAGGTGAACATTCGATACGGCTCCGTAACCCCATGCGTCACGAGGTCGTCGACGAGCACGCCGATATAGGACTGGGTCCGATCGAACACCGCCGGCTCCGCTCCGCCAGCCTTGCGCGCAGCATTGAGGCCGGCCAGCAAGCCCTGCGCACCAGCTTCCTCATAGCCTGTCGTGCCATTGATCTGGCCGGCCAGGAACAGCCCCGCGATCGCGCGCGTCTCCAGCGTGTTCTTCAAGGCGCGCGGATCGACGAAATCATACTCGATCGCATAGCCCGGCCGCAGCATCGCAGCCCGTTCGAGGCCGGGAATCGTCTTCAGCAGGTCGCGCTGGACGTCTTCGGGCAGCGAAGTCGAAATGCCGTTGGGATACACCGTGTCGTCGTCGAGCCCCTCGGGTTCGAGGAAGATCTGATGGCCGTCGCGGTCTCCGAAGCGCCCGACCTTGTCCTCGATCGACGGACAATAGCGCGGCCCCCGCCCCTCGATCTGGCCGGAGAACATCGGTGCGCGATGCAGATTGGCCCGGATGAGATCGTGGCTCGCCAGCGTCGTGCGCGTGATCCCGCATGAAATCTGCGGATTGGTGATCGCGGCCGTCAGCGCCGAAAACGGCTCGGGCGGCTCGTCGCCCGGCTGCATCTCGAGCGCGGCCCAATCGATGCTGCGCCCGTCGAGGCGGGGCGGCGTCCCGGTCTTCAGGCGCCCGAGCGGAAAGCCATGGCGCTCCAGCGTCGCGGAAAGGCCGAGCGAGGGCGCCTCATCGACGCGCCCGGCCGGAATCCGCTTTTCGCCGATATGAATCAGGCCGCGCAGGAAGGTGCCGGTCGTCAGCACGACCGTTCCGGTTGCGAATCGACGGCCATCCGCCAGCACGACTCCGGAAATGCGGGCGGATTCGATCTCGAGATCGAAAACCTCACCGGCAACGATGTCGAGATTGGGTTGCGCTGCCAGCAGGTCCTGAACGGCCTGGCGGTAGAGCTTCCGGTCGGCCTGGGCCCGCGGCCCCCGGACTGCCGGACCCTTCCGGCGATTGAGCATGCGGAACTGGATGCCGCCGCGATCGGCCGCGCGGGCCATGATGCCATCGAGCGCGTCGATCTCGCGGACGAGATGCCCCTTGCCGAGCCCGCCGATGGCGGGGTTGCAGGACATGACGCCGATGGTTTCCGGCTTGTGCGTCACCAGGGCGGTGCGCGCACCGTAGCGCGCCGCAGACGCCGCGGCTTCGGCTCCGGCATGGCCGCCGCCGACGACGATCACGTCGTAATGCTGCCGATGAGTTGACATGCGATTTCGCTAGCGAAGCCCGGTGGGCGGGTCAATGACAATCGCGGAAAGCGCCGGCCGATCCCGGCCGCCGCCTCACTTTCCGATGCAGAATCCCGCGAAAAGCCTGTCGAGCACGTCTTCTACGTCGATCCGACCGACCAACCGTTCGAGCGCGACGACGGCGACACGGATATCCTCCGCCAGCAGTTCTCCCTGTCCGTGCTTCGCCATCACCGCCTGCTCGAGCGCCGCAATCGCGTCGGTGACGGCATTGCGATGGCGTTCGCGGGTCAGGAGGGCCGGCTCGCCCGATCCGAGCTGCTGAAGACGCGCGACGATTTCGGCAAGCAGCTCGGTCAAGCCCATGCCGGTCTTGACGGAAATCGCCTGTTCCCCGGGCAGGACCGGCCCCGGAAGGTCGGCTTTCGTGGCGACCTGAAGCAATTCGGCAGCGTTTTCGACTCGATACGGATCCGAATCGACTCCACGCAGCGCGAGAACGAGGTCGGCTCGCGCGACGAGAGCCCGGGCGCGCCGGACGCCTTCAATCTCGATCGGATCGGCGCTGTCGCGCAGGCCCGCAGTGTCGATCAGGATGACCGGGAGCCCCGCCAGATCCAGCCGGACCTCCAGGATGTCGCGCGTCGTCCCCGCGATCGGCGAGACAATTGCGACCTCCCGGCGGGCCAATGCATTGAGGAGGCTGGACTTGCCGGCATTGGGCGGCCCGGCCAACACCACGACGAAGCCTTCGCGGACACGCTCGCCCATGGCGAAGCTGCCCAGCGCCTCGCGCAACGAGGCCAGCACCTCTCCCGCCAGCGCCAGTGCCTGCTGTTGCAGCGGGCCGGAGACGTCGCCCTCGTCGGAGAAATCCAGCTCGGCCGCGAGCAGGCTCATGGCATTGATCAGCGCATGACGCCAGCTCGTGGCGAAGCCGCTCAAGGCCCCGTCCATCTGGCGCAAAGCCTGCCGGCGCTGCCATTCCGTCTCCGAATCGATCAGGTCTGCCAGACCCTCGACCGCAGCCAGATCGAGCTTCCCCGCTTCGAAGGCTCGCCGCGTGAACTCTCCCGCTTCGGCCAGCCTCACACCCGGCAAGGCGGTCAGAACGGCAAGGAGATGCGCCAGGACAGCGCGTGAGCCATGAACGTGGAACTCGGCGACGTCCTCACCGGTAAAGCTGGCAGGGGCAGCGAAGAACAGAACGAGCGCGCTATCAATCGTCTCGCCTGCGGCATCAACCAGCCTTCGCAGGGTCGCGACGCGGGGTTCGGGTATGGTCCCTGCAATCGTTTCGAGAACGAATCGAGTCCGGTTTCCGGACACGCGGATCACCGCCACTCCGGCTTTGCCCGGCGCCGATGACAGGGCCACGATGGTGGGATGGACGTCCGCGCCCGTCATGCTTGTCGAGTTCCTCCGCGTGCCCTGGCGACCGCAGCCGTCATGAACGAGGCCTTCGCCAACATCAAGTCAGCCGCGGGGCAGACGGGACCTCACCTCTCGCTACCGCAATCGACCGACAGAAGCGGCGGCCCCCTACACGCAGCGCCCTCAAAGCGATGCCGGCCAGGTTCATATGCCCGATATTGCGGCACTACCTGGCACTACCTGGAACTCTTCATCACCCGGTACTACCGCAGGAACAGCACCTTCTGCCGAAGAAAATACAATATCTTCAAATAGCTGAACCAGATCGACGGATCGGCGGTCGCCGCGGTAGTGCTGCTTCACACCATCCGTATCCATCGGGGCGAGCCGCCGATGGCGCCGCGTCCGGTGGGCGTGCACTGCTTGCTACGTAAGATATGCACGGCGCTGTTTCGCTGCCGAATCGATGCCGGGAGCCGGCTGCATCTCGCGCCGAGGCTCGACACCGCCCGTCGAGACGGGGCCGCCGCACGGCGTCGTCTCAGCCGAGATCTCGAACGGCCTCGGGAAACGACCGGATATCCGGGCGCCGGGTTTGCGGGTAGGGCAGAAACAATTTCGCCGCCGCATGATCCCAGTGGGATCGATACGGCGGCGAATCAAACACCGGAACCTGTCGTGCCGAGGATCAGGTATTCATGGAATCGAAGAATTCCGAGTTCTGCTTGGTCTGGCGCAGCTTATCCAGGAGGAACTCGATCGCGTCCTGCGGGCCCATCGGATTGAGGATGCGGCGCAGCACGTAGGTCTTCTGGAGATCCGCGCGCGGCGTGATGAGCTCTTCCTTGCGGGTGCCGGACTTGATGATGTCGATCGCCGGGAAGATCCGCTTGTCGGCCACCTTGCGGTCGAGAATGATCTCGGAATTGCCGGTGCCCTTGAACTCTTCGAAGATCACTTCGTCCATGCGCGATCCCGTATCGATCAGCGCGGTCGCGACGATGGTCAGCGAGCCGCCTTCCTCGATATTGCGGGCCGCACCGAAGAAGCGCTTGGGGCGCTGCAAGGCGTTGGCATCGACACCACCGGTCAGGACCTTGCCGGAAGACGGCACCACGGTGTGGTAGGCGCGGCCGAGGCGGGTGATCGAGTCGAGCAGGATGACGACGTCGCGACCGTGTTCGACCAGGCGCTTGGCCTTTTCGATCACCATCTCCGCGACCTGGACGTGCCGGGAAGCCGGCTCGTCGAAGGTCGAGGAGACGACCTCGCCCTTCACCGAGCGCTGCATGTCCGTGACTTCTTCCGGCCGCTCGTCAATCAGCAGCACGATCAAATAGCACTCGGGATGATTGGTGGTGATCGACTGGGCGATGTTCTGGAGCAGCACGGTCTTGCCGGTGCGCGGCGGCGCAACGATCAGCGCACGCTGGCCCTTGCCGATCGGCGCAACGATGTCGATGACCCGCGGCGAGAAATCCTTCTTGGTCGGATCCTGCACCTCGAGCCTCAGGCGCTCGTCCGGGTAGAGCGGCGTCAGATTGTCGAAATGGATCTTGTGCTTGATCTTCTCCGGGTCCTCGAAATTGACCGAGTTGACCTTGAGCAGGGCGAAATAGCGCTCGCCATCCTTCGGCCCGCGGATCGGCCCTTCGACGGTGTCGCCGGTGCGCAGGCCGAATTTCCGGAGCTGCGATGGCGAAACGTAGATATCGTCCGGTCCCGGCAGATAGTTCGAATCGGAGGAGCGCAGGAAGCCGAAGCCGTCCTGCAGGACCTCGACGACGCCCTCGCCCAGGATCTCGGTCTCACGCGCGGCAAGCTGCTTCAGGATGGCGAACATCAGCTCCTGCTTGCGCATGGTGCTGGCGTTCTCGACCTCGACTTCCTCGGCGAAGGCCAGGAGTTCGGTCGGCGACTTGCTCTTGAGCTCTTGAAGCTTGATTTCCCGCATGGGGCACCCGGATCATGAACGCCCTGCGAACCGGCAGGGGTTGGGATGGTACTGGATTGATCGACTTATCGGTCCTGGCCGGACCTGCGCTTGGGTTGCGCGACATGAGCTGCTGCTAGGGCAGGCGGCTCACGAACAGTCGACAACAAGGGAGGACGCTGGAGAAGCGTAACGTCCTGATAGCGGGAATCGGCCCGCGGCTCAAGCGGGAAAGCGCGATAGACTTCAGAACGGCTTCACGATGACGAGAATGACGATGCCGACCATCAGCAGCGCCGGGATCTCGTTGAGGATGCGGAAATAACGCGGCGACTTCACGTTGCGGTCATTGGCGAAGTTGCGGACATGCCTCACCAGAACGCCATGGATGCCGGACAGCAGGAACACGAGCAGAAGCTTGCCGTGCAGCCAACCACCCTTGAAGCCGAAGGCGGACCAGGCGAGGTAGAGGCCCAGCACCCAGGTCGCGATCATGGCCGGATTGATGATGCCCTTGAGCAGCCGACGCTCCATGATCTTGAAGGTCTCGGACTGGATCGAGCCGGTCTGCGCCTCCGCGTGATAGACCATCAATCGTGGCAGGTAGAGCATGCCGGCCATCCAGGAGATGACGGCCATGACATGGAAAGCCTTGATCCACTCGTACATTGCCTGAACCCTCAGCCCCGCACTCGCTTCAGCAAGCGCTCGACATGCGCAATCGGCGTATCCGGCAGAATGCCGTGGCCGAGATTGAAGATGAAGGGCCGATCGCCGAACGCTGTCAGGATGGCATCCGCCTCCCGCTCCAGCGCGTCGCCACCGGCGCGCAGCACCAGCGGATCGAGATGGCCCTGCACCGGGACCTTGGACTGGATCTCTTTCCGCGCGAAGGCTCGGTCGATATCGGTTTCGAGACCGACGGCATCGACGCCCGTGCCTGCGATATAGTCAGGGATCAGGGGCCCGGCCCCGCGTGGAAAGCCGATGATCCGCGCTTGCGGATGTGACGAGCGCACGCCCTCGACGATCCGTCGCGTCGGCGCGATGCACCAGCGCCTGAAATCCTCCGGCCCGAGCGCACCCGCCCAGCTGTCGAAGATCTGGACAGCATCGACGCCCGCCGCGATCTGCGCGTTCAGATAGGCGATGGACGAGGTCACGATCCGGTCGATGATCGCCTGGAACAAGACCGGATCGCGTGCGAACAGGTCCTTCGCCGGCGCTTGATCCGGGGTCCCGCGACCGGCAACCATATAGGTCGCCACGGTCCATGGCGCGCCGCAGAAGCCGATGAAACCGGTTCCGGCCGGCAGGGCAGCCCGAACCCGGCGAACGGTCTCCGGGATCGAATCGAGCCTGGCCTGATCCGCGGCACGATCGATCTCCGCCAGGCGGTCCGCGTCAGCCACAGGTTCGAGCCTTGGCCCTTCGCCTTCGGCGAACCAGAGCTTCTGGCCGAGAGCCTGCGGCACGAGAAGGATATCCGCAAACAGGATCGCGGCATCGAAGCCGAAGCGCCGGATCGGCTGGAGCGTTACCTCGGCAGCCAGCTCGGGATTGTAGCAAAGCGAGAGAAAGCTGCCGGCCTTGGCCCTGAGCTCACGATATTCTGGCAGATAGCGGCCGGCCTGGCGCATCAGCCAGATCGGAGGGATCGGCAGGCTTTCTCCGCCGAGCACACGAATCAGGGCAGGGGTCTCGCGTGTCGTCATGCCTGACGGGCCATCCATCCCGCTATCTCTTAAATTAAGATTCCTAGAGAGAATCTTTTGTTTTGACTCTTGGAGGCAGGGAGATAGCCCGCCGCAATTTTGTCCACAACCGATCCACAGCCACTGGGACAGCGAGTCGCGGGCAGTCTCTGCCCTCAGACGCTAGTTAAGGCTTTATTAACGAATTGGAATCGGCTGCCACCCTGCCGGCTTCCAAAATGATTCACGTGAAACACTTTCTTTACCATTCACAGCCGGGCGGCTGTTGATGGTTCGGGCGGGTTATACAGGCCCGCTGCTCGGCGGCCGTTTCCTGTCCAGTTGTCCACATTGCTCCCCATGCCCCGGGAAAACCCGATCGTTCCCGGAACCGCTCCCCTGTCGGGTCCTGCTGTTCCGGAAAAACCGGGCGGGGCTCAATTCGCACCGGAGCG
>JAEWKP010000263.1 GCA_023393655.1 Pseudomonadota bacterium | reverse complement strand
GCGCTCGGCCACGATCGACCAGAAGCGCTTCGATGCTTCCGGCAATTCGATCCGGCGGTTCTGGCTCGCCTGCGCGCCGACGCCGATGGCGTAGACCGGCATCTTGACCTTCTCCAGCACCTCGACGGCGCGGAACCATTCCATGCTCTCATGGATGAAATTCGAACCGCGCACGAAGACGAAGTCGAACTCGCTGGCATAGCGCGCGATATCGGCCTCGGTCGGCGACATGATCTTCATCGGCTCCAGATGCGCGTAATCGAGGAGCTTCAGCGTCGAGTCGTAGACGATCATGTCGCCGATATTGAAGTAATCGCTGAGCAGCTTCTCCATCGGCGCCCGATACCAGCGCACCTTGTCATGGTCGTAGACCTCGCCGGCCGGGTAGATCACCAGCGCCCGCAACGCCTTGGTCTTCGAGACCGGGCGCAATTCCGAGCCGGGCGCGAGCGCGCCGGTGCGGGCGTCCGCCACCGCGATGGAGCGCAGCCGCGTCTCCGGCAGGGCCGGAAGCGGGATCGCGATCTCCGCCGCGGTCGCATCGCCGGTGACGAGCGCGCCCGGATGGATCGTGGCGTAATCCTGCCCGTCGAGCAGCAGGCGCAGCGACGGCCAGTTGCCGCCATGCTCGCGGGCGACGAGGACGACAACCTCCTGCGCGGTGGCGCGCAGGATCTTCATGGTCTGCACGGCCTGGCTGGCCGGGAGCGGATGCGCGGGCGCATTCATGGATTGTCCTTCACGATGCGGATTTTGATGCGGACGAGATCGCGCTGCGGGCCGATCTTGCAGTCAGAGACCTGCATCTTGGTCATGAACAGAAAGGGCTCGTCGCCCGTCGTCTCGAAATTGCGCGAGGGCGAGGCAGGGTCGGCCACGGCGCCATAGGCGTAGCGGTCGCGATCGCCGCAATCCTTGCTCCACATCGTCGGATGCGTGACGAGCGTCTGCAGCGGCGACCAGGTCACCAGGTCCTTCGACCAGCTATAGGCGACGCGCCCGCCGACGATGCCCTGCCGGGGATCGGGGCCGAGATGGAAGATCGCGAGCCATTGCCCGCTCGCCTCGTGCCGGGTGACCGAGCCGACCGTGGTCGGCAGGTATCTGAGCGGTTGGCATGGCCGTGCCTGGCTCAAGTCGTCGCGATAGGGATCGACCGCGGGAATCGTGAAATCCTGCCCGTCGAAGGCGCGCCAGGCCGTCGCGTCCTTGATATCCGTCGAGCGAAACAGGCAGACGCCGTTTTTCTGTCCCTCGCCACCGGTGGTCGCGATCAGCGCATACCAGGCGCCGTCCTTCTGGACGATGTTCGAGGGGTTGAAGAAGCCGCGATGCCGGCCCTGCCCGACATCCTGCCTGTAGGGCGGTGCCGCCACCAAAGGGCGCGGCTCGTCGGTCCTGAAGCTGCGGCCGCCATCATCGGACCGGGCGGCAGTGACGACATTGTACCAGCAGCTCATCGCCGCCTTGAAGCGGCAGGCGCCGGGATGCTTGTCGGCATGGTATTCGGCATGGATCAGCGCCTCGACATGGCGGCCGTCGCCGGTCCAGGTCGCGGCGATCCAGCTCTTGTCGCTGAACTGGCTCGGATCGGCGCTGTTCTTCGCCTGGAAGGACACCGCGCAGCTCTTGCGGATCGAGGTGAGGTCACGGCCGATCAGCGGACGGCTGCGGTGATGGCTGGCGAAGGCGACGACCTCGCCCTTGTCGTCGCGGAAGGCGCGCAGCGGCGCATCCGGCAGGTCCCATTCCTCGCAGCGCTCCCGCGCCCAGGAGACCACCGTCTCCTCCTGCGCGCCGGGTGCGAGTTCGAGCCGATAGCCCTGCGCGACCGCGGGCAGCGCCAGCAGCAGGCATGCCGCCGAAAGGGCCGCATGCAGGGCACGAGCGCCCCTCATGCCACCTTCCTTTCCGGCGCGGGCGCCTCCTGGGCAGCCAAAGCCGGCTTGACCATCTTGTGGTCGACCTTGTTCTCGCTGAGGAAGGCGCTCATCGCGCGGTAGACCTGCCCATAGGCCGCGTTGAATCGGTCGAAGCGCGCCTGCTCCCAATAGTCTTCCAGCCTGAAATCCCGGCCGGAGAAGACGTCGACGCTCGGGATCTTGAACGTATCCGCGAATTCGACGGTGCGGCTGTCATAGGTGAAGTAGATCGAGGGCGTACCGTTGGCGAGCGCCATCAGGTTGCCGTGCAGACGGTAGCCGAGCACGAGGTCGAGCCCGCGCACCAATCGCTCGTATTCCGCGACCACGTCGGAATAGAACATCCGGGTCTGGTAGAGCCGCTCGACCTGCTCGTCGAGATACCAGTTATTGGCCCACTCATTGGCGCGCAGTGCCGTCATCGCCTGCGCCTGCTGGTCGATCGTGCCGAGCGCGAGCTTCTTCTCCTCGACCTCGCCCTGCGACATCAGCGTGACCTCGAAACGGTCGGCCATCGCCTTCACCAGCGAGCGGTGGAAGGTGAGATAGCGCTTGATGTCCTGCGCATAGGTCTACCAGACCTCACGCCGCAGCGTGACGCCGGCGGTCTTGACCTGCTCCAGCGGCGGCAGTCGGATGGCGAGGTTGGGATCGTTGTTCCGGAACGCCGTCGGGCAGCCGATGATGCGGACATTCTTGATGCCGAGATCGTTCAGCACCTCCGCGGAGTAAGTACCGCGCACGCCGAGCGAAGCGGTGGAATCCGAAATGAGCTTCAGGACCGTCTTCGTGTCCTCGCTCAGTTCCAGCTTGCCGCTGACCGGCGCCTGCGCGCCGATGCCGAAGGCGATGACCGGGATCTTCAGCCGGCGCAGCACCTCCGCCGCCTGCGCCCAGTTCATCTGCGCATGGACATAGTTGGAGCCGCGCAGGAAGACGTAGTCGTACTCGGCATTGAACCGGTCGATCATCGCGGGATCGACACGGTCGATCGGCAACTCCTCGAGCGTCTCGAAATTGAGCAGCTTCAGCGAGGAATCGAAGACGAAGGCGTCGCCGATATTGTGATAATGCTCGATATGGCTCTGCAGATCGGCATGGCGATACCAACGGACATTGTCGTGGTCATAGACCTCCCCGGAGGGGCTGATGACGAGGATGCGGGCCATGGTCGGGTCTCCCCTGTTGTTTCGTTATGGTTTCAGGCGATCATCGCGGCGGGGTCCTGCCGCGCGGGCGCAGGCTTGCTGCGTTCCGTCAGCAGACGGCGGTAGAGATCGAGATGCGTGCCCGCGCATTCACGATGGCTCATCGGCCGCTTGATGCCGCCGCGCAGACGGTCCCAGAGGCCGGGCTCGGTCAGCGCGCGCGTCATGCAGTCGACGAGGTCTTCCGGGCTGCCGGGCCGGAAATGCAGGCCGTCGACCTCGTCGGTGATCTTCTCGGCCATGCCGCCGAGATTGCTCGCCAGGATCGGGCGGCCGTGGAAGAACGCCTCCTGGATCACGATCGGCGAGTTCTCCCACCAGACCGAAGGCATCACCATCCAGTCGACCGAGCGCATCAGGTTCGGCATCTCGCGATTCTGGAAGGCGCCGCAGAAGCGCACGCGCCGCCCGGCCGCTTCGACCAGCTTGGCGAACTTGTCCTGATAGGCCTGCGGCTGCCTCTCAAGGTTGCCACCATAGACCAGCAGGATCGAATCCTCGCCCCAGACGTCCTCAGGGATGCGCGTCACCGCATCGATCAGCACATCGGCGCCCTTGTAGGGCGTGAGCTGGCCGAAATAGGCGAAGCGCGAGCGCCGCCCCTTGCCCTCCGGCAGAGGACGCGGCGGCGCGACGCTGGCAACGTCGATGCCGTTCTCGATCACTGAGAAGCGTTCCTCGGCGAGGCCCCAATCGATATAGCGGTCGACCAGGAAGCGGCTCGGCGAGACGAAATGGTCGGCCAGCCCCAGCATGCCCTTGATGAAGGTCTCGCGAGCGAGGAAGCGGGCCGGCGAGATGTCCGGGAAGCAGGCGTTGCAGTCGGTCGGCGAGGCCCGGTAGCAGAGCTTGAACGCACCGGTCTTCACCATCTGGCCGTGATGGTGGCAGATCGAGAGATATTCGTGGAAGGTCACCACGATCAGCGCGTCCGGCAGCGCGTCGCGCACCGCGAACAGGCATTCGAGCCCAAGCCCGATGAAATGGTGGAAGTGCACCACGTCCGGCTTCAGGTCGTTCAGCACGCGCACGAAATCGCGGTCGATCTCTTCCGTCGCGCGGTTCGAGATCAGGAAGTGATCGTAATCCTCGGCATAGTAGAGCAGTTCGCCGCCGCGCTGGCGCAGGCTCATCAGCGCCGTGCCGGCATGGCGCGGCGTCGGCGCACCGACACGGGCGAGGAAATGGGAATCGACGCCCTCGCCGGCCTGCAAACCCTTGTGCAGGTTGTAGGACGCCACCTCCGCGCCACCCAGGGACATCGAAGGATGGCCGTGCGATATCACGAGAACCCGCATCCTCAGCCTTTCATGTTGGAAATGGCGAGCGCCCAGCGCCGGTCGAAGCTTGTGCGGTCGGCAAGCTGAGCGAGCGCGCCGGCATGGGGCGTCGCGGTCTCCGCGTCATCGACCGCATAGACCTCGACATCAGGCACCCAGAGCGAGGGCGAGCCCGCCATCCGGAGCTTGAGGCAGAGATCGAGCCCCTTCTCCGCCGTGGTGAAGTAGTTGCGCGCGAAGCCGCCGACCTCGATGAAGGCGGCGCGCGACAGCACGCAGCATTCGCTGGCCCCGGCCGCGACCTCCATCGGGCCGAGATTGCCGACAGCTTCCAGCGGATAGCCGACGAAACGGTTGGCGATGCGCCGGCTCGCGCCCTCGCCTTCCAGCCAGGCGCCGGCCCACCGGATCGAATCGTCCTCGAAGAGCAGCGTCGGGCTGGCGACGCATTGGCCGCCGCGCGCCCGATAGGCCCGCTCCAGCCGGCCGAGCCAGCCGGGCATGCGAATCTGTGCGGCGCCCGAGAGCAGAGCAACCGTGTTGAAGCGGCAGGCCCGCACGCCCGCCTCCAGCGCGTCGCAGGCATCCTCGACGCCTTCCACAGCTACGAGGCGCATCGACAGTCCGTAGAAGCGCGCGAGCCGGCGTGCTTCCGCGCCGACACGGTCGAAGCTCTCGGAGGGCGCCGCAAGCACGATCGGCAAGGGCCGCGCTTCCGGGTCCATCGCCAGCAAGGCGAACAGCGCCGACAGTTCGCGATGGCGGTGATCGAGCCCGATCACGAGGCCAAGCACAGCTTCCGGATCGAAAGCACCGACATCGAGCGTCTCGGCGGCACGCGGCGGCGCGATCTCTGCCGCCTGCAGGGCCGGCGCGATCTGACGCTCGACAACAGCGTTCGCCGTCGAGGAACGGGCGTCGAGCAGGCCGAGCACGCGCTCGAGCGCCCGCCGCGCCGGGGCGCGATTGGGTTCGAGCGGCAGGAAAGCGGGACCAGTGCCCTGCACCTCGAAGGCGAGATGCAATGGCTGGCCGGCCTCCGGCAGGAGTTTTGGCGCGAAGACGATGAAGCCGTGATTGTTGCGGCGCGAGGCCAGCGCCGGGCCGAAGCGCGGGTCTTCCATGAAGGCCGCCGTCACATCGGCGCGCTGCACGCGCGTCCACAATCGGTCAACGGCGCAGGACTGGCTGCCGCTGCGCAGCGCGACGCCGCCGACCCGACGCTCGGGATCGAACAGCCAGCCGATGATGAGAACGCCGGTGCCTTCGACCACGGTCACCGAGTCGATACCGGCCCGGACCGGCTCCTCCAACAGACAGACCGTGTCGCGGCCGTCGAAGCGCTGCGAGGCGCGCTTGAGCTTGTCGGCCGTCGCCTGGGGGGCGGTGCCGCGCTGCAGGCCGTCGCGCAGATGGCCGGGCACGGTGATCGGTTCGAGCAGCACGTAGCGCTCATAGACCTCGAGCGCGCGCCAGCCGTCATTGCCGCGGAAATAAAGCCGTTCGATCTCGCCGGGATGCTGGACGTGGCAATCCTCCAGCAGGCCGAAGAAGCCGCGCGCGCCTTCGCCGAGATCGTCGCGTTCAAAGGTCCCGGTTTCGAGATGGGCCGGCGACAGGCCGCCATGCGAGATCAGGAGCTTCACGCGCCCGGCGGCGAAATGGGAGGTCCAGCCCTGCAGGAAGATGCTGCGTTCCGCCCCCGCGAGATCGTCGAGCTTGCCCATCACCTCGACGAAGCCGCCTGGCCGCGCCACCGTCTGCAGCAGCATCGCCACGGCCCTGAGGCGCCGCGGATTGGGCGCCCCGGTCAGCAGCACTTCGAGCAATCCGTCGACCACGCTCGGGAAAGCCTGTCCGGCATCATCCGCGAGTTCGGAGAGGAAAGCCTGCAGGGGCTGCGGCTTCGGCGCCAGGATCAGGCGCAGCGGTCGGCCGGGCCTGCCGATCAGCAGCGCGCCGGTGCCGCTGTTGTCGACGCTGGGCGCCGGCGCGAGACACAGGAAACCGGTGGCGGCAGACGGCTCGGCACCGGGCCGGCGCCAGCTCAGCACCATGGTCTGGGCGCGGTTGCGCGGGTTGCCGTCGACCGCGACCGGCACCTTCGCCGGAATGGCATCGCAATGGCTGCGGACGAGGATCGCGTTCTCGCCGAGCGGCGTCCAGGCCACGGTCGGCGCCTGCGCGATCGCGGTCCTCTCGGGAACGATGACCTCGCTCATCCCTCACCCTCCCCAAAGCGTGACGGCGAGCGTGACGAAGGACATCACCGCCGCGAGCGTCGAGAGGAAGCCGAGAATGACGGTGACCTGCCGGAGCGGCGCCCGCGCCTCCTTGCGGATCGCGTCGAGCCGCTCGTCGAAGCCGCGCAAGGTGCCGTCGAAACGCAGCTGGAAGACGTCGAGTTCGCCGAGCCGGCGCACGATCTCGCTCTGGCTCTCGGTCTCGGCCTTGGTCGCCTCGGCCAGCGCATGGTTCTCCTCCAGCCGCGCCGCGATGCGGTCGAGCTTCTCGTTGAGCTCCTTCTGGGCGAGCTGGGCGCGCCGGTTGAGCACGATCAGCATCTCGACCTTGTCGAAGAAGCGCGCCAGCGGCACGGCGATCGCAGCCTCCGCCGCCAGCTCGTCCGCCGCCGGCAGGCGCAATTCGAGTTCGACGCCCGTGGCCGCGGAAACACCGACGATCGTCAGACGCGCACGCGCGGCGACCAGCGTCTCGTCGAGATCGATCGAGAAGGCGTGCTTCCCATCGCCGATGCCGTTGCGGCGCAGGTCGATGCGGCTCTGGTCGGCCTTGGTCTCTGCGACGACCTTGCCATCCAGGGAAATCTTGACGGTGATCGCCTCGTCGGGACGAGCCTCGTCCCAGATCCAGCCATGCAGGCGGCTGCCGTCGAGGGCATCGACCCGTCCGTTCAGGCGGGCGGGGTTGACGTTGGGCAGGCGGACTTCGTTGTCCTGATGCTGAGCCGTGGTCATGCGGCCTCCGCGAGCTTGAGGTCATCGAAGAGGGCGAGGTAGCGGCCGGCGCAGCTTGCTAGCGAAGGCTGCTCGGCGATGCCGTGGACGAGGCGCTGCCAGAGGCCGGCCTCCTCCATCGCCCGGCGTAGGGTGCGGGCCAGCGCGGCCGGATCGCCCGGCCGGACATGCAGCCCGTCGATCTCGTCGCGCACCATCTCGGCCATGCCGCCAATGCCGCTGACGATCGGCGGCCGGCGGTGCTGGAAGGCTTCCTGGATGACGAGCGGCGCATTCTCCCACCAGATCGAGGGCATCACCACCCAGTCGACCTCGGCCATCAGGCCCGGCACCTCATCACGGGAGTAGGGCCCGCAATGGGTGACGACGCCCTCTGCGCCGGCAAGCGCCGCCTCGAGCGCCGTCGTGAAGGCTTCGCTCTGGAATGGCGCGCCACCATGGATGCGCAGCGAGAATTCGGTTTCGCCGGAAGCGCGCAGCAATTGCGCCGCCTGCAATAGCGGCAGCACGCCCTTCCAGGGGTTGAGATTGCCGAAATAGCCGAAGCTGGTGCGCCGGCCTGTCGCCTGCCGGTACGGCGCAGCCTCCTGCGCCGGACGGGCATTGGCGATGACTTCGATCCGCTCGCCGGCTAAGCCCCAATCGACATAGCGCTGGCGCAGGAAGCGGCTCGGCGCGACGAAGCGATCCACTGCCACCAGATGCGTCTTGATGAAGCGCTCGCGCAGCAGGAAGCGGTCGGAGCCGATCTCGGGGAAGCAGCCATGGCAGGCCGAGGGCGAGGAGCCGTTGCAGCGCTGGCGGTCGCCCGGCCGCACCATCAAACCGTCATGGTGGCAGATCGGATAATAGTCGTGCAGCGTCATCACGATCGCCGCCTGCGGCAGCAGCCGGCGCGCCAGCGTCAGGAATTCCGCGCCGATCAGCACGAGGTGATGGACGTGGATCACGTCCGGCCGGAACTCCTCCAGCAGCGTCGCGAGATCCTGCAACGTGCCGTAGTGGTCGATCTGGCTCATGTGGAAGCGGTCGTAATGCGCGCTCCACAGCACCACGTCCTCGCCGATCGCCTGCAGCGCCGTGCCGGGATGAGGTTCGCGATGCATCGCATTGGTCGCACCGAGGAACAGAACCTCGCAGCCCTGCTCGCGATAGGCCTGCGTCAGGTCATGCGCGAAGATCTCGGTGCCGCCCGGATGCAGCGACGGGTGGTTATGCGCGACGACGAGGATGCGCCGGCTCATGCCACACCTCCCGGTGCCTTGCCTCCCGGTTTCGTCGCGATCAGCAGGTCCTGGTAATGGGCCGCGCTGATGCCGCGCCAATGCCCAGGCCGCAGCGCCTCCACAGTGAGCCCGGCCTGCGTCGCCTGCTCCAGCAGGAAGCGGCTGTCGATGCCGGCGGCCGCGAGCGGCGCCTCGTCGATGGCGTACCAGCCCGGCCCATCCTGCCAGCGCTTGAAGGAGAGACGCTCCTGCCCCGTCGACGTTCCGTCGATCGCGAAGGCGGTCAGGAAGAGCCGCCCGCCCGGGGCCAGCAGGCGCGCGGCCTCCTGCAGATAGACCACCAGTTCCTCGGGCGGCAGATGCGTCGCGACCGAGGTCATCGTCACGAAATCGAAGCTGCCATTGGCAAAGCCGAAGCGGACCTCCAGGCCCGGCAGCGAACCCTGCGGATTGTAGAGCGGGTGAGCGATGTCGAGCCGCTGGAAGCGGAAGCGCGGATAGGCCGGCGTGATCGTCTGCGCGCACCAGAGGATGCCCTCCATCACCGGATCGACGCCGTCATAGCTGCCGCGCTCGGGATCGAGATATTGCGTCAATGGCACCGCCATGCGGCCGATGCCGCAGCCGATATCGAAGACGCGTTCATGCGGCTTGAGCCGGCCGATCCGGATGAAATGGCCGAGGAACTCGGCGCCGATCGCGCGATAATCGCCATCGCCGACGAAGATCGAATCCGGCGGCGGATGCGGCATGAAGCGGTTGCTCTGCAGCGACGCCATCATCCAGTCGAGCTCCGGCCCGCCGGAAACCTCCGCGGGAGCCGGCTCTGGTGCGATCTGTCTCAGGGCTGTCATGCTGCGGTCGCTCTCCTGAAGCCGAAGCGGGGAACAAGGTCGGGTTCGCTGAGAGCGACGGGCGCCGGCAAGGCGAGCTCCGGCGCGGATGTCTCGAAGGCCAGCATCAGCGCATCGATCTGCGCGCCCCAGCGCTGGCTTTGCAGCCAGGCATTGTGCTGGGAAGCGGCGCCGCGCGTGTAGTCGACGCTGCGCGCGATCGATTGCCGTTCGAGATGGTAGAGCGCGACATCCGGCACATAGAGGATGCCGAAGCCGGCGCGGCGGATCTTGAGGCAGAGATCGCTGTCCTCGTAATCGCCGATCACATAGCTCTCGTCGAAACCGCCGAGCTCCTCGTAGAGATCGCGCGCCATGACGATGCAGGCCCCGGTGACGCCGGGCACCGGTCGCTCGACATTGGCCGGCGCGTAGCTTCCGGGCATGCCCTTGAAGTAATGATGGTTGAGCCAGGTGCCCTTGCTGTCGCGCTTGAAGAACAGCCCAGCATGTTGCAGCGAGCCGTCATCGTAGAGCAGCTTCGGGCCGACGGCGCCGACCCGGGCCCCGCGATCGAGCTTGGCGATCAGCGTTGGCAGCCAGTCATTGGCCGTCGGGATCACGTCGGAGTTGACGAGAGCAAGAACCTCGCCGCGCGCCTGGCTCGCGCCCGCATTGCAGGCGGCCGAGAACCCGCCATTGCGCCGCATCGCCACGAGCTGCATCGGCAGGCCATAGGCGAGATGCAATCCGCCGAGGAGGTGGCCGACCTCGGCCTCGTGCTCGGGTGAATCGAGCACATAGATCAACTCGGCATTCTCGGCGAACCAGCGGTCGCCGGCGAAGGCCGCGACCTGCACGCGCAGGAAATCGTAGACGCGGTAAAGCGGGATCACGACCGAGGCCTTCGGCCGCGCCAGCGGCTGGCCGAACGTCCTGACGGTCGGTTCGGGCCGGCTGTCGCGCAAGTCCTCCTGGCAGGCGGCGAGCATCGGCGCGAGCGTCGTCTCCAGCATATCGGCAGTCAGGTACTGCGGCGGGATCGCCGCGAGCGCCCTCGCCCGGATCGTCACGGCATCGGCCGGCTGCACCGGCGGTCGCAGCGTCAGCGTCGTCCCGGATTTCAGCTTGATCTCGCAGCGCGGCTGCAGCACCGGCGCCCCGGTGGCATAGTCCGAGGCGAAACCGGCAAAGCCCGTGGCGGCGCGCGTCTCGCCATCCGCCCCGGCCGGCAGGCGGACGGGGAAGCGTTGCAAATGCACGAGCATCGCGATCGGCTCACCATTGCCGCGATGCAGCAGCACCTCCTCCAGCAGATCGTCGGGATCGCGCAGCCAGCCGCCGATCAGGAGCCCCGCCCGGTTGCAGACAGCGAGATCGAGTTCGGCAGCAGGCAGGTCGTCGCTACGACGAACATGCTGGACGGCGAGCGGCACGCGCCGCTGCATCTCGATGGCGAGCAGGCGGCCCTGCTCGGACAACCCCGCAAGCTGCTCGACGACCCAGTTGCGCAACCCGTCCCGGCTGGCTGCCTTGCCCGCCCACCAACGGCCGAGCGAAGCCGCCGCCTGCCGGCCGGGCAAGGCGCGCAGCACGAGCGAGCGCTCGCCCTGCAGAATGAGGAGCCCACCGCCACGGCTGGGTGGCGCCTCCAGCACGAGATGAAGCTCACGCTTGCCGCTGCGATCGGGCGCGCCCAGCCGTGCCTTGAGATCGAGGCGCGAAAGCCCGGCGCCATCGAGGCGTGCGACGCCCTGCAAGGCACCGAAATCGGCCGGCACGGCCGTCTCGAACAGCCACTGGCCTTCGACCAGCGCCGCTGTCGGCTGCATTGCCGCCGGCTTGGGAAACAGGGTCAGCAGAAGCTGTCGCAGAAAGGACAGGTAGTTCGGAATCGCCGCGAGGCCGAACAGCGGCGGCCAGGACCGGACCAGCGCATTGGCGAGCGTCAGCCGCGCCTGCGGAGCAAGCTCCTTCAGAAGCTCGGCCGGATCGGCGAGACCATGGACGAGCGTCGGGTCGAAACCGGCCGTCACATCCCCCTGCGGCCCGTGATCGCTGAGGGTCGCGACGACATTGTCATGGCCGGAGGAGCGGAAGGCGACGACGAGCCGCTCGCGTCCATCGCGCAGGCCGAGCGAGATCGAGGCCGCAGGCAGGCGCCGGCCGCTGGCGGTGAGCGCGATCGCAGGCTTGCCGAAAGGCGAGGCCTCGAGCGTCCAGCAGAGCAGGAAGACCGAACCGCCGAGGCGGTGGAGTTCGAGCTGGGCCGGCGGTGTCGTCGCCATCGCGACAGGCGCAAGTGAAAGCATTGGGGCGTTCCTGCGGCACGGAAAATCCCGGAGCGCTTGCGGAAAGCGGGGGGACACTTTCCGGGGACATGCGCGCTCCGGGGCTGCGGATCCCTCGCCCGGCCATGCGGCGGGCGAGGGATCGCATCAGGATCAGGCGACCGTGAAGTAGGAGTTCGGGTCGGCCTGAACGTCGTCGGCGGAGACGCCGACCAGGGTCAGCGTGTCGCCATTGCCGAGATCGACGACCGTGTTGCCGCCGACGGTGGTCGCGCGCGCGGCCACGTCCTCCGCCGAGCCGATGCCCGTGCCGTTGATGTCGGAAGCGATCTGCAGCATGTCCGAGCCGGCCTCGAAAGCGAGGACGACATCGTTGCCGCCGCCACCGGCGAACACGAAGGTGTCGCTGCCGGCGCCGCCATGCAGCAGGTCGTTGCCGGCACCGCCGAACAGCATGTCGTCACCCGCGCCACCTTGCAGGATGTCGTCGCCAACGCCGCCATTCAGGATATCGGCACCGTCACCGCCCTGGAGGATGTCGTTGCCGGCACCACCCTGGAGGATGTCGTCGCCGGGTCCGCCCTGCAGGATGTCGTTGCCTTCACCCCCGACCAGGACATCGTCGCCGGCATTGCCGCGCAGGATGTCGTCGCCTGCGCCACCGATGAGCGTATCGTTGCCCTCGCCGCCGAACAGGGCGTCATTGCCCTCGTCGCCGGACAGGACATCGTCGCCGAGCCCGCCGAAGAGGGTGTCATTGCCCTCCCCACCGAACAGGGCATCGTTGCCACCGTCGCCGAACAGCGTGTCGTCGCCCTCTTCGCCGAACAGGGAATCGACCTGATCCCCACCCTTGACGATGTCATCGCCGGCGCCGGCGAGGATCACGTCGCTGAAACGACTCCCAATCAAAAAGTCGTCGAATGCACTTCCTTCGATCGTCGCCATACGGCACCTCCTCAGCGATCTGATGAACCTGGAGCGTTCGACGGCCGCACCGCAGAACGAAAATACCAGGAATGGGTACGACAGCCTTCCTATAGATCAGGCCATCATTCGACCGGAGGAAGATTGCTCAATGATCGCGATGCAGCAAGAGTTTTATTATGATCATTTTGCGACGCAACATAATTTGGTCTTTATTTTACAATCGATATTCTATCTATAACAGCGCGAATATACTTTCAAAATCGAAATATAGGCGAGCCCGGCAGATGCTGCCGGCCACTACATCGATGGCGCCCTAATCCTCGCGGAAGGCCCGGTTGAAGCTGTCGGTGACCGGCGAGAGCAGATAGTCGATCGCCCGGCGTGCGCCGTTGACGATCATCACCTCCGCGGTCATGCCGGCATGCAGCGCGATCTTGTGGTCCCGCAGGCTCTCGGGGTCGATCTCGGCCCTGACGACGAAATAGGGAATGCCCGTCTTCTCGTCGACGAGCTGGTCGGGCGCGACATAGCTGACCTTGGCCTCCAGGGGCGGCAGCAGGCGCGAGTTGAACGCCGTCAGGCGCACGCGGGTCGTGGACCCAAGGCGCACCGAATCGATATCGCGCGGATCGACCTTCGCCTCGACGATCAGCGGTTCGTTCTCCGGCACGATGTCGAGGATCGCCTCGCCGGCCGCGATCGCGCTGCCGGCGGTGCGCATCCGGATATTGGCGACGATGCCCTCCTGCGGCGAGGTCACCACCAGCCGGCGCAGCACGTCCTCGGCCTGGATGATGCGCTCCGTCACCTCGGAAAGCATCAGCTGGGATTCCTGGATCTCGCTGCCGATATCGTTCTGCTGTTCAAGGCTGATCGAAAGGATTTCGAGATTGGCGCCGGCGACCGCCTGCTCGGCCTTGGCCTTGCGGGCGGCGTATTCGCCGGCCTTGCCGGAAAGCTCGCTCTGCTTGGTCTGCAATTCGACGAGCTGGCTGCGCTTGGCGTAGCGCTTCTCGTAGAGCTCGGCCATGATCCTGACCTCCTCGTCGATCAGCGAGCGCTGCTGCGTGGTGGCGTCGATCTGGGCCTTCAGCGCATCGGCCTCGGCCTGATGCTGCTCGATGACGCGCTGCTGGATATGGATCTTGCCGCCCTGGACCTGGGCGCGGGATTTGAACAGGCCCTGCTCGGCCCGCAGAACCTCGCGCGCGATCGGCGAATCCATCTGCGTGAGATCCTCGGGAAAGGCGATCTCGGTTGCGCCGGTCTGTTCGGCCCGCAAGCGTGCGAGCTTGGCCTCCAGCCCGATGCGCTTGGCCTGCAATTGCTGCAATTCGGCGCGCTGGCGCGCATCCTCCAGCCGCAGCAGCGGCTCGCCCCTCGTGACGCGCTCGCCCTCCGCCTTGAGCAGGGTCTTGAGGATGCCGCCTTCGAGATGGCTGACGGTCTTGCGCTTGCTGTCGACCGCGACGATGCCGGTGGCGACGGCGGCATTGTCGAGCCGCGCCGTCACCGCCCAGGCGCCGAAACCGCCGAAGCCGACGCCGATCGCGGCGACGCCCGCCAGCACGAGATTGCGCAGGCTCGGCGTGCGCTCTTCATGGACCTCCGCCTCGATCTGGAGGGTGAGCGAATGCTCGGGGCGCTTGATCAGGGACCGTCCGGTCATGCCTTCACCTCGCGAACCTGTGGGGGAGCGGCCGGAGCCTTGGCAGCGGGGTCGAGCTCGACCCGGCCGCCGGGCGAGATCATGCCGGCAATCTCGCCGCGCGGCCCGAATTGCTGGACGCGGCCCTCGCGCAGGACGAGCAGCTTGTCGACGACCTGCATCACCGAGGGCCGATGCGCGATCAGCACGACGATGGCGCCACTCTCGCGCGCCGCCGCGATGGCACGGATCAGGCTCTGCTCGCCTTCCGCGTCGAGATTGGCGTTGGGCTCGTCGAGCACGATCAGGCGCGGTGAACCGTAGAGCGCCCGGGCCAGGCCGATGCGCTGACGCTGGCCGCCGGAGAGATTGAAGTCGCTGTCGGCGACATTGGTGTCATAGCCGAGCGGCAAACGGCCGATGAGCTCGTGCACGCCGGCGACGCGTGCCGCCTCCAGGATCGCATGCGGATCGGGGTCGCGCATCCGGGCGATGTTCTCGGCGATCGTGCCGTTCAGGAGCGAGACCGATTGCGGGAGATAGCCGACCATCGCGCCGAAGGAGCCGCGCTCCCACAGATAGGTGCTGTGCCCGTCGAGATAGACGCCGCCGACATTGGGCCGGAGCACGCCGACGAGCAGCCGCGCCAGCGTCGACTTGCCGGCGCCGGAAGGGCCGACCACGCCGAGAACCTCGCCCGGTTCCAGGGTGAAGGAGACGCTCTTGATCACCGTCTGCTCTTGGCCGGGCGGCGCATAGATCACGCGGTCGATCACGAGATCGCCCTGGCAGGGCGGGGTCGGCACGGTCTGGCGCTGCGAGCTGCGGCTCAGCACGAGCTCGCGCACGCGCTTCCAGGCAGCAGCAGCGAGAACCCATTGCCGCCAGTCGACGATCATCGAATCGAACGGCGCCAGCAAGCGGCCGAGCAGAATGCTCGCCGCCATCAGCGTGCCTGCGGTGACCTCGTTGCGGATGATCAGGATGGCACCGGTGGCGTAGACCGCGAGCTGCATCGTCATCCGGCTGGAGCGCGTCACGGCGGCGATGAACTTGCCGCGCCTCGTGCCCATGTCGAGCTGCTCGATCATCGCCAGCTGCTGGCCGCGCCAGCGCCGGGCGAGCGCCGGCAGCATGCCCATCGCCTCGATGGTCTCGGCATGGCGCAGGCTGGCCCCGACCTCGTTGATGCTGGCGACGCCGGCTTCGTTCGCCTCCTTGAGGATGCGGCGGGTCAGCATGTCCGAGAGCACGCCGAGCAGCAGCAGGATGATCAGCGACGCCAGACCGACGAGCCCGTAGACCGGGTGCAGCGCGAAGAGCACGGCCAGGAAGATCGGCGACCAAATGGCCTCCAGAGGCGTGGCGATCGCCGAGCTCGCGATGAAGAAGCGGATGTCGTTGAGATCGCGAATCGCCTGCGTTGCCTGCCCCGAGCCCTGTTCGAGCGAGGAGCTCACTGCCGCTTGCAAAGCCGGCAAATTGAGCTTGCGTGCGAAGATGCTCGCCATCGCCTGGAAGGTCAGCGAGCGGATGAACTCGATCGTGCCGTAGAGCGCCAGCGCCCCGACGGCGATGACGAGGAGCATGGTCAGCGTGTCGTAGCTGCGGCTCACAGTCACCCGGTCCTGGACCTGCATCATGAACAGCGGGACGGTCAGTAGCAGCAGATTCACGCAGAGGCTGAGGAAAGCCGCGTAGCTCAGGCCACCGACGAACGAGCGCTGGAGATTCCGGATCAGGGCGTCCGGCGCAGGCTTCATCGCCTTCATGCATGGCTCCGAGAATGAGGGTGTGCGGATCCGAGAAAGCTGCGGGAAAAACCCGTCATCGGTCCGAGCAACGAGACATGGAGGGAGTGTCAAGATTATGACAGATTAGAAGCGTAGCTCACCGACTCAGAGCGAAGCAAATAAGGCTGAAACGTGAGAAATTTTGAATTTCGAAACAGTTTCGGCGCATCTAAAGGTGATTACAATCTTATTTATTGGCTCACCTAGATGGCATGTGCTTTGCTAATAGGCTTATTGAGACGCGTGGAGGCAAAACGGATGGTCTATTTAGTTTTTGATCAGGTGGGGTAAGGGATGCACTTCAAATTGCACGGCGGCGAGCAATTCACAGGCGGTTCCTTGAACGGCCACCATCCAGCGAATGGTTCCGGGGTTCTCGAAGAGGTTCCCGATCGCCGAATTTCTCCTTTTGACCTGGCACGGGTGATCGAACGTGTCAGCCGACGCTTTCTCGACTACCTCAGGCTCGAATTGTCCAAGCTCGGCGCCGACGACATCTCGCCATCGCAAGTGATGGTCCTGATGACGATCGGCCAAGGCGAGATCGCGGTCCGTGATCTCTTGGATCGCGGCCATTATGGCGGCTCGAACGCCTCCTATAATCTCAAGCAATTGGTCGAGAACGGCTATCTCGACCGCGGCGCCTCGCCGCGCGACCGCCGTCAGGCCCGCATCTCCCTCTCCCTGAAGGGGCAGATGCTGTGCGAGCGGCTGCGCTTGCTCGACGAGGCCAGCCAGGTCGGCCAGCGGCTCGAAAGCAACCGCGAGACCGACCTGAACACGACCCACGAGACCCTGCGCCAACTCGAACAGTGGTGGAACGATGCGCTCCGCTACAGCGGAGTGCTGCTCGCATCATGCATATCCTATTCGTTCATCGCACAGGATCTGGTCAATTCGCTGCTTTGATCGGCAGCCTCGTCGCCGAGGGCGTCGAGGTTACGCTGATCACCGAACGTCCGGCGCAGGAAGCGCCGGGCGTTCGCCAGCTCGTCTATTCCGTCGAGGAGACCGCGACCCAGCATCCGGCGCTCGCAGCCACCGAATATCACCTGCGTACGGGCGAGGCGGTGGCGCGGCTGATGGAGCGCCTGAACCGCAGTGACCCGCCCGATGTCGTGCTCGGCCATATCGGCTGGGGCGGCATGCTCTTCGCCCGCGATACGCTGCCTGATGCGGCGCTGATCGGCTATTGCGAATATTATTACCGCAGCACCGGCTCGGATCTCGATTTCGGTATCGGCGAGCCGGTTCCCGCGGCTGACCGCCAGCGCGTACGCATGCGCAACGCAGCCCAGCTTCTCGCGCTCGATACGCTCGATGCGGCCTATGCCCCGACGCAATGGCAGCGCCTGCAATATCCGGCCGCCTATCGCCAGGGCATCGCCGTCTGCCATGACGGCATCGACACACGCACCTGCCGGCCCGATTCGGAGGCCTCCTTCGTCCTGCCCGACGGCCGCGTCCTCACGCGTGCCATGCCGGTCGTAACCTTCGTTGCCCGCGATCTCGATCCCTATCGCGGCTATCCCGAATTCATGCGCGCGGCAGCGGCCCTCGCGGCCCGTCATCCCGACGCGCTCTTCGTCGTGGTCGGCGGCGACGGCTCGGGCTATGGCCGCCCGCGCTCGGACGGCAACAGCTGGCGCGAGGCGATGTGCGCCGAGACCGGGCTGGGCGACCGAATCATCCACATCCCTTGGCTGCCCTATGAGAACCTGATCCGGCTGTTCCAGGTCTCGGCCGTCCATGTCTATCTCACTGTCCCCTTCGTCCTGTCCTGGTCGCTGCTCGAAGCGATGGCCTGCGGCTGCCTTGTCATCGGTTCCGATACCGAGCCGGTGAGGGAAGTGATCCGCGACGGCGTCAACGGCCTGTTGTCCCCCTTCCATGATGCGAAGGCGCTGGCGGAGCGCATCGAGGAAGCACTGTCGAGTCCGGCGCTGATGCGACCGTTGCGCCGCGCCGCCAGGGAAACCGTGATCGCCGGCTTTGAGCGCGAGCGCTGCCTCGCGCGCCAGAAAGGCTGGATCCACCAGTTCGGGGATTAGGCAGGACAGCTATTACTGGATCGTTCGGGATGACAAAGGGCGCGGCTGAAAACCGTTGCATTCAGATGCCGGCCCCGACCCCGTTGTGCCCGTCACGCCTCAGCGGTCCCCGCGAAATCAAGAGCCGCCTTCCGGACCGTCTCCGCAAAATCGAGCGCCACCGCCGAGCGGAAGCGGCCGGCGCCCCAGATGATGGCGATGTCGTAGGTCACCGCCGGCTTGAGCGGCCGCACTTCGACGCCCCTGCCGCGATATTCCGCCGCCGTGAAAGGGTCGACCACCGAGAGCCCGGCGCCGGCCGCCACGAGCCCGCAGGCGATCATCGACAGCGGCGTCTCGACACGGGTCTGGCGGGCGACGCGATGGGCCGAGAACAGGGCATCGATGCGATAGCGCAACTGCGTCGACTGTTCGAGCGAGATGAAGGGTTCGTCGACGAAATCCTCCGGCGTCAGTTCGGCCTTGGCCGCGAGCCTGTGCCCCGTTGGCAGTACGGCGACGGGCGCCATCGCCGGCAGGATCTCGATGTCGATCCCCGGGAAATCCAGCGGGAGCTGCGCAAAACCAAGTTCGCAGAAGCCCGAGGTGACCCAGTCCACAACCTGCGAGGAGATGCTGCCATAGAGCGCGAGTTCCAGGTCCGGCGTCTGCTTGAGATAGCCGCCGACAACCCGCGGCAGGAAACCGACATTGAACGCCGGCAGCGCCGCGACCCGCAACGACCCCGCCCGCCCGTCGCGCAGGTTGCGGGCGGCGTTCTCGATGCGCTCCAGACCGACGAACTGGCGCTCGACCTCGCGGTAGAGCGACAGGGCCTCGTTGGTCGGCACCAGCCGCGCCCCGCGCTTCACGAACAGCGGCAGTCCGAGCGCATATTGCAGGTCCTGGATCAATCGCGTCACCGCCGGCTGCGTGACGTTCAGCGCCTGCGCGGCCGCGGTAATGCCGCCGGTGACGATCACCGTCCGGAACGCCTCGATCTGGCGCGGATTCAACATGGCCGGGCCTCATATCAGACATAACATTTCGGCATGGCTTGCACGAAACATTCGATTTGACCAGTTCCAGATCAGCCCCGAACCTGACGGCATCACTCGAAAACGAGGAGGGGACACCGTGAAGCTCGCCATCACATTCGCTCTGGTCGCCGGAACCGCGCTCGCCGGCTCCGCTGCCTTCGCCCAGCAGAAAACGATCTATGTCGCCGGTTATGGCGGCTCCTACGAGCAGACCATGCGCAAGGAGGTCATCCCGGCCTTCGAGAAGCAGGCCAATGTCAAGATCGAGTATGTCGCCGGCAATTCGACCGACACGCTCGCCAAGCTGCAGGCGCAGAAGGGCAACCAGCAGATCGATGTCGCGATCGTCGATGACGGCCCGGCCTATCAGGCGGTGGCGCTCGGCTTCTGCGGCACGCTGACCGACGGCCCCGTCTACAAGGACGTCGCGCCGGTGATGAAGTTCAAATCGAACAAGGGCGTCGGGCTCGGCCTCGTCGGCACCGGCCTGTTCTACAACAAGAAGGTCTTCGACGAGAACAAGTGGCCGGCCCCGACCTCGTGGAACGACCTGAAGTCGAAGACCTACGGCAAGAAGATCGTCGTGCCGCCGATCAACAACACCTATGGCCTGCACGCGCTGATCGCCTTCGCCCAGATGGGTGGCGGCGGCGAAACCAATATCGAGCCGGGCTTCGAGGCCTTCAAGAAGGACATCAACCCGAACATCGTCGCCTACGAGCCCTCACCGGCGAAGATGACCGAGCTCTTCCAGAACGGCCAGGCTGTGCTCGGCGTCTGGGGCTCGGGCCGGGTCAAGGCCTTCGCCGATACCGGCTTCCCGGTCGCGTTCGTCTATCCGAAGGAGGGCGGCTTTGCGCTCGGCTCCGCCGCCTGCCCGATCGAGGGCTCCAAGAACGCGGCAGAGGCCAACGCCTTCATCCAGTTCATGCTGTCCCCGCCGATCCAGAAGATCATGGCGACGGGCGCCGGCTTCGGCCCTGCCAACATGACGGTGACGCTGACGCCGGACGAGCGGAAGGGACTGCCCTATGGCGAGGAGGTGAAGACGCTCAAGGCGGTCGACTGGGACGTCGCCAACGCCAAGCGCGAGGAATGGACCAAGCGCTGGAATCGCGAGGTCGAGCGGTAACGCGCCTTCGATCCCAGCCTCTTCCGTCATTCCGGATGTAGCGAAACGAAAATCCGGAATCCATCATGGAGCGCAACGCCCCGCGATGGATTCCGGATCAACCCCGGGATGACGGCGGTGTTTCGGCGACCTCCTTCACGAAGCGCGCAGGATCCATGTCCCATCTCGTTCTCGAAGGCCTCGGCAAATCCTATGGCAGCGCGGTTGCGGTCGAGGGGCTCGGCCTCACGGTCGCGCGCGGCGAATTCATTTCGCTGCTCGGCCCCTCCGGCTGCGGCAAGACCACGACGCTGCAGATGATCGCCGGCTTCGCCTCGGTCGATCGCGGCCGCATCCTGCTCGACGGCCGCGATCTCGGCGGCGTCGCCCCCAACAAGCGCGGCCTCGGCATCGTCTTCCAGAGCTATGCGCTCTTTCCCCATATGACCGTGGCGCAGAACATCGCCTTCGGCCTCGAAATGCGCGGCATCGAGAAGGCGGAGCGCGAGAAACGCACGCTGGAAACGATGGCGCTGGTCGGGCTGAAGGGCTTCGAGGATCGTTATCCCCGTCGCATGTCGGGCGGCCAGCAGCAGCGCGTCGCATTGGCCCGTGCGCTGGTGATCAGGCCCTCGCTCCTGCTGCTCGACGAGCCCCTCTCCAATCTCGACGCCAAATTGCGCGAGGAGATGCAAGGGGAACTGCGCCAGATCCAGCGCTCGATCGGCACGACCACGATCCTCGTCACCCATGACCAGCATGAGGCGATGGCGCTCTCGGACCGCATCGTCGTGATGAATCGCGGCCGCGTCGAGCAGATCGGTGCGCCCGACGCCGTCTATGGCGCACCGGACACAGCCTTCGTCGCGAATTTCCTCGGCAAGACCAATGTCCTGACAGCAACCGGCGACGGACGCGGCCATGTCGCGATCGAGGCCCTCTCCGTGCCTCTCGCCGGTGCCGGCTCGGGCGCGCTGCGCATAGCCGTCCGTCCCGAGCGCCTCGGCTTCGCGGCAGAGGGCGCACCCGGCTTTACCGCGCGCATCACCTCGCGCGTCTTCCAGGGCGCGCATTGGCTGCTGACGGCAGAGAGCGCCGCCGGCCCGGTCGCGCTGATCCGCCACAATGACGGTACGTCCGTCCCCGGCGAAGGCCAGACCGTGAAACTGAGCTTCGGTGCTGGCGACGCCGCGCTGTTGGCGGAGGGCTCAAGTTCATGAGCCCTGACGCCTCCGCCCGCACGACGCCCTACTGGCTGACGGGGCCGGCGCTCGCCGTCTTCCTCGGCCTCGTCATCATCCCGCTCGGCATGACCGTGCTGCTCGCCTTCTACGATTGGGGCCAATACAAGGGCATCGTCGCGGAGTTCACGCTGAAGAATTTTCGCGAGATCTTCAGCGACAGCTATTTCCTCGAAGTCTTCCTGCGTACCTTGCGGATCGCCGTGCTGGTGACGCTCTTCGCCATCCTGATCGGCGTGCCCGAGGCCTATATCCTCAACCGCATGTCGCCCGCCTGGCGCGGCCTCTGCCTGCTCGCGATCCTCGGGCCGCTGCTGGTCTCGGTCGTCGCGCGCACGCTCGGCTGGGCGCTGTTGCTCGGCTCGAACGGGCTGGTGAACCGAGGGCTGATGGCGCTCGGGCTCATCGGCCAGCCGCTCGAATTCATGTTCACCGAGACCGGCGTGGTGATCGCGCTCGTCCATGTCCTGATCCCCTTCATGATTCTCGCCGTCTGGGCATCGCTCCAGCGGCTCGACCCGCAGATCGAGAACGCGGCGCTCTCGCTCGGCGCCAGCCGCCTCACCATCTGGCGCCGCGTGATCCTGCCGCAGATCGTGCCGGGGATCCTCTCGGGCTCGATCATCGTCTTCGCGCTGGCGGCGAGCGCCTTCGCCTCGCCCGCCATCATCGGCGGCAGGCGGCTCAAGGTCGCGGCGACGCTGGCCTATGACGAGTTCCTGAACACGCTGAACTGGCCGCTCGGCGCTGCCGTTGCCGTGCTGCTGCTCGCAGCTCTGGTGATCCTCACCGTCGGCGCCAACCGGCTGGTCGAGCGCCGCTACTCGCAGGTGTTCGAATGAGCCGCAACGGTCCCTTCGCCATTCTGTTCCACACGCTCTTCGTCGTCTTCATGCTGGCGCCGCTGGTCGGGGTCTGCCTCGTCGCCTTCACGCCGGAGGGCTATCTCTCGCTGCCCGGCCGGGTCTGGAGTCTGCGCTGGTTCAGGGCGATCCTGGATTATCCCGAGTTCCTGCGCGCCTTCCGCGACTCGCTCTGGCTCGCGGCATTGTCCTCGACTGTCGCGATCGGGCTCGCGGTCCCGGCCGCGCTTGCCATCGCCCGCTACCGCTTCCCCGGCCGCGAGGCGATGACCGCCCTGTTCATGTCGCCGCTGATGGTCCCCCATGTCGTCCTGGGCATCGCCTTCCTGCGCTTCTTCACGCAGATCGGTCTCTCCGGGACCTTCCTCGGGCTGGTGCTGAGCCATATGATCGTGATCATCCCCTTTGCCCTGCGCCTCGTGCTCGCCGCCTCCTACGGCATCGACCGGCGCATCGAGCATGCCGCGATCTCGCTCGGCGCGAGCCCGGCCGTGGTCTTCCGGCGGGTGACGCTGCCGCTGATCCTGCCGGGCGTCGTCTCAGGCTGGCTGCTCGCCGCGATCAACTCCTTCGACGAGGTGACGATGACCGTCTTCATCGCCTCGCCCGCCACCACCACGCTCCCCGTCCGGATGTTCCTCTACATCCAGGACAATATCGACCCGCTCATCGCAGCCGTCTCCGCCTGCCTGATCGCCCTGACCGCTATCCTGCTGATGGCGCTGGACAGGCTCTTCGGGCTCGACCGGCTGTTCGTCGGAACCGGAAAAGGCTGACGCCAGTGTCCACCATCTCCAGAGAACCCGATGTCGCCGTGATCGGCGGCGGCGTGGTTGGCGGCGCCATCGCGCTCGGCCTCGCGCGCAACGGCGCCAAGGTCGCGATCCTTGATGAGGGCGACACCGCCTTCCGGGCCTCGCGCGGCAATTTCGCGCTGGTCTGGGTGCAGTCCAAGGGTTTTGGCATGCCCGACTACGCACTCTGGTCGCGCCGCTCGGCCGATAGCTGGCACGAGCTCGCCGCTTCGCTGGCCGGCGAGACCGGGATCGACGTCGCGCATAGCCAGCCCGGCGGCTTCATGCTCTGCCTCTCGCAGGGCGAGCTCGACAAGCGTGTCGACGCCATGCGCCGCCTCCACAACAGCCGACCATTGACCGATTTCCCCTATGAGGTGCTCGACCATGCCGAGACCAAGCGGCGCCTGCCCGCCATCGGCAAGGACGTGGTCGGATCGCTCTATTCGCCGCTCGACGGCCATGTGAACTCGCTGAAGCTATTCCGGGCTTTGCGCGAGGCGACGGTCCGGCGCGGCGTCGACTACCGCCCGAACAGCCCGGTCAAGAATATCGTGCCCAAGGATGGTGGCTTCTCGATCACCGGCGCCTGGGGCGAGATGCGCGCCGGCAAGGTCGTGCTCTGCGCCGGTCTCGGCAATGCGCGGCTCGCACCGATGGTCGGGCTCGATGCGCCGGTAAAGCCGAGCAAGGGCCAGATCATCGTCACCGAGAAGACCGAGCCCTTCCTGCACAATCCGATGGTCACGGTGCGCCAGACCGACGAGGGCGGCGTGATGATCGGCGACAGCCAGGAGGATCGCGGCTTCGATACCGTCGTCGGCCAGCCGATCCTCTCGACCATGGCCGAGCGCGCCGTGAAGATGTTCCCGCGCCTCGCCGGCCTCAACGTGGTCCGGACCTGGTCGGCGCTACGCGTCATGAGCCCCGACGGCTTCCCGATCTACGACCAGTCTGAAACCCATCCCGGCGCCTTCGTCGTCACCTGCCATTCCGGCGTGACGCTCGCCGCCCACCATGTCCTAACGCTCGCTCCCGCGATCCTGGCCGGCACCTTGCCGGAGAGCGTCGCGAGCTTCACCGCACGGAGGTTCCATGTTCCGGCCCATAGCTGACCTTGCCGCAAGCGGGGCGCTGAGCTTCACCTTCGACGGCAGGCCGATGACGGCGCGCGCGGGCGATACGGTCGCCGCCGCCCTGCTCGTCAACGGCATCACCGCCTGCCGCGAGACGCCGGTCTCCGACACGCCGCGCGCGCCCTATTGCCTCATGGGCGTCTGCTTCGACTGCCTCGTCGTCATCGACGGCATCGGCAACCGGCAGGGCTGCCTCGTCCCGCTTGCCGAGGGCATGCGCATCGAGACCCAGCATGGCCGCCGCCATCTCACGGAGGTCGCGGAATGACTGCGATCGCCAGCATCGAACAGCTCGCCGAGAGCTATGACCTCCTCGTCGTCGGCGCAGGCCCGGCCGGCCTCTCCGCCGCCGCTCGCGCTGCCGAACTCGGCCTCTCGGTCCTGCTTGCCGACGAGAACCCGGCGCCGGGCGGCCAGATCTATCGCGCTGTGACCACGACACCGGTGAAGAACCGCGCCATCCTCGGCGACGATTACTGGCGCGGCGCCGACATCGTCGCCCGCTTCGAGCGCTCGCAAGCGGCTTACGCCCCGCGCTGCACCGTCTGGTCCATCGGGCCGGACGAGACCGCGCCCGGCACGTTCGAGCTCGGCCTCTCGCTCGACGGCAAGGCCCGCATCATCGGCGCGCGACAGGTCATCCTCGCGACCGGCGCGCAGGAACGGCCCTTCCCGATTCCGGG
>JAEWKP010000115.1 GCA_023393655.1 Pseudomonadota bacterium | reverse complement strand
GTTATGCCCTGTTGAACCGCGCCCATGTCCGGATCGACGTGATCAGGAACTGGACGCCGCCGCTGATCAGGTTCGCCCTGGATGTCCTCGCGCTCGGTGCGCTCGGCGCAGTCGCCCTCATCATGGCCTGGTTCGCCTGGGACACGGTCACTACCTCCTGGACCCTCAGTGCACGCGAGAACACCTCGCTGGGAACGTTGCTGGTCATCCCGCAGGGGCTCTGGTTCGTCGGGCTGGTCTGGTTCGCCTTCGTCTGCATGGAGCAGCTCGCCCTCGTCGCGCTCGCCCTCATGCGTGGTGACCGCGCAGCCGCTGCCGCGATGGTCACGACACCCGATGTCGCCGATGAAATCGAAGAGGCGCTCGATGCCGTCGACGCCCAGCCCGTGATCCAGAGATAGCGGCCATGGTCCAGATCTCGCTCGGCCTCCTCATCCTCCTGCTCGGCCTCAGCATTCCCGTCGGCGCGGCGCTTCTGCTTCTGGCCTTGTCGCTGGGGGCGGCGTTCTCCCCGATGCCGATCTATCTCGCCATGGGCGAGGTCATCTGGTCGGCCTCGACCAATGCCATCCTCGTCAGCGTGCCGCTCTTCGTGCTGCTCGGGGAGATCCTGCTCCGGTCGGGGATGGCGGATCGGCTCTATCGCTCGATGAGCCATTGGCTCGCCTGGCTCCCGGGCGGGCTGATGCACGCCAATATCGGCGCCTCGATGGTGTTTGCGGCGACCTCGGGCTCGAGCGTGGCGACGGCCGCGACCATCGGAACCGTCGCGACGCCGGTGATCAGGACCTACGGTTATGGCGAGAGGCTCTTCCTCGGCACCGTTGCCGCCGGCGGCACGCTCGGCATCCTGATACCGCCATCGATCAACCTGATCATCTATGGCTGGCTGACGCAGACCTCCGTGCCGCAGCTCTATCTCGCCGGCTTCGTGCCCGGGCTCGTGCTCGGGTTGATCTTCATGGCGACGATCCTGGTCTGCTGCCTCGTCCGGCCGCAATGGCGCGGCCGCGCGATCGAGACCTCCTGGAAGGAGCGCCTCGAGAGCCTGGCCGGACTTGTTCCTCCGGGACTTATCTTCGTGATCGTGATCGGCAGCATCTATGCGGGCTTCGCGACCCCGACGGAATCGGCTGCGCTGGGCGTCGTCGTGGCGATCGCGCTGGCGGCGATCAACCGCAAGCTGTCCGTCAGGATGATCCTCGACGCCCTGGATGGCACGATGCGGACCTCCGCCATGATCATGCTGATCGTGGCATCGGCCTTCTTCTTGAACTTCGTGCTCTCGGCGATCGGCCTCGTCGCCGCGCTGAACAGCTTCATCACCGGCCTCGGGCTCGGGCCGATGGGCACGCTGGTCGCGATCATCGTCTTCTATCTCGTTCTCGGCTGCTTCATGGAGCCGCTGCCGATGATGATCGTGACGATCCCGATCATCGCCCCCGTCGTGGTGCAGGCCGGCTTCGACCCGGTCTGGTTCGGCATCATGGTCGTCCTGCTGTGCGAGACCGCGATGATCACACCACCGGTCGGGGTCAATCTCTACGTCGTGCAGGGAGTGCGGGGGCGTGGCGTCATCAGCGACGTCATCCTCGGCGTTCTGCCCTTCATCGGAGGCCTGCTCCTGATGATCGCCCTGATCATCGCCGTCCCCGACATCGTCATGTGGCTGCCACGCCTGATCGGCGCGCAGTGACCCTTGTCCAACGACTGAGCCTCAATTCGGAGAATGCTGTGAGCTACCCGCGAACCGTGACAATGCGTGGCAAGTCGATCGAGATCACCGACGCCAAACGTGCCGCCCGCGTCGCCGAGATGCCGGAGATCGACTGGATCGAGGATCGCGACCTGCGCGACAAGGTCATCGATGCCTGGGTCGCAGCGCTCGAAGCCCATGGCTTCACGCAGATCGGCGACATGAAGCCATCGGGCAATTACGACTCGAACCCGCTCCTGACCGGCACGCAATGCGACCATATGCGCTCGGTTTGCCGCCTTGCGGTCAAGACGGCCGAGGAGATGGCGGGCCTGTTCCCCAATTTCCGCTACGATCGCGATATCCTGATCGCGGGCGCGCTCTGCCACGACATTGGCAAGGTCTGGGAATTCCAGCCCGACAACGTCAAGCGCTGGAAGGCTGACTCATATGCCGTCGGCTTTCCGTCAGTGCGCCATCCCGGCTACGGGGTTTTCATCTGTTTCGCCATGGACCTGCCCGAGGCCGTCGCTCATATCGCCGCGGCGCATTCTGCCGAGGGCGAGCTCCTCGAGCGCAGCCTCGAGAATACGATCGTTCATTGGGCCGATGTGACATTCTGGAAGACCGTGGAGGCCGGGCGCCAGTTTGCTGCCACGGACACCTGGCTCGACGGCATGACCGGGGGCGTCAGCGGGCAGCCAAGATCTGCCAAGGCTTGATCGCACAAGGGCCCCGCCGCTTCGGCAAGGCGGGGTTTCCGTGAATTCACGCGAGCCTGTCGAAGCTGTCGGCGCGGGCGGCGTCCCAGTTGCGGCGATAGAATGCGTGCTCGCACGCTCCGGAAGTGAGCTCGCCGGGCTCCAGAAAGACATGGAGATCGGAGAACAGGCGAATTTCTGTCGCGCTGACGCGGCGGACGAGGTGGTGGGGACCCAGATCGGACGGGTGGGTGAGGCCGGCTGCTGCCAGCATGTCCGCCAGAGCCTTGAGGGTGTTCGCGTGGAACAGGTGGACGCGCTGTGCCTTGTCGGGAACGACAAGTGCCCGCTGACGGACCGCATCCTGGGTCGCGACGCCCGTCGGGCAGCGATTGGTATTGCAGGACAGCGCCTGGACGCAGCCCAAGGCGAACATGAAGCCGCGCGCCGCGTTCGTCCAGTCCGCGCCGATCGCCAGCGCGCTGGCGATGTCGAAGGCGCTGACGATGCGTCCTGCGACCCCGATTTTCACCCTGTCGCGCAGCCCCGCGCCGACGAGGACGTTGTGAACGAAGAGCAGGCCTTCGCGCATCGGCAGGCCGATATGGTCGCTGAACTCCACCGGCGCGGCGCCGGTGCCGCCTTCGGCGCCGTCGACAACGATGAAGTCCGGCACGACGCCGCTTGCCAGCATCGCCTTGACAATGCCCATGAACTCCCACGGGTGGCCGAGGCAAAGCTTGAAGCCGACCGGCTTTCCGCCTGAAAGTGCACGCAACTGCGCGATGAAACCCATCATTTCGAGCGGTGTCGAAAATGCGCTGTGGTTCGATGGCGAGATGCAGTCGAGCCCAACCGGAACGCCCCGTGTCTCGGCGATCTCGGGGGAAACCTTCGGTGCCGGCAGGATGCCGCCATGGCCGGGCTTGGCTCCCTGGCTCAGCTTGATCTCGATCATCTTCACCTGGGCGTCGGCCGCCTGGCGGGCGAAGCGGTCGGGATCGAAATTCCCGTGTTCGTCGCGGCAGCCGAAATAGCCGCTGGCAACCTCCCAGACGATGTCGCCGCCGCCGGCGCGGTGGTAGGGGCTGATGCTGCCTTCGCCGGTGTCGTGGCTGAAATTGCCCAGGCGCGCGCCGGTGTTCAGCGCGCGGATCGCGTTGGCGGAGAGCGAGCCGAAGCTCATGGCGGAGATGTTGAAGACCGAGGCCGAATAGGGCTGTCGGCATTGATCGTTGCCGATGATGATGCGGAAGCTGTCGGGATCCGCCACCGGCGCCGGGCGCGTCGAGTGCCCGATGAATTCATAACCCTCTCGATAGACGTCGAGCATGGTTCCGAAGGGGTGGTCGCCAGCGATGCCCTTGGCCCGGCGATAGACCAGCGAGCGTTGCGATCGGGAGAACGGGGCGGCTTCCTCGTCGGCCTCGAAAAGATACTGGCGCAACTCTGGACGGACCAGTTCCGCGAACCAGCGGATATGACCGATCACCGGATAGTTGCGGCGGATCGCGTGCCCGGTCTGGACAAGGTCCCATATTCCGACCAGCGCCAGAAGAGCCGCGAGCATCCCCGGGACCCATAGCCAGTGATACCGGAAGGCCAGGGGAAGCGTCGAGAGCGCAACCAGAAGGCATAATGTGAGCGTCGTGAACCGACTCAATCGCAATGTCATATCCGAGACCCGTCCGAACAGCAGCGGACCGTTGTAGCCCCGGCGCATCGCCATGACGAGTTGGCCGAACCGAGCGGCGGGCCCAGAAAGGCCAGGGGCCCGAGCCCATGCCGACCCCGCCTCCAGAGGGTAAACTGCACCCCGAAGCACGGCTTTGGAGGGGCCGGCTCCCTCGGCCCGCTGCCTTTCGGGGGCGATGCTCGCCAAGAGCATCGCAGATCGTCAAAGCGGCGGCCTTTTCGGATAAACCGCCAGGCCGCGCAAGCCGCTTGACTCAGCTCGAAAAAAATAAATTATAATTTATAATATTGGAGGAGCGGTGTTGAAGATTTCTCGACTCAGAGCGATTCAGCTCGAAGCGCGGTTCGCGGATGTGTTCGGCGGGATCGACAAGGTGCCGGCGGAACTGTTGACGCCGGCCGCCCATTTTCGGCGAATCCCGCGCACTGGCCAGGTCGCGACGCTTGTCGTCGTGGAAGGCGATGACGGGGCGATCGGCTATGGCGAGGCTTTCGGTCTGCCCCATGCCGGTGCTGCCACCGCGATCATCAACGGTGTCATCGCTCCGGCGCTGATCGGTGCGCCGATCGCCGACCCCAGGGAGATGCTTGGCGATCTGGAACGCTATTTCACGGCGATGGGCAGCACGCGCGGCCCGGCCATCGAGGCGCTGAGCGGCGTCGACATCGCCTTGTGGGATCTGAAGGCGCGAGCGGCGGGTCTGCCTCTGGCGACGCTGCTCGGCGGTTCTCCGGGGCCGGTTGCGACCTATGTCAGCCCGGTCGGTTTCCAGGATCATCCCGACAAATCGGCACGTGCGGCGCGCGCCTATCTCGATCAGGGCTATACCGCCATCAAGCTCAAGGTCGGCCGCGGCCTTGCGACCGATATCGAACACATCGCCGCCGTGCGCGGCGAGATCGGGCCGGGCGCGGCGCTCTATCTCGATGCCAACTGCGCCTATGACGTCGCGACGGCGATCACGGTCGCGAAGGCGCTGACCCCCTATGACATTGGCTGGTTCGAGGAGCCCGTGCCGCCCGATGATCCGCAGGCGCTGGCGCAGGTTCGCAAAGCGTCGCCCGTGCCGATCGCGGCCGGTGAGAACGATTTCACGCTGGACGCTCATGCCAGGCTCGTCGCCGCCGATGCGGTCGATTTCCTGCAACCCAACATCTCGCGTGCCGGTGGCGTGTCCGGGCTGATGGCGATCGGCGCGCTCTGCGCGCGCTCCGGCATTCGCATGGCGCCCCATGGCGTCGGCACCTGCGTCGCCGTTTCGGCGGCCGTGCATACCTGCCGGGCCGCGCCTGCCGTCCATGCCTATGAAGCGAACCGCCTGCTGAACCCGCTGCGTGACAACATGGCGGTGCGCCCGCTCATCACCGAAGGCGGTCGGCTCGTCGCCCAGAATGTCCCTGGTCACGGCGGCGAGCCGGATCTCGGGCGCTTGTCCCGCTACGCCGTGAACGGCCTGGGCGAGAAAGAGGAGCGGGCCCATGTCCATCTTGGTGCGTAGCCCCGGCGACCTCGGCGACCTCGTCGGCAAGCCCGGCGAGACGCTCGCCGAGACCTTGCGGCGCACGCTGCTCGACATGATCGTGTTCGGCTATTTCGAGCGGGGTGCGCGACTCTATCCCGAGAAGCTCGCCGAACATTTCAACGTCAGCCTGACCCCGGTGCGCGAGGCGCTGATGCGGCTCGCGGCAGAAGGCTTCATCGAGGTCATCCAGCGGCGCGGCTATCACATCCGCGATCCCGACGCCAAGCAGGTCCTGGACCTCTGGCAGGTGCGGCTGGCGATCGAATTGATGGCGGGCGAGCTGATGATCGAGCGGTTGAAGGCTGGCACGCTCGACAGCACGGCGATCGATCGGATCGAGGAGGTCCAGCAGCGCCTCGAAGTCGATCCGCAAGCCATTTCGCACAAGGATCGGCACGAGCAGAACGCGAGCTTCCACCATCAGATCGTGGAGCTGAGCGGCAATGCGCTGCTGCTCTCGACCTATCGCGGCATCCAGATGCAGGTGCTCAACGCCTGGATCCAGCGCGGCATCGAATCCTGGCGCGGGCGACACGCCTCGGAGGCCGTGGAGCACCGGGCGATCCTCGCGGCGCTGCGCGACCGCAATCCGGATGACTACGCCAAGGCGGTGCGCGCCCATCTCGGCCGCTCGCTCAAGGATGCGCTGGCTGATCTCAAGGCCCGCAATCTGATCGAAGAACTCGCACAGAGCCGAACCTAATCGGCCACATTCTCAGGGAGGAGCGCATGATGAAGAGACGTCAGCTTTTGAATACGCTCGCGGCTTTCGGCTGCGTGCTGGCGAGCGCATTGATACCGCAGGCCCCGGCCACGGCGCAGACCAAGACGATCCGCATGTGGACGTTCCTGAGCGCGACCGGGACGTCGCCGCGCGAGGTCGCGCTGGCGCAGATCATCAAGAATTACGAGGCTGCGAATCCCGGCACCAAGATCGTCGTCGAGACGCAGGTCTGGGATCAGATGACGCCGAAGTTCCTGGCCGCCCATCGCGCCGGCAATGCCCCCGACATCAGCTGGGTCGTCACCGATTTCCTCGGCGACGCGATCGGTTCGGGTTCGCTGGCGGATCTCAACGAGCTGTTCATCGGGAAATGGCCGGCCGAGCAGGTCAAGGACCATGCCAGCGCCTATTGGGACCTGACCAAGAAGGGCGACAAGCAATACGCGATGTTCGCCTCGCCGAACTACATCTCGATCGTCTATCGGACGGACCTGCTGAAGGCCGCCGGCATCGACCCGGCCTCGATCAAGACCTGGGACGATCTCCGCATCGCCGCGGAAAAGCTGACGGTGAAGAATGCCGCCGGCCAGGTGACCCGCTATGGCTTCGCCCAGGGCTTCAGCGAGCAGCAGGCTGACCCGCACATGATGATCCCCTATCTCCTTGGTGAGGGGGAGCAGCTGTTCAAGCCCGACGGCAAGGCCAATTTCGCGAGTCCCGCAGGCGTCGCGGCCATGACCTTCGCGACGGATCTGATCAAGAAATACAACGTCTCGCCGGCTCAATCGGCGACCTGGACGGTGGATGACCTGTTCGAGCAGTTCTCCTCCGACCGCGTCGCGATGATCCAGGGGCCGAGCGTGCGCGTCTCGACGCTCCAGGCCAAGCTCGGCAAGGAGAATGTCGGCCTGATGCTCTGGCCCGGGAATGGCAAGACCGCTCATTCTCCCGCCGTCATGGCCGGCTGGGCCGTCGGCGTCTGGTCCAAGGGCACGCAGAAGGCGGAGGCCGGCAAGTTCGTCGACTACATGCTCGGGGCGGAGGCCGAGAAGATCTGGGTCACGGTCGGCGGGCAGTCGCCCCTGATGGCATCGACGGCCAAGGCTGTGGCCTCCTTCATCGACCAGCCTGGCAACGGCTATATCCGCGTCGCCGCCGAGGGCGCGAGCAAATATGGCTGGCTGACCCCGATCGAGTTCAATGTCGGCGGCTACCGTCAGGCGCTGAACAAGGCCACGCAGCGCATCATTGTGGAAGGCGCTCCCGTCAAGGCGGCTCTCGAAGAGGCGGAAATCCGCTTCAACCGCCAGAACAATCGCTGACGTCACCCAGGCGGAGCCCAAAAGGCTCCGCCTTCGATCAGGGATCGCTCTGATGACGATGTATTCGCGCCTCACCGGCGTCAATTACGTGCTGCCTGCGATGGCGCTGCTGATGCTGGTGCTGTTCTCGCCGGTCCTCTACGGCTTCTGGTTCAGCCTGTTTCGCATCCAGTATGGCGCGCCGACGGACTTCGCCGGGTTGGAGAACTACGCGCGTCTGCTGGACGACCCCGTCCTTGCGGCCACGCTCGAGCGCAGCGCGGTGTTCACCTGCGCCGCCGTCGCGCTGACGCTGGTCATTGCGTTGGCCCTGGCGGTCTGGATCAACCGGCTCGGCCAGCGGCTCGGCTTCGTCGTCCAGATGATCGTCATCTTGCCCTGGATCATCTCGACGGTGGTCGCCACCCTGCTGTTCCGCTGGGTCTTCGTCAGCGATATCGGGTTGGCGGGGTCGCTGGTCCGGATGGCGGGCATCGCCGACATGCAGCTTCTCAACAGTCCCGGCACCGCCATGGCCCTGCTGATCAGCGTCTCTGTCTGGAAGCGGCTCGGTTATGCCGTCATCATCCTGCTGGCGGGGCTCAAGGGCATTCCCGAGGACTATGAGGAAGCCGCCAAGATCGACGGCGCCAACCGCTGGCAGATCTTCTGGCTGATCGTCCTGCCACTGCTGAAGACGCCGCTGCTGCTGGTGACGATCGTGCTGACCCTGTCCAATCTCAACACGGTCGAGACGCCGCTCGTCCTGACCGGTGGCGGGCCGGGTGACGCGACGCGCATCCTGCCGATCGAAGTGTTCGAGCGCGCCTTCGTCAATTTCGACCTCGGCTCCGCCACTGCGCTCGCGCTGGCGATGTTTGCCGGCAACATCATTCTCGTTCTCGCCTATGTCCGCCTCGCGAAGTGGAAGGCGTGATGAGCACCGCGCCTTCCGCCACGCATCCCAGGCCGCTCGCTGCGCAGCACGCAGCGGTGCCGGGCCGGTCCCGCATCATCCTGCCCGGCATGCTGGGTCTGGTGATCGCCGGCCTGTTCGCGGTGCTGGCTGGCCTCAACCTGCTGCCCTTGTTCTGGGGCGTGCTGACTTCGCTGAAGTCGCAACCGGACCTGTTCAGGACGCCTCCGGTCCTGCTCGACTTCATCCCGACGGCCGAGAACTACCAGCGCGTCGTCGATAGCGGCTTTCTCGGCAACATGCGGGTCAGCGTCTTCTACAGTGTCGTCACCGTGGCGAGCGTGCTGGCGCTGGCCCTGCCGGCCGCCTATGCCTTCGACCGCTTCGATTTCCCGCTGCGCCGGGCGCTGTTCATGCTCGTGGTCGCGAGCATTCCGCTGTCGCTGGGCGCAGCCGCGCTGCTGATTCCGAATTATCTCTATTTCACGCGCCTCGGCCTGACCAATTCCTGGTTCACGCTGCCGCTGATCTACACCGCCTATCAGCTCCCGATGGCGATCTGGATCGTCAAGGGCTCGCTCGAGAGCATCCCGCGCGAACTGGACGAGGCCGCGATCATCGACGGTGCCACGCATTTCCAGATTCTGATGCGCGTGATGCTCCCGTTGACGCGCCCGGCATTGGGAGCGGCTGGCGTGCTGACCTTCGTCGCATGCTGGAACGAGTTCGTCGCAGGCTCGGTGATGATCGACACCCCGGCCCTGCGGCCGATTCAGCCCGCGATCTACAACTTCATCGGCTATTTCGGGCGCGAATGGGGCCCGCTGACGGCGTCCGCGACGCTCGCCATTCTCCCTATCCTCATCGCATTCGCCCTGCTCAGTCGCCTGATCGTGTCCGGCCTGACCAAGGGCTCGGTCAAGGGCTGAGACATGCATTCCGTCTTGAATATCGGCTGCGACGAAGCCGAGGGCGTCATCGCCGCTGCGGCGAGAGAAGCAGCGCGGATGGGCGTGCCGCAGAACATCGCGATCGTCGACGCCGCCGGTCATCTCGTCGCGTTCCGGCGCATGGATGGGGCCAAGTTCACCTCGATCGAGATCGCGCTGGCGAAAGCCTTCAGCGCGTCGGGCGCGCAGGTCGAGACCAGGGCGATCGCCGCACGCACCCTGCCGGGCGAGCCCGGCTTCGGCCTCCAGAACCTGCATGGCGGCCGCTTCACCACGCTGGCGGGCGGGATACCGCTGCGCGTCGGGACGCGGGTGGTCGGCGCGATCGGGGTGAGCTCCGGTTCGACGGCCCAGGACCAGCAGGTGGCCGAAGCCGGAGCCTCTGCCTTCGAAGCGCTCGGCCTCGCTGGCTGATCTGCACCTCTCTCAGTCCACGCAAGCATCGTGAGCCAAACCATGTGGGACATCATCATCGTGGGCGGTGGTTCGGCCGGCTGCGTCCTGGCCAATCGCCTCTCCGCCGATCCCGCGCGAAAAGTCCTGCTGATCGAGGCCGGGCGCGATCTCAAGCCGGGCGAGGAAGGCGCGGCGATCCTGGACACGTATCCGGGCAAGGCGGCGTTCGATCCGCAGAACCATTGGCCGGACCTGATGGTCCAGACGCAACCGCACCTGCATAACGCGACGAACCGGCCGCCGCCGAAGCGTTATGAGCAACCGATGCTGATCGGCGGCGGTTCCAGCATCAACGGCCAGATCGCCAATCGTGGCACGCCCGACGACTATGACGAATGGGGACAGGCCGGTGCTGCGGGCTGGGACTGGAACTCGGTGCTGCCCTATTTCATCAAGGCCGAAACGGACCTGGACTATGCGGGGCCGCTGCACGGCAACGCCGGGCCGATCCCGATCCACCGGATCCCGCGAGAACGCTGGCCGGCCTTTTCCATCGCGGCCGAAGCCGCCATGGAGGCGCAGGGCTTTCCCGATATCAAGGATCAGAACGGCGCGTTTGGCGACGGCCATTTCGCAATGACCTTGTCGAACAATAACGGGCAGCACCGCGTCTCGACCGCGATGGCCTATCTCGATGCCGCGACCCGGCGCCGGCCCAATCTGACGGTCATGACCGACACCCATGTCCTCTCGCTGGCGATGGAAGGCAGGCAGGTCGTCGGCGTCGACATCGCGAAGGGGAACGGGCAGGAGCGGTTGGCGGCGCGCGAGGTCGTGGTTTCGTCGGGCGCCATGCATTCGCCGGCCCTGCTGATGCGATCCGGCATCGGCCCGGGCGGACATCTGCGTTCGCTCGGTGTCGAGGTGCTCGCCGATCTGCGCGGCGTCGGTGCCAATCTGCAGGAACATCCCGGCATTTCGCTCTCGGGCTATATCAAGCCGGCGGCACGGCTCGGCAATTCGACGCGCCGGCACATCCATGTCGGCTTGCGTTACAGCTCTGGCGTCGCGGAATGCGGGCCCTCGGACATGTTCCTGATGGTGGCGGCGAAATCGGCCTGGCATCCGCTGGGCCCCAGGATCGGCACGATCATCTCCTGGATCAACAAGGCGCATTCGCGCGGCGAAGTCCGGCTGGTCTCATCGGATCCGCGCAGGGAGCCGACGGCTGATTTCAACTATCTCTCCGACTATCGCGATCTCCAGCGCATGGGCGCGGCCGTGCACCTGATCGCGAAGCTCTTCGCCACCCGTCCGCTGGCGGATATCGTCGAGATGCCGGGCGCGTCGAGCTATAGCGGCTTTGCCAAGTCGCTGGGTCGGCAGACGCTGCGCAACTACCTGATCACGGCGCCGATCGCGCTCGCCATCGATGCCCTGCCGCCGCTGCGGAAGCTGTTCTTCCAGCGCGCCGTCTCCAGCGGCATCAGCCTGCAATCGCTGTTGAGCGAGCCGGATATCCTGGAGACCTATGTCAAGGCCCATGCCTTCGGCCAATGGCACTGCTGCGGCACCTGCCGCATGGGCGCGGCCGATGATCCCGATGCGGTCGTCGATGGAGCGACGGGGCGTGTCCATGGCGTGGGCGGCCTCAGCGTCGTCGACGCATCGATCATGCCGACCGCGCCGCGTGCGAACCTCAACCTCCCCGTGATCATGATCGCGGAGCGGATGGCCGACCTGATCATGGCGCGATCGAGCTAGGTTGCGGCAGACCGCGCCACCCATCCCGTCGCGGCATCAGGCTCGCGACAGTTCGGCTGCCACCAGTGCTCCGATCGCGGGGAGGAAGCTCTCGTCCTCGCCGATAGCCTCGCCCTGGGTGAAGACGGTGAGCCGGAATTCCTGTCCCGCAGGCAGGATGGCGCGCAGTGTGTCATGCCGGCGGAAGGAGGCGCGGTCGTCGCCGAGCCAGCGCGTGCGGCCGGCCTTGGACCAGATTTGTGTGCCCTGCGGCAGCGCATCGCCGAGATAGCCCAGGAGCTGATAGGCGCCGCGGCCGCGGTCGGGATCGTTGGCGTCGCGGACGAGATGGTCGCGGATGACAGCGCGGCGCGTCGGCGGCAGCAAGGCGGAGTCGCTGAATATCTCGTGCATCAGCCGCGCCATGGCGCTCGGCGTCAGGCAATTGTGCCCGGCGGCGGAGCGGTCGAGCGCGATCTTCTCCCGGCCATAGCGCAGATCGTCCATCAGCTTCTGGTTGAGGTTGATGCCGGCGATCTCCGGCCAGCCGAGCCCGGCGAATATCCGGTTGACCTCCTCGCGGCGCTCGCACCAGGCGGTCATGTCCTCGTCGCTCAGCAGTGTATCCCCGGTCGTGCCCGTCAGCAGGTCGATGACGTAGTTCGTCGCGGAGTTCGACGACCACAGGATCATGTCGCGCATGGCCCGGTCGAGTTCGCCATGGGGGGAGAGCTGCCCGTTCTCCAGCCGCAACTGCGCGGCGAAGAGATGGAACACCTTCACCAGCGAGCAGGGATAGGCGCGCCAGTCCGGCCGGAGAGCGGCACCCTCGGGGCTGCCGCCGGGCTCCGGCGCTGGCCGGGTCAGGACATAGGCGAACTGCGTGAAGGGGACGTTGCGCGCGGCATAGATCGGGGCGGCATGGGCCTCGATCAGGGCGCCGATCCGCTTGAGGTCGGAACTCTCGGTGTAGAAGCTCATGGTCGTCTCGCAAGGCAGGTCGGTCGAAAGATGGGTCAGCCCTTGGGGCGCAAGGCCGTGTCGAGGCCTTCGCCGATCAGGGCGAAGGTGACGCCGGTATAGATGATGGCGAGGCCGGGAGCGGTCGCGATCCACCAGGCGTCGAACATGAACTGGCGCCCGTCTGCGATCATCAGCCCCCATTCCGGCGTCGGCGGCTGGATGCCGAGGCCGAGGAAGGAGAGCGAGGTCACGGCCAGGATCGTCAGCACGACGTCGGCCATGGCGTAGACGATCGACGGCGTGACGGCGTTGGGCAGGATATGCGCGGTGATGATGCGGCTATCGGTCGAGCCGAAGCTGCGCGCCGCCTGCACATATTCGAGCTCGCGCAGCACCAGCACCTCGCCGCGGGTGATGCGGGCGAAGGAAATCCAGTTCACCAGCAGGAAGGCGAGATAGAGATTGGCCTCGCCCGGGCCGAGCACGCCGACGATGGCGATCACCAGCACATGGAAGGGGAAGGCCCAGAAGATGTCGGTGATGCGCATGATCACGGTATCGACCCGCCCGCCGACGAAGCCCGCCAGCGCGCCGATCGCAATGCCGAGGACCGCCGGCGCCATGACGCAGATGAGCGCGACCCGCAGGTCGACCAGCCCGCCGGCCATCACCCGCGAGGCGACGTCGCGGCCGAGATCGTCGGTGCCGAACCAGTGCTTGGCGGAGGGCGGCTGCAGCGTGTTGCCGTAATCGACCAGGAAGGGATCGTGCGGGGTCCAGACCTGGCCCAGCCCGACGAGCAGGGCGAGCAGCAGGAGCATGGCGAGGCCGACGAGGAGCGTCGGATCGAGGCGGCGCTTGCTCATCGCTTCAATCCAGCCTGATGCGCGGATCGGCCAGCGCATAGGCGATGTCCGTCGCGAGATTGATCAGGACGACCAGCACGGCGAAGACGATCGTCAGCCCCTGGATCATCGGGTAGTCGCGGGCGAAGATCGACTCGACGAAGAGCGAGCCGAGGCCGGGCAAGGCGAAGACGGTCTCGATCACCACGGTTCCGCCGATCACCCAGCTGGTATGGGCGCCGAGCACCGAGATCGAGCTGATCAGCGCGTTCGGCAGCACATGGACGCGCATGGTGCGCCCGGTCGCGTTGCCCTTGGCGCGTGCGGTGGTGACATAGTCCGAGCCGAGCACGTTGAGGATGCCGCTGCGCAGGCTGCGGATCGTCAGCGAGGCCGTCGCCAGCGCGATCACGAAAGCCGGCAGCGTCAGGTGATGCAGGCGCGAGAGGATGCCGGCGCCATAGCCGGAGGTCGGAAACAGCGGCACCCAGATGGCGAGGATGACGACCAGCACGAGCCCGAGCCAGAAGGACGGGATCGCCAGCAGCACCGTGAAGACGAGCTTGACCAGGATATCCGGCGCCCGGTCGCGCTTGACGGCCGACCACAGCGCCAGTGGGATCGTCATCGCTACCGCGATCACGGTCGAGTAGGCGACGAGCCAGAGCGTCGCCGGCAGGCGCTCCAGCACCAGCGAGATCACCGGCTGGCCGTAGACGACAGAGCGACCGAGGCTCCCGGACAGGATATCGCCGAGGAAGAGCAGGTATTGCCGCCATAGCGGCAGGTCGAGCCCGAGCCGCTGCTTCATCGCGGCGATCTCGTCCGCCCCGCCGCGCGCGCCGAGCAGCAGCGTCGCCGGGTCTCCCGGCAACGCCCTGAGCAGGAAGAAGCAGGCCAGCGTGATGCCGAACAGCACCGGGATGAGCTGGACGAGCCGCTTGAGGATATAGGTCAGCATGGCAGCGGGCCGGGAATGGGGTGGCCGGAAGCCACCCCGTCCCTCACTTCAGCTTGACGTCTTCGAGGCGGAAATTGCCGGTCGGCAGCACCTCGAACCCGCTGACATTGCTGCGATAGGCATAGGGCGTGCCGGGATAGAACAGGAAGATCGAGGGTGCGCCCTCATGCGAGAGCTTGACCATTTCCCTGAACATCGCGCCGCGCTCCGGCCCGTCCTTGGTGGCGCGCTCCTTCGCATAGAGTTCGTTGACGCGCTCGCTCTTCCATTCGGTGTGGTAGGCGTTGGCGCGCTCCGGATTGACGATCAGGAAGCCGGCCATCTGGTCGGGGTCGATCGTGTCGCTGGAGGCGTAGGAGACGGCCATCTCGTAGTCGCCGGCCTTCGTGGTCGACCAATGCGTGCCGCCCTCGACGAGGCGGATCTCGGCGGTAACGCCGATCTGCGCGAGCGCGCTCTGCAGCGCCTGGCCGAGCTGGCGATGCAGCGGCCGGCCCGAATGCACCAGCAGCGAGGTCTTGAAGCCGTCGGCATAGCCGGCTTCCTTGAGCAGGGCCTTGGCCTTGGCGACGTCATGCGCATAGGGCTTCAGGTCGGGGTCGGCATAGGCCATCAGCGGCATCGGCGAGTTCGCGACCTTGCCCGCGCCGTAGAGGAGCGCCTTGACCAGCCCTTCCTTGTCGATGGCGTAGTTCAGCGCCTGGCGGACGCGGACATCGTCGAAGGGCTTCTTCTTGGTGTTCAGCAGCACGAAGTCGGTTCGCAGCACATTGGCGACCGCGGTCTTGATCGTGCCGGCGCGGCCGAGGCTCTGCATCTGGTTCAGCGGGATCTCGAGGGCGGCGTCGATCTCGCCGGCCTGCAGTTTCAGCACCCGGCTGTTGCCCTCGGGCAGGACCATGATCTCGGCGCCGTCCAGGCTCGGCTTGCCGGCCTGCCAGTAATGCGTGTTCTTCTTGAGTGAGAGCGCCTGGCCCTTGTTCCAGGCCGCCACGGTGAAGGGGCCGGAGCCGATCGGCTTCTCGAAGAACTTGTCGGGCGCGGCCTCGAAGGCCTTCTGAGGCAGGATCGCCGAGGAGAACAGGGCGAGGTTGTTGAGCAGCGGAGTGAACACGGTCTTCAGCTTGAGCACGACGGTCCGATCGTCCGGCGTCTCGATGGCGTCGATCCCGGCGAAGAAGCGCTTCCAGCTCGACGCGTCGCTGCCGGCCCGCTTCAGCGAGAAGGCGACGTCGGCGGCGGTGACGGGCGTGCCGTCCGAGAACTTAGCCGCCCTGAGCTTGAAGCTGTAGGTCAGGCCGTCATCGCTCACGGTCCAGCTCTCGGCGAGGCCGGGCTCCAGCTTGCTGGCATCCGTGCTCGGGCGCAGCAGCGTATCGTAGATCAGCAGCTGCGCATAGATCGACGGATTGTCGCTGGTCGCGATCGGGTCGAGCGAGACGAGGTCCTGCGTCTGCGCCAGCTTGAGAACGCCCTGCGCGAAGGCGCTGGAGGGCGCGATGGTCACAGCCGGGCCAAGGATGGAAAGCGCGAGCGCGGCAGCCGATGCCATGGAGCGAAACGTGGTCATGGAGATCCCCTGATCTTGGCCGCTCTGCCGGCGGCAGCTTGCAACCTTCCACGAGCGCGCCTAGTCTCGCAAATGAAACATTTGGCAAGTTTATCAACCAAACGGAATAGTCTGGATGAGGCTCGGTGCGCTGCAGGTGATCGATGCCTTCGTTCGGCTGGGCGGCACCGGTGAAGCGGCGCAGGCCCTCGGTGTCAGCCAGTCGGCCGTGATCAAGGCATTGCGTCTTGCCGAAAGGGAACTCGATCTCAGCCTCGTCGCCATCGTCCAGGGTCGGCTGACGCCGACTCCCGAGGCGCTGGAGCTGAACCGGCTCGCGCGCCCGGCCTTCGGGGCTCTGCGCCGGGCGCACCACGAAGCCGACATGATCCGCGTCGGCATGGCCGACCGCCTGCGGATCGCGACCGTGCCGGGGTTGGCGCACAGCATCCTGCCGCCGGCCATCGCCGGCGCGCGCCGTGACCTGGCCGATCGGGCCGCCGTCGAGGTGATGTTCGACCACGTCCGCGACCACCTCAGCGCCAATGAAGTCGATCTCGCGATTTCCTACGGCCCGATGGCGACCGAAGGATTGTGCGACATCGTGCTGCGCTGCAGCCCGCTGGTCTGCGTGCTCGACGAGGCTCATCCGCTGGCCGGCCATGACAGACTGGCGCGCGACAATCTCGAAGGCCAGCGCCTGATCAGCTATGGGCCCGATGGCATCAGCCTGGCCGACAGCTTTCAGGACGCGCTGGGCCGGATCGGCCTGTCCGACAGGATCGCGATCACCGTCCGTCATACTGACACCGCCTGCCATCTGGCGCGCGAAGGCGTCGGCATCGCGGTTGTCGACGGTTTCGTCATCAGCAGCGGTCTGACGCAGGGGCTCGCGGTCCGCCCGCTCGACGATAGCCCCCTGGTCACCGCCTTCGCGCATCATCGCGATGGCGCACCGCTCGACCCTGCCGCGCATGTTTTGCTCGAGCACCTCGTGGGAGATGGCGCATGAAGGCATTGACGCCGTCTCACGCGACAGTGCTGCGCGCGGTTGAGCGTTGCGGCACCACTGTCGAGGCCGCGCGCCAGCTCCATCTGACGCAATCGGCGGTCAGCAAGATCATTGCCCGCAGCGAGGCGACGCTCGGCATCCCGGTCTTCGGTCGCAGCGATGGTCGCCTCGTCCTGCGTCCTCAGGCCCGCGGCCTGATGTCGGCGTTGGGCCATGTCGAGGACGAATGGCACATCTTGCGCGAAGCCGTCGGCGATCTACGGTCCGGGCGCGCTTTGCCGCTGCGGATCGCTTCGACGCCCAGCATCGGCCAGGGGCTGATCGCGCAGGCGATCAGGCGGCTGGTGACGGAATATCCCCGGGCCCGCATCGAATTGATCATGGGCGATGCGCCGACCGAACTGTCGAAGGGCGCGGCCGATCTCGGCGTGATGTTCTCGCCCCGCGTCACCGACGACATCGCCCTGACGCCGTTCGCCCAGGCCTCGATCATCGCCCTCGTTCGCGAGGACGATCCGCTGGCGCGTCGCGGCCGGGTCAGCTTGCCCGAGCTCAAGGACCGGCGGCTGATCTGCTTCGATCGCGAGAAATCACCGCTGGGATGGCTGATCGCGCGCGCCCATGAACAGGCTGGTCTCGACTACGCGCCGTTCATGACGGTACCCTACAGCATCTCCGCTGCCCATCTGCTGGCGCGCCAGGGCGATGTCATCCTCATCGACAGCCTGCTGACCCAGGCCCAGCGCTTCGAGGGGCTGGTCAGGCTGGATGTGACGCCGGAACTGCCGATCACCATCTGCCTGATGACGGTACGGAGCCGCCCCTTGGCCCGCCTTGCAGCGCGCTTCGTCGAGATCCTGGTCGAGAGCCACGGCAATGGGCCCGTTCCGGATGCGGCGCCTTAGGGGCGCCCGGCCGATCCTCTCGTGCGATCGGCGTTCTTTCGGTTGCGCAGAAGGCGCCGCCGGTGACAGTCAGTCGCAATGCCGATTCTCAGCGACATCCCGGCCGATATCCGGCGCGATGCCTGCGCCTTTCATGAGGCCGGTCATATCGTCGTCGGCTGGCATCATCGGCGCCACATCACCCATGCCTGGCTGCGCCCGCCTTATGGCTTTTCTGGCGAGACCTGTTTCGAGCCCTACAAGCGCGGATTTCAGGCCGACTATCCGGTCGATCGCCAGAGGGCCGAGATCGAGATCATCATCCTCTCCGCCGGCTATTGCGGTGAGATGATCTATTGGAACGAGGAGGGGCTGAAATGGTATCCGGGTGCGATCGCCTCGCATGAGGACGATCTCCGGCAGATGACCCCCTATATCGCGCTTCTGCGGCCGCAGGACGAGGCCGCGTTGCGAGCCCGTTGCGTGACGGCGGCCACGGCCATCCTCTACCGGCCGCCGATGCTGGCGGCCCAGGCGGCCATCGCCCGGCGATTGTCCGCACACCGCCGTATTGATCGTGACGAGGTCGACGAGATCATCAGGCGCGCGACGAACGGAGCGCCGCGCGCCTGATGGAATATCCGGCGGTCAGGCCGCCTTCTTGCCGGCGTCGAACGGGACTTCGATATCGACGGCGAGGGTCGAGACCTGGGCGCCGCGCTCCATCCGGACGCTGACCTTGTCCTCGTCGATCTGCATATGCTTGGAGATCGCGCGCAGGATTTCGTCGCGCAGCTTGCCGAGCAGGTCGGCATCGCCGCCGGTCGCCGCGCGCTCATGGGCGAGCAGCACCTGCAGCCTTTCGCGGGCCGCCGGAGCGGAACGGGGGCGGGAGAAGAGACGAAGCAGGTTCATGCCGCCTTCCTTCCGAAGAACTTGCCGAAGAAGCCGCGCTTCTCGCCGGGGATCGAGACGGGGAGAGCCTCGCCCTTGAGCCGGCGGACGGCGTCGAAATAGGCGACGGAGGGTGCGCTGCCCTGGTCCGCCAGCGTCACCGGCGAGCCGATATTGGAGGCGCGCAGCACGTCCATGCTCTCGGGAATGATGCCGAGCAGCGGGATCGACAGGATTTCGAGAACGTCGTCGACCTTCAGCATGTCGCCGCGCTCGGCCCGCAGCGGATCGTAGCGGGTGAGCAGCAGGTGCTTCTCCATGTGCTCGCCATTCTCGGCCTTGAGCGTCTTGGAATCGAGCAGGCCGATGATCCGGTCGGAATCGCGTACCGACGACACTTCCGGATTGGTCACGACGATCGCGATATCGGCATGGCGCATGGCCAGCGTCGCGCCGCGCTCGATGCCGGCCGGGCTGTCGCAGATCACCCAGTCGAAGGAGGTCTTGAGCGCGCCGATGACAGCCTCGACGCCCTTGGCAGTCAGATTGTCCTTGTCGCGGGTTTGCGAGGCCGGCAGCAGGTAGAGCGTCTCGACCCGCTTGTCGCGGATCAGCGCCTGGGTGAGCTTGGCCTCGCCCTGGATGACGTTGACGAGGTCGTAGACCACGCGCCGTTCGGCACCCATGACCAGGTCGAGATTGCGCAGGCCGACGTCGAAATCGACGACCACGACCTTGTCCCCGCCCTGGGCGAGCGCGGCGCCGAGCGCGGCCGACGATGTCGTCTTGCCGACGCCGCCCTTGCCCGATGTGACGACGATGACCTTGCCCATTGACCGCTCCTTGATGATTGTTGATGCCTTCGCCTCAGGCGAGCGCTTCGACCTTGAATGCTTCGCCGTCGAGCCAGATCTGCACGGGCTTGCCGCGGAATTCGGGGCCCATGTCCTCGGCCGTCTTGTAGAAGCCGTCGATCGCGATCAGCTCGGCCTCGAGCTTGCGGCAGAAGATGCGTGACGCCCCGTTGCCCATCGTGCCGGCCATCGCCCGCCCGCGCAGGGTGCCGTAGACATGGATCGAACCGCCCGCGACGATCTCGGCGCCGGAAGCGACCGAGCCGACTATGGTGACGTCGCCTTCGAGGAAGACCAGCGACTGGCCCGAGCGCACCGGCTGCGTCACGATGATCGACGGAACCGCCTTGGGCAGGTCGGGTACGACCGGCTCGCTGACCGTCGCCGTCTCGGTCACCTCAGTCGCAGCGGCCGGAGGTTCGAAATCGGCAGTCGGGCGCCCATCGGCCATTGCTGGCGGCAGGTCCGAGCCGAGCAGGGCGGGCGAGGCGCCCTCGATGCCCATGATCCGCACCTGGCGCGTGCCGAGCTGGCTGACGAAGGTGCGAAGCTGCGCCCGGTCGATCTCCAGCCCGGTGATGTCGAGCACCACGGGGCGCCGCAGGAAGAACCCGGCGGAGCGCGAGGCGAGATCGTCGAGTCGCGCGAGCCAGTCCTCGAAGGGCAGCTCCGGAGTCAGCGTCAGCGCAAGATAGGACCGCCCCTTGAGGCGGATGGGCCGGGGTTGAGTTAACACGTCGGTTATCTTGGTAAATTTTCGGTTGCTTCGGTGTATCGAGAGAATGGTTAACAGAGTGTAAAGCGGAGCCCCGAAGCGGCTCGCCCGAACGGTCTGTGGGACGTTGTCCACACCGCGTTGGTGGGGCTCAGAGCCGGTCAAAACGGCGCGGAATCGGGTGCCGTCATGCTCGCCCTTGTGGCGAGCATCCAGGTCTTGAACACGGCATTTTATGAGGGAAGGCGTGGATGGTCGGGACAAACCCGACCATGACGGGAGCGATGCGGCGGAGTGATTCCGTCGGCCGCCTCTACCCCTGAAAGACTTCCGGATAGGCGTAGAGCCCCGGGGAGCCGCCGGTATGCCAGAACAGCACGGTCTCGTCGGGGCCGATGGCGCCGCTGCGGACCAACGCGATGAGCCCGGCCATCGCCTTGCCGGTATAGACGGGATCGAGCAGGATGCCCTCTGTCCGCGCCACCAGCTCGACGGCTTCGATCATCGCGGGTGTCGGCTGGCCATAGCCGGGGCCGACCTGCGAATCATCGATTTCAAGCGCGACCTGCTGGCCCCGTTGCCGGCCTTCCAGAGCGTAGATGTCATTCACCAGCCCGGAGACGATGGCGCCCGCCTGCTCGGACGAGCGGGAGACGCTGACGCCCTGCACGCGGCAGCCGAGCCCGGCATCCTCGACGCCGGCGAGGATGCCGGCATGGGTGCCGCCGCTGCCTGTCGGCACGACGATATGATCGATGCCGACACCTTCGGTCTTGGCCTGCCCGGCCAATTCCAGAAGGGCGTCGCGATAGGCGAGGCTGCCCAGCGCGTTGGAGCCGCCGACCGGGATGAAATAGGGGCGCTTCCCCTGCGCTTTCAGCCCGCCAACAGCCTCGTCTGCGATCACGGTCGCATCGCCACCGGCCGGAAGCAGGCGGATCTCGGCGCCAAAAATCCGATCGAGCAGCCAGTTGCCGTTGGTCCGGTAGGATTCGCTGCGATTCGCCACCGAATCGGTCAAGAGCAGCACGCAGGCGAGGCCGTTGCGGGCGGCTGCGGCGGCGGTCTGGCGGGCATGGTTCGACTGGATCGCGCCCATCGTGACCAGCGTATCGGCGCCCTGCTTCAGCGCCTCTGCGACGAGATATTCGAGTTTGCGCACCTTGTTGCCGCCGCCGGCGAAACCGGTGCAGTCGTCGCGCTTCATCCAGATCGATGGACCTGCGCCGTTACGGGCGAGCGCCTGCGACAGGCGAGGCAGCTGCTCGAAAGGTGTCGGCAGCAGCGCCAGTCTGATCGTTTCACGTTGGTTCATCCCGGCCGGCTCCCAGCTTCTTATCGCCATCGATGGCGAGGGCAGCATAGCGCGGCACCGGAGATTCGCCGGGCGTGCAAATGCATGCCCGGCGTGCAGTCGGGGCTTAAGCCTACAGCCGTCGCGACAGGCGCGGATCGAGACGGTCCCGCAGGCCATCGCCGAGCAGGTTCACCGCCAGCACGACCAGCGCGAGCGCGATCGCCGGGCAGAAGATCGTCCAGGGCGCGCGGGCGAGATAGAGCCGGCTCGATGCGATCATGTTGCCCCAGCTCGGCACCTCCGGCGGCACGCCGGCGCCGAGGAAGGAGAGCGAGGCCTCCACCAGGATCGCCGAGGCGCAGATATAGGTCGCCTGCACGATCAGCGGCGCGATCGTGCTCGGCATGATGTGCCGGAACAGGATGCGCGGTGTCTTGGCGCCGCAGGCGCGCGCCGCCTCGACGAAGGGCAGTTCCTTGACGCTGAGCACGATCGAGCGGACGAGCCGGACGACGCGCGGCAGCTCCGGAATCGAGATCGCCGCGATGACGATGCCGATGCTGCCCTGGTTCAGGGACACCATGGCGATGGCCAGCAGGATCGCGGGGATCGCCATCAGCCCGTCCATCAGGCGCATGACGATGGCGTCGAAGCGGCGATAATAGCCGGCGAAGAGCCCGATCGTCAGGCCGATCAGGATCGAGATCGTCGCGACACTCAGGCCCACGATCAGCGAGACACGGGCGCCGTAGACGGTGCGCGCGAAGACGTCCTGGCCGAGCTGGTCTGTGCCGAAGCGCAATTCAGGCGAGGGCGGCTGCAGGCGCCGCGTCGGCAGCTTCAGCATCGGATCGCCGGCGATCAGCGGCGCGATGATCGCGACGATGACGAAGAAGATCAGGATGGCGCCCCCGATCAGCATGGTCGGGTTGCGGCGCGCGAACCGGCCGAAGCGAACCAGACGGTTGCCCGGGGCGGGCGCAGGGACGGTCGAGGTATCGATTGCGGTCATCGGTCTCGCCTCCTCAATGCCGGATACGGGGATCGATGAGCGAATAGGAGAGGTCGACCGCGAGGTTGATCAGCACATAGATGCCTGAAAAGACCAGGATCACGCCCTGGATGATCGGATAATCGCGCTTCGAGATCGCGTCGACGACGAGGCGGCCGATGCCGGGGATGTTGAACACGGTCTCGGTGATCACGAC
>JAEWKP010000064.1 GCA_023393655.1 Pseudomonadota bacterium | reverse complement strand
GCCGGCACCCGGCCGGCCAGACGCAATGTCGGGTTCACGCGAACGCCCTGCGCTTCGTCCTCAGAACTTCACGGCCGGGGGACGTTCCGCGCCCGCGGTCGCGGTGAAGGTCTCCATCGGCTTGGCGCCCCAGAACAGCTTCGCCCAGATCACGCCCGGGAAGGTGCGGATCTCGGTGTTGAAGGCCTGCACCGCCTGGATGTAGTCGCGCCGCGCCACCGCGACGCGGTTCTCGGTGCCTTCGAGCTGCGATTGCAGGGCGAGGAAGTTCTGGTTCGACTTCAGCTCCGGATAGCGCTCGACCGTGACGAGCAGCCGCCCGAGCGCGCCGGTGAGCTGGTTCTGCGCGTCCTGGTATTCCTTGAATTTCGCGGGGTCGTTGATGGTCGAGGCGTCGACCTTGATCTGGCTCGCCTTGGCGCGGGCCTCGATCACGGCGGTCAGCACCTCGCGCTCCTGTGCGGCATAGCCCTTCACCGTCTCGACGAGATTCGGGATCAGGTCGGCGCGGCGCTGATACTGGTTCTGCACCTCCGACCAGGCGGCTTTCGCCTTTTCCTCGAGTGTCGGCACGTTGTTGTAGCCGCAGCCGGCGAGCACGAGGCCGAACATGCCGAGGACAAGCCAGGCGAGCGGGCGGCGAAGATGGGTCGCGAAGGACATGCCGAAAACCCCTTTTGGCAACGTCAGAACAATCGATTCGGACCTTACCCGCCAGCGCCCGCCCCTCCAAGCTGTCAGGCCGCGGCGAATGGCCTATCCTGCGATTCCTCACCGGAGCTTCGCCATGCGCCTGTCTCTTTTCCTCTGCCTGTCCCCCGCCTTGCTGGCCGCCCAGATCGCTGTCGCCCAGCCACAGGCGCCCGCTCCCGAAGCCGCGACCGGGCGAGCGGCCAGGACGCTCGGCACCGCCCAGCGCTTCATGGCCGCGGCCGCCAATCCGTTGGCCGCGACGGCCGGGCGCGATATCCTGCGCGCCGGCGGCAGCGCCACCGACGCCGCCATCGCCATCCAGCTCGTCCTCAACCTCGTCGAGCCGCAGAGCTCCGGCATCGGCGGCGGCGCCTTCTTCGTCCTTTGGCACGAGGCCGGCCGCAAGGTGACGACGCTGGACGGCCGCGAGACCGCGCCGGCCGCCGCGAAGCCCGATCGCTTCATGAAGGATGGCAAGCCGATGCCGTTCCGGGAGGCGGTGGTCGGCGGCCGCTCGGTCGGCGTGCCCGGAACCCTGAAGCTGCTGGAGGAGGCGCATCGCCGCTGGGGCAAGCTGCCCTGGCCCGATGTCGTCGCCCCGGCCCTCAAGCTGGCGGAAGAAGGCTTCGCGATCTCGCCGCGCCTGAACGGCCTGCTCGCCGGTGAAAAATATCTGCCGAAAAACGCCTTGGCCGCCGCCTATTTCTACGAACCGGACGGCAACCCCAAAGCTGTCGGCACCGTCCTGAAGAACCCGGCCTTCGCAGCGACGCTGCGCGCCGTGGCGGCACAGGGCTCGGAAGCCTTCTACAGGGGCGCAATCGCCGAGGATATCGTCGCCACGGTCGCCGGTCATCCGACCAATCCCGGCGATATCACGCTGGCCGATCTCGCCGGCTACAAGGTCGAGGAGCGCGAGGCCGTCTGCGGCGCCTACCGCATCTGGCGCCTCTGCGGCATGGGCCCGCCCAGCTCGGGCGCCGTCGCGCTCCAGCAGATGCTCGGCATGCTCGAAGGGCAGGACCTGCGTCGGATGGGGCCAGGCGCCGAGGCCGCCCACTGGTTCAGCGAGGCTGGCCGGCTCGCCTTCGCCGATCGCGCCCTCTATCTCGCCGATCCCGCCTTCATCAGCGTCCCTGTGCGTGGCCTGATCGACCGCGGCTATATCCGCTCGCGCGCCGGGCTCGTCAGCCCGGATCGTTCGATGGGGCGCGCCAAACCCGGCGATCCGCCACATCGACGCGCGCAATTGCTCGCCCCTTCCGACGGCATCGAGAACGGCACCAGCCATATCTCGGTCGTCGATGCCCACGGCAACGCCGTCGCCATGACCACCACGATCGAGGACGGTTTCGGCTCCCGGCTGATGACCAAGGGCGGCTTCCTGCTCAATAACGAATTGACCGATTTCAATTTCGCGCCCGAAGAGGACGGCAAGCCCGTCGCCAACCGCGTCGAGCCCGGCAAGCGCCCGCGCTCCTCGATGGCGCCGACATTGGTCTTCGATGCTTTCGGCCGGCTCTATGCCGTGGTCGGCTCGCCCGGCGGCAGCCAGATCATCGGCTATGTCGGGAAGACGCTGATCGCCCTGCTCGACTGGAAGATGGACCCTCAGCAGGCCGTCGATTTCGGCAATTTCGGCAGCCGCAACGGCCCGACCGAACTGGAGAAAGGCACCGAAGCGGAAGCCTGGAAGGCCACACTGGAGGCCAAGGGCCACGAGGTCCGCCTGCTGGAGATGACCTCGGGCACGCAGGCCATCGTCAAGACGCCGGAAGGCTTTCTCGGCGGTGCCGACGGTCGACGAGAAGGCGTCGCGATCGGGGATTGAAGCGCATTATGACTGCGCCGGGCGCTCCCCGCCCGCACCGCGTCCGGCGATCAGCCAGTAGACGAAGCCCGTCGCCGCGCCGACCAGGAAGAGCCCGGAGATGATCTGGAGTTCGGCCGTGCTCGGCGCCCGCGACAACCTGAGCATAGCGAGAGGCAGCAGCGCGGCCAGCAGTCCGGTGAAGCCGCTCTGGAGCAGGCCGCTGCGCAGACGGAACAGCTCCGAAGCGACCGCGACCAGCACGACCGGCGCGACGATGATTGCCAGCCCAAGCTTGCTGATCAGCGCGAAAGCCGCTTGCGCGGCCGGCGCCGGATCGATCCCGCTCTCGGCAAGCCCGAACAGGATATCGATCAATCGCTCGATACCGCCGCCGATCAGCATCGCCACGGCCGGCGAAGCGAAGCTCGCCATGCCCAGGAAGAACACGCCCGCCCCCATCGCGAAGAGGCAGGCGAACGGGATCAATAGCAGCCAGCGCAGCAAGGTTATTCCGCCGCCACGGCCGGCGCGTCGGCCTGCGCCTCGTCCAGCATCAGGCGGGCGCGGGCCGAGAGCTTCTCGGTCTCGCTCTTGAGCTGGCCGCAGGCGGCGAGGATGTCGCGCCCGCGCGGTGTGCGCACCGGCGAGGCATAGCCCGCGCGGAAGACGATCTCGGAGAAGCGCTCGATCCGGTCCCAGTCCGAGCACTCGTATTTCGTGCCAGGCCAGGGGTTGAACGGGATCAGGTTGATCTTGGCCGGGATGCCCTTGAGCAAACGGACCAGCTCACGCGCCTCTGCATCGGAATCGTTCACGCCCTTGAGCATGACGTACTCGAACGTGTTCCGTTTCGCATTCGAGAGCCCCGGATAGTTCCGGCAGGCCTCGAGCAGGTCCTTGATCGGGTATTTTTTGTTGAGCGGCACCAGTTCGTTGCGCAGGTCGTCGCGCACCGCATGCAGCGAGATCGCCAGCATCGTGCCCATCTCCTCGCCGAGCGGGCCGATCTGCGGCACAACGCCCGAGGTCGAAACGGTGATGCGGCGACGCCCGAGCGAGAGGCCCTGATCGTCGGTGATCACGCCGATCGCATCGCGCACGCCGTCGAAATTGTAGAGCGGCTCGCCCATGCCCATGAAGACGATGTTCGAGACGAAGCGCCCGCCGTCATTGGGAACGAAAGCGCCGTCCGGCGCCTTGCGGTTCGGGAAATCGCCGAGCCGGTCGCGCGCCACCATGAGCTGAGCGACGATCTCCTCGGTCTTGAGATTGCGCACCAGGCGCTGCGTGCCGGTATGGCAGAAGGTGCAGGTCAGCGTGCAGCCGACCTGGCTGGAGACGCAGAGCGTGCCGCGGTCGACCTCGGGGATATAGACGCATTCGATCTCGGCGCCGCGATCATGCGGTCCGGTCGAGGGCATGCGCATCAGCCATTTGCGGGTGCCGTCGGTCGAGACCTGCTCGGCCGTGACCGTCGGCAAGTCGAGCGAGAAATGCGCGGCGAGTTCGCTGCGCAGGCCCTTGCCGATCGTCGTCATCGCGTCGAATTCGCGCACGCCGTAATGGTAGATCCAGTTCCAGAGCTGGCCGACACGCATGCGCCGCTCCTTCTCGGGCACGCCGATCTCGGCCAGCGCCTCGGCGAGGCCGGCGCGGGTGCGCCCTGCCAGCGAGGGACGTCGCAAAACGGGTTCGGCCGCCGGAGCGGCGGTAGCGGGAACGGATGCGGTCATCGGAGCTCTGTCGTCGCCCATCGGGGAAGGCGCGGGATTTCGCGGCTCCCTAGCACAAATCGTGGAAAATCGGAAATTGCGCGATTCGAAGGCGATGTCCGACTAGGACGCATGCCCCTCGAATTGCGGGAGATCGTCGGTGATCTCGTACCAGGGCGCCTTCGAGCCGACGAAGATGTGATGGTCGGGCCGAATGCCCGGCACATCGTCGAGCGTGCCCAGCGCGACATGGACATAGGCCCCGTCGCGAACCACCGAGAACAGCAGCGAGCCGCAGCGGCTGCAATGGGCGTTGTGATTGTCGGGCTCGCCGACGATCAGCAGGGCGTCGGCCCCCGCGGTGACGGCGAGCTTGGCACGCTCGATCCCGGCGAAGGGCTTGAAGGCCGATCCGGTCGTGCGCCGGCATTGCGCGCAATGGCAATTGGCCGCGTAGCGGAAGGCGTCTGCGACCTCGAAATGCGACTGACCGCAATAGCAGCGGCCCTTCAGCCGGCGCTCCGATGCAGGCGCGTCCGAGGTCACGACCCGGACGGCCTTACTTGCAGGCCTCCTCGGCCCGCTTCACGATCTGGCTGATGCCGGCGAGCGAATATTTGTCGCTGGTCGGATTGCCGCGCTTGGAGGTGCCCTTGACCTCGAGCCCGGAGCCACGGCGCAGCGCGTCGAGCATCCGCGGCTCCTCGGCCGGGTTCTTCAACCACATGTTCTGGCCCTTGGCGACCAGGGCAAAACGCTCGTTGCCGATGATCGCCTGATGCTCGACTCCTTCCTTGAGGTCGAAATTCATCACGAAGCTGATCTCGTTGCGCACGCCTTCGCCCGGCCGGCTCGAAACGAAAAGCAGGCCTTCGACATCCTTGAGATTGGCAGGCATGCGGGCTTCGGCCTTGGACAGGGCGTAACAGACCTTGGAGCGGCCCTGCTGGGACGAGAACGCCTGCCATTTGCCCGCGGTCTCGAGCAGCATGGCCGGGCCCTGGCCCGAGCTGGCAGCGGCAGGCTTCGGTTTGGCAGGCGCGGCCTGCGCCGGAAGGGCGGCAGCGCCGAAGGCGCCGGCCGTCAGGCAGAGCGCGAGGGCGGAGCGGGAAAGAGCGGCGTCGCGGATGCGGAGGAACGAGCTGATCATGGACCGCCATCAGTCACTAAAAATCTTAATACCGCGTTTACCACCTGTTGATCGGGCGGATCGCGCGGACGGCGGCATAGAGTGTCACGATCCTGGCGAAAATACGAATGGCGGCAGGCCGGTTCCGTGCCGCTTGCGATCATGCCAGAATCGGGACCGGTAACGGCGAATGGCGGATCGACGATGAAAGCCCTGCTCTGCGAACATCACGGCCCCGCCGAGGAGCTGACGATCCGCGATCTGCCCGATCCCGAACCGGGCCCCGGCGAGGTCGTCGTCGCCGTGAAGGTCGCCGCCCTGAACTTCTTCGCCACGCTGATCATCCAGGGTCGCTACCAGACCAGGCCGGCCTTCCCCTTCTCGCCAGCGGCCGAATGCGCCGGCACCGTCAGCGCCATCGGCGAAGGCGTGACCGGCTGGCAAATCGGCGAACGCGTCGCCGCCTGGCTCGGCTACGGCGCTGCGCGCGAAAAGGTCGCGGTCTCCGCCGATCAGATCATCCGCATTCCCGAGCGGCTCGACGACGCCCAGGCCGCCGGTCTCTTTGTCACCTATGGCACCGCGATGCACGGCCTGATCCAGCGCGCGGGGCTCAAGCCCGGCGAGACGCTCGCCGTCCTCGGCGCCTCCGGTGGGGCAGGACTGGCCGCCGTCGAGATCGGCGCCCTGCTCGGAGCCCATGTCATCGCCTGCGCCTCCGCGGCCGACAAGCTGGCGCTCGCCCGCGAGCACGGCGCGCAGGAGGAGGTCGACTATGCCCGCGACGACATTCGCGCCGGACTGAAGAGGATCACCGAAGGCCGCGGCGTTGACGTGCTCTACGACACCGTCGGCGGCGAGCTCGCCGAGCCGGCCCTGCGTTCGATGGCCTGGGAAGGGCGCTATCTCGTCGTCGGCTTCGCCGGTGGCGAGATCCCGAAGATCCCGCTCAACCTGCTTTTGCTGAAAGGCTGCGACCTGCGCGGCGTATTCTGGGGGCAGTTCGTCGCCCGCGAGCCGGGCGCCCATCGCCGCAACATGGAACGCCTGCTGCACTGGGCGGCGAACGGCCATATCCGCGCCCATGTCCATGCCAGGATCCCGCTCGAGCGCTGGACCGAGGCCTATGCGCTGATCGCCGACCGCAAGGCGAAGGGCAAGATCGTGCTGACGCTGTGACGGAGTCTCAGAGCTCCGCCAGCGCCTGCTTCGCCCGCTCGCGATGCTCGGGCGTGATCGAGCCGGCAACGGCCGCGATGGCAGCCGCGATCACCGCTGCGTCATCGGTGAAGCCGAGCAGCGGCATGATGTCGGGCAGCGCGTCCATCGGCAGAACGAAATAGCCAAGCGCGGCGAGCAGCGTCATCCGCACGCGCCGCGGTGTCGCCGGATCGCGCGCGCAGAACCATGCCGCCAGCAGATCCCCGGCAAACGGAATACGCTTCGCGACGCGCTTCAGCCGGGCCATGAAATCGGACCCGAACTTCGCCTCGTCACGCAGGCTCTTGCGGATCGCCTCCATTTCCTCGCGGCTGAAGCTTGCGCTGAACCCCTCGCTCATCCCTGTCTTGCTCCTTTGCGTCCGTGGACGCCGATGATCGCGCACCTGGAATCGGCACGCCATGTCGAAAGATGGCCCCGCCGCAATCCTGCACAAGAGGCCAGCCGTAAAACCCGCTTGGAACGGCACGAAACGCCCTCTAAACCGTCTTCAGAACACGATTGACGGGAAACGCGCCATGAAACTCGACTCCTCCCTCGCTGCCATCGTCACCGGCGGCGCCTCCGGCCTAGGCGAGGCGACGGCGCGCATGCTGGCAAGCGAGGGCGTCAAGGTCGCGCTGCTCGACCTCAACGCCGAGCGCGGCGAAGCGATCGCCAGGGAGATCGGCGGCGTCTTCGCCCTCTGCGACGTCACCAGCGAGGCTTCGGTCGACGAGGCGCTCGCCAGGGCCCGCGCCGCCCACGGCGTCGCCCGCATCATCGTCAACTGCGCCGGCATCGCGCCCGGCCGCCGCGTCGTCTCGAAGAAGCGCGACACCGGCGAGCTCGTCGCGCATGACCTCGCGACCTTCGAGAAGGCCGTCGCGATCAACCTCACCGGCACCTTCCGGGTCATCGCGAAATCGGCGGTCGCGCTGGCCGGGCTCGATCCGGTCACGGCCGATGGCGGCCGCGGCGTCATTATCTGCACGGCCTCGGTTGCGGCCGAGGACGGCCAGATCGGCCAGGCGGCCTATGGCGCCTCCAAGGCCGGCGTCGTCGGCCTGACGCTACCGGTCGCCCGCGATCTCGCCGGTGTCGGCATCCGCATCGTCACGATCATGCCCGGCCTGTTCGAGACCCCGATGTTCGCCGGCCTCCCCGATGACGCCAAGGCCTCGCTCGCGGTCTCCGTGCCGCACCCCTCGCGCCTCGGCCGCCCGGCGGAATACGCGGCGCTCGCCCGCAGCATCATCGAGAACGACATGCTGAACGGCACCGCGATCCGCCTCGACGGCGCGATCCGGCTGGCACCGAAATAGGCTTCAGACGATGCGGTAGACCTCGCCGGCGCTGCGGTCCCGGTAGAGGTCGACCCGCTCGCCGTTCCAATGATAGTCGAGATGCCGCCCCTGCACCGGGTGGCCCGCGCCATCGGGATAGAACAGCCCCACGCATTCGCCGCCGGGGCAGCGCACGCTGGGATAGGCGATGCCCGCCGAGCCGAGCGCCCGCAAGCCGATGCCGAGCGCCTGGCCCGCGGCATAATCGACGGGATCGAGCACCGGCGCAGCTTCGGCTCCGAGCGGCCTGATATCGTGAAGCTCCGCATCGACCTCCAGCACGATCTCGCGGAATTGCGAGGTCCAGCCCGGTGGCTGCGTCGTCGCCAGCATGAAGCGGGCATGGTGGTGGATCGTCTCCAGCAGCGCCACCTCGAAACGATTCCCGACATAGAGCACGCCGAAGCTGCCATCGCTGAAGCGGCTCGGCCGATCCGGGCTGACATGGGTGAAGGGCGCCATCAGCCAGCTCGCGCCCGGTCCGGAGACGCGCCGATCGGATGGCACCAGGTCGAGATTGCCGATCGTCTCCATCAGGCGCGGATTGGTCTTCTGCTCGGCCGCGATCAGCAGCGGCCAGTCGGCAGGGTCGGCGATATCCTCGAACAGGTCGATCGGCGGGAAGATGCTGCGGATGATCCGGACCGCCCCGCGCCATTCGATCTCCGCGACCGGCAGGCCCGCCGGATCGATCACCAGGCGCCCCGTTCGGCATCGAGCAGGCGCCGCACCCGCATCAAATCGGTCAACTCACCGCCGAGCATCACATCCAGCGCCGATCTCCCGCCGAAATCGGCATTCGCCCGCTTGATCCAGTCGTAGCCGCGCTGCGGCTCGGCGAAGATCAGCCGGAGCGCCTTGTGGATGCCCATCAGATTGGAGAGCCTGGCCTTGCCGTCGCGCGAGATGCGGCCGATCTCGCCGGCTTTCCAGCGCCGATAGCTCCTGACCGGCAAGTCGATCAGGACCGCGGCTTCCTCGTCGGTGATCCGCCAGAGCCGGAACAGGTTCACGGCGGCGCGGAACATCGCGGCCGCCTCGTCATCCGTGATCGGATCGGGAACGAAATCGCGCTGGGCCGTCTCGATGCGCAACAGGGCCGTCATGGCAGCATTCTCCATTTGGCATAAAATGGAGATAATCTTGCCAAATGGCAAGAGCAGGCAGAAGCGCGGCTATTCCTCGGTCTTCGCCGGCTTGAGCTCGTGCTTCAGGATCAACGGCGTCTGCGTCAATGCGAAGATCATGGTCAGCGGCATCACGCCCCAGACCTTGAAGGCCACCCAGAAATCCTGGGTCTGCGTACGCCAGACCACCTCGTTCAGCGCCGCCAGCACGAAGAAGAACAGGCCCCAGCGGAAGGTCAGCTTGCGCCAGCCCTCGGCATCGAGCTGCATCACCGTCTCCAGCACCAGCGAGAGCAGCGAGCGCCCGAAGAGCAGCCCCCCGAGCAGCACCGAGCCGAACAGCGCGTTCACGATGGTCGGCTTGACCTTGATGAAGAAGGCATCGTCCAGCGCCAGCGTCAAACCGCCGAAGACGGTAACGACGATCGCGTTCACGATCGCCATGCGCGGCAGATAGCCCATCAGCACCCGCGACAACACCAGCGCGATCAGCGATGCCGCGATGAAAATGCCGGTCGCGACGAAGATGCGCCGGTCCTCAGCCACATGGAACAGCCGGTCGCCATAGGAATTGGCGAAGAAGAAGATCGCCAGCGGTCCGAATTCCAGAGCGAGCTTGAGCAGCGGGTTGACCGCGTTGCCCTTGCCTGCCGCCTCGGCCGGTTGCTGCACCGTCTCGCTCACGCCGCCTCTCCCGAACCTGCTTCCATGCCCGCCACGGCCCGCGCGAAATCACGCGCCGAGAACGGCTCCAGATCGTCCACACTCTCGCCGACGCCGATGAAATGCACCGGCAGGCCGAACTGCGCCGCCAGCGCCACCAGGATGCCGCCGCGCGCCGTGCCGTCGAGCTTGGTCATCACGAGCCCGGTCACGCCTGCCGTCTCGCGGAAGGCCTCGACCTGCGAAATGGCGTTCTGGCCGACGGTGGCGTCGAGCACGAGCAGGGCCGCATGCGGGGCGTTCGGGTCCTGCTTGCGGATGACGCGCACGACCTTGGCAAGCTCGTCCATCAGCCCTTGCTTGTTCTGCAGGCGCCCGGCCGTATCGATCAACAGCACGTCTGTGCCATTGGTCTTGGCCTTCTGCAGCGCCTCGAAGGCGAGGCCGGAGGCATCGGCGCCCTGCTGGCCGAAGACGACCTCGGCCCCGGTGCGCTCGCCCCAGACCCGCAACTGCTCGATCGCCGCAGCCCGGAAGGTGTCACCGGCCGCGAGCATCACGGATTTGCCCTCGGCGCGGAATTTCGCCGCGAGCTTGCCGATCGTCGTGGTCTTGCCGGAGCCATTGACCCCGACCATCAGCAGCACGAACGGCTTTTTCGTGGCGTCGATCACCAGCGGCTGGGCGACGGGCAGGAGGATCGTCTCGACCTCGCGCGCCAGGATCGCCTTCACCTCGGACGGCTCGATCTGCTTGTCGTAGCGCCCGTCACCGACCGCCTTGGCGATCTTCGCCGAGGTCGCGAGACCGAGATCGGCCTGGATCAGGATGTCTTCCAGATCCTCCAGCGTGCCGGCATCGAGCTTGCGCTTGGTGAAGAGCTCGGTGATCCCCGTCGTCAGCGCCGAGGACGTCCGCGACAGCCCCTCGGTCAGCCGCCGCCACCAGCTCCGCTTCGGCTGCGGCGCAGGGGCGGGGGCAGGTTCGGCGGCCACAACGGGCTCGGGCTGCGGAACGATGGCGACGACTGGCTCCGGCTCCGGCTCGACCGGAGGCGTAACCTCTTCAATCGAAACAGGTGGCGCGACGGGCTCAGGGGTCGGCGCCTCGATGGCAGGCGCTTCCGCCTCGACAGCCGCCGCAGGAGCAACCTCTTCGACCTCCGGCTTCGGCTCCTCGATAGGCTCGACAACCTGCTCGGTCATCGCCTCCGGGGCAGAGGCCGGCTTGGCCGGTTCCTCGTCGCGTCCGAACAGCCTCGAAAAGAAGCCGCGCTTTTTCGGTTCGGTCTCGCTCATCGCCATCCTGTCTTCGGTTCGGCGGCCATCTTTGGTTGCGCCGCCGGGCCGGCTTCGCTAGCGCAATGCCATGGCAGCGCCGGACCGACCAGAAAATTCGCAATCCCACGGGCAGATCGAGGAAGAGCTGCCGGTGCCGCTGCTCTATCGCGACGCCATGATGCTCGTCATCGACAAGCCCGCCGGATTGCCCTCGCATCGCGGCCCCCAGGCCAAGCGCCGCGTCATACCAGTGCTGACCGATTATCTCGACGCCCTGCGCTTCGGCCTGCCGCGCAAACCTGAAGCGGCGCACCGATTGGACAAGGACACGTCAGGCTGCCTCGTGCTCGGCCGGCATCCCCGCGCCATGGCCGAGCTCAACCAGATGTTTCGCGATGGGCGCATCGACAAGACCTATTGGGCCATCGTGCAGGGCACGCCTGCGCAGGACGAGGGGCTGATCGACCTTCCCCTCGCCAAGCGCTCGCCCGAACGCGGCTGGTGGATGAAGGTCGATCCCGCCGGGCTGCCCTCCCAGACCCGCTATCGCGTGCTCGGCCGGGGTGAGAACGAGCACGGCCCGCTCGCCTGGCTGGCGCTGGAGCCGCTGACCGGGCGGACCCACCAACTGCGCGTCCATTGCCAGGCCTCGGGCTGGCCGATGCTCGGCGACGAGATCTATGGCGATGCCCCGCGCGAGGGCGGGCCGGGCCTCCAGCTTCATGCCCGATCGATCACGATCCCGCTCTACAAGAAGCGCGCCCCGGTCCGGGTCGAGGCACCACCGCCGCCGCATATGCTGGCGGCGCTCGGTGCTTGCGGCTGGAACAGGGTTTAGAACACGTCAACGCGGCGCCTGCGACATCGCCGCAGGGATCAATCCTTCGCTAATCCGGTCCTGTTATGCCACGGCTGCAACTTCTCCCGTCATGCAGCCATGACCGACAGCGCCACCGCCGAACCGCAGCTCCTGACCCTGCCGGAAGCCCGCACCCGCTGCGCGGACGACGCCGCGCCTCCGCTTGCCGTGCTCGTCGGATGGGTCGAGAGCTATCTGATGAGTGCCCATGCCGATCTCGGCCGGCCGGGTGCTGTCTGCCCCTTCACGCGCCAGGCGGCGAAGCTCGACACGGTCCGCCTTGGCATCTCCAGCGCAACAGCGGCCGATGAAGATGCGGCCTTCACGGCCGTGAATCGCAGCTTCGCGAATCTCGACGCGATTCCCGCTCAAGCGACCCTGCAGCATTTCCGCACGGTGATCCTCGGGTTTCCCGGCTGCGCCGATGCCGCCGGCACGGCGATGCTGCAACGGGTGCAGAAGCGGCTGAAATTCGCATCGCTCCGCCGCTTCCGCATGATCGGCCTGATGCATCCGGATTCGGAGGCCCCGGGCCTGTGGAACCCGCAGTTCCGCCCGTTGCGCGCGCCCTTCCCGATCGTCGCCGTCCGCCACATGGTCGAGCAGGACGCGCCCTTTGCCGCGCGCCATCCGCTCCTGATGCTGCCCTATCTCGCCCGCTTCCGCATGGCGGGCGCGAAACGCCTGATCGCGCATCTGCGCCCCGGCCCATGAACGCGGCGCTGCCTTTGCCCAACCGGCAGGACGATCCCGTGACGCTCGATCTCGTCGCGGATGTCGCAGCCTTCCTGGCGCTGCGCAGGGATTGGGAAGCGCTGTTCGAACGCTCGGCCGCGCCGGCCCAGCTCTTCCAGAGCCATGTCTTCCTGCGCCACTGGGCGACGCATTATCTCAGCCCCGACACCCGGCTCAGCATCGTCACGGCCCGCCGGGCCGGTGAACTGGTGATGGTCTGGCCGCTCATCCGCCAAAGGCGCTACGGTCTCGACACCTTGCGTTTCATGGGCGTACCGGTCGCCCAGTTCGGCGACGTGCTCGTCGGCGAGCGCGAGGCGGCGCTGCTGGAAGCCGGCTGGACCTTCGTTCAAACCCTGCGCGCCGATCTGTTCGAGGCCCGCAAGCTGCGCGCCGATTCTCAGCTTGCGCTGAGCGGTCTGCTCGACGGCGCGGCCCATGGCGACCGGCAGGAGGCGCCCTTCGCGGACCTCGTCCGCCGCGTCGGTGAATCCGGCCCAAGCCTCGCCTACCCCGCACGGGAACGCTCGAACCACCGCCGGCGCCTGCGTCGCCTCGAGGAGCGCGGCCCGCTCGCCTACGCCATGCCGTCACCGGGCCCCGAGGCAGCCCGGCTCGCAGCCGCGGCGATCGCGATGAAGCGAGCGACCCTGGCACGGCGCAGCATCGTCGCGCCGGTCATCAACGATCCTCGCTTCGGCGCATTCTTCACCGATCTGGCCGGGGAAGCCTGTGGCGAGGCCACGCTGCGGATCATGTCCATCCTCAGCGAAGGTGCGCCGATCGGCATCGACCTGTCCTTCGACTGCAAAGGCCACAGCTTCGCCCATGTCCTCGCGACCGATCCGGACCATGAGCATGACGGCATCGGGAAGATCCTGATCCACCACAGCTTCGCCGGCGCCCGCGCCCGTGGCAGCACGGTCTTCGACCTCCTGGCTCCGGCCGAGCCCTACAAGCGCGAACATGCCGATGGCTGCGTCGCGATCAGCGACCGTCTCCGGCCGCTGTCATTGAAGGGGCGGCTGGCCTGCCATCTCGGCATCCAGCACTGGCGACCGATGCTGAAGACGGTGGTGAAGCGCCTGCCGGCAGGCCTCTCGCGCCTTGTCATGCCCGCACCGCGGCAAGGCAGCTAGCGCAGCGACCTAATCCGAGATCGCGTCGATGGCGCGTGCCAGCTTGACGTCGAGCTCGGTCAGCCCGCCGGCATCATGGGTCGCGAGCATGATCTCCACGGTCCGGTAGACATTCGACCATTCCGGGTGATGGTTCATGGTCTCGGCCAGCAGCGCGACCCGCGTCATCCAGCCGAAAGCCTCACTGAAATCACGGAAGACGAAGCGCTTGGCGATGGCCTCGCGCCCCTGCACCAGCTTCCAGCCGGTCAAGGTCGCCAGCGCTTCGGCCTGCGCCTCAACGCTCAGCCGCTTCGGCCTCGTCATCGGCGCATCTCCCGCGGCAGGCGATTCGGGTAGGACGGGCCGAGCGGATAGGCCGCCTCCAGCACATAGGGACCCCCGCCGATCGAATCCCGTGAGGACATCAGCGCCACCCTGCGTGCGCTAAAGGTGAACGGCCTGATGATCGGGTGCAGGCTGAGGAAATGCGCGAGCTCGACGGGGGTTGTGTCGCGCAAGCGCGCAAGCGTGACATGCGGCACGAACTTGCGCACCTCCGCCGGCAGGCCGAGACGGCGCATCTGCCGCTCGAGATCGGCCTGGAGAGCGCGCAGGGCCTTGCTCGGCTGCACCCGCGCGAACCGCGCGCGCGGCTTGTCGCCGCCGAAGCTGCCGAGCGCATCGAGCGTGATCTCGAACGGGTAGGCCGTGAGATCGGAGAGCATGTAGTCGATGTCGTTCGCCATGCGCCGGTCGACATCGCCCAGGAAGCGCAGGGTGATGTGATAGTCGGCCGGCTCGATCCAGCGCGCACCCGACAACCCGCCGCGGTGCAATGTCAGGCCGGTGGCGACCTCGGCGGGGATTTCCAGAGCGATGAACAGCCTCGGCATGAGCGAATCCCTGCCAAGCGATTGTGACTCTGGCGAGACGGTAGAGCAGGAAGTCGGCTTAGGGGAATTGTTTTTGCGCCCTCATCCCCACTCCCGCGCCGTCATCCCGGACAAGCCGCGACAGCGGTGCCGATCCGGGATCCATTCCGGAGCGCCTTCGATAGAGGTTCAGTCATGGATCCCGGGTCGACCTGCGGGCGCCCGGGATGACTGTGTCTGGACTGGAAACGAAACCTACGGGCAGGGATTGCCGACGAGCTGATGGATCGCGTCGATTCCGGCTTCCACCTCGGGCGAGAGCTTGACCTCGATCGAGGCGATGTCGGTCCTGAGCTGCTCCATCGAGGTCGCGCCGATGATGTTGGCGGTCACGAAGGAACGGCTGTTGACGAAGGCGAGCGCCATCTGCGCCGGGTCAAGTCCGGCTTCGCGGGCGAGCGCAATATAGCGCTTGATCGCCTCTTCGGCTCCGGCCGTCTGGTAGCGCTGGCCGCGGTCGAACAGCGTCGTGCGGGTTCCCGCCGGGCGGGCGCCGTCGAGATATTTGCCGGTGAGAAAGCCCTGCGCCAGCGGCGAATAGGCGAGCAGGCCGACATCCTCGCGCAGTGCCACTTCGGCGAGCGCCGTCTCGAAGGTGCGGTTGAGCAGGCTGTAGGCATTCTGGATCGACTGCACCCGCGGCGTGCCGCGGATTTCGGAATCGCCAACGAAGCGCATCGTGCCCCAGGCGCTCTCGTTGGAAAGGCCGAGATGACGGATCTTGCCGGTCTTGACCACCTCGGCGAAGGCATCGAGCTGCTCGGCGATCGGCGTTTCGTCGGCCGGCTGCTCGAAGGCTGCCTTGGAGAAGCGCGTCGGATTCGACCCCCAGGGCATCGGCCGCTCCGGGAAATGGATCTGGTAGAGATCAATATAATCCGTCTGCAGCCGCTGCAGGCTCTTGTCGACGGCTTCGAAAATCTGCTTGCGCGTCACCCGCGTCGGGCTCTTGTCGTCGCGGAACCAGGTGTTGCCGCCACGCCCGCAGATTTTCGACGCCAGGATGACCTTGTCGCGCTTGCCGCGCGCCTTGAACCAGCTCCCGACGATCCGCTCGGTCGAGCCTTGCGTCTCCGGCTTCGGCGGGATCGAATACAGTTCGGCGGTGTCGAAGAAATTGATGCCCTGCTCGATGGCATAGTCCATCTGGGCATGGCCTTCGGCCTCGGTGTTCTGCTCTCCCCAGGTCATGGTTCCCAGGCAGATCACCGAGACCTTGAGATCGGTGCGTCCAAGGCGGCGGTATTCCATGGCGAAGCAACTCCGGGAGAGGGCCGGCAGGCGGCGATGCGGAAACAGGGATACGCCGCGCGGAGAACCCGCGGGCGGATCAGGACCTGGGCGGCAGGCTGGCGATGAAACGCTCGACCGTCGGCAGGATGGTCCGGACGATGGCTTTGACGCCTTCAGCCGTGGGATGCAGCCCATCCGCCTGGTTCAGAGCGCGGTCGCCCGCGATGCCTTCCAGGAAGAACGGGTAAAGCACCAGCCCGTGCTTCTTCGCAAGCTCGGGATAGATCGCATCGAAGCGTTTCGCATAATCTTCGCCGAGATTGCGCGGCGCATACATGCCGGCGAGCAGCACCGGGATCTTCCGCTCGGCCAGGCGCACGATCATCACCTCGAGGTTTTTCCGGGTCAGGGCCGGATCGACGCCACGCAGGGCATCGTTGGCGCCGAGTTCGAGGATGACGCCGTCGGTGCCGTCGGGCAC
>JAEWKP010000022.1 GCA_023393655.1 Pseudomonadota bacterium | reverse complement strand
CCACGAGGGCTGCCCGGTCTTCATCGGTATTCACCTCGGTCGAGGCGATGATCAGCAGGTCGTCGAGCCCGGCCTTGGGCAGGAGCCGCGAGACGGGAACGCCGGCCAGGATGCCCTTGGCGGCGAGCACCTCGACGACCTCGGCGGCGGGCTTCTTCAGCTTCACGGTGAACTCGTTGAAGAAGCTGTCGTTGAGGACTGTGACGCCTTCGACGCCCGCGAGGGCGTCGGCGAGCTTCACCGCATTGGCATGGTTCACCTCGGCAAGACGGGCGAGGCCGGCCTGGCCGAGCAGCGTCATGTGGATGGTGAAGGCCAGCACGCAGAGGCCGGAATTGGTGCAGATGTTCGAGGTCGCCTTGTCCCTGCGGATATGCTGCTCGCGGGTCGAGAGCGTCAGCACGAAGCCGCGCTGGCCGGTCGAATCGACTGTCTCGCCGCAGAGCCGGCCCGGCATCTGGCGAATGTACTTGGACTTGGCGGCGAAGAGGCCGACATAGGGGCCGCCGAAGTTCAGCGCATTGCCGATCGACTGCCCTTCGCCGACGACGATATCGGCGTCCTGCGCGCCCGGAGGCACGACGGCGCCGAGCGAGACGACCTCGGTGAAGACCGCGATCAGCAGCGCGCCATGAGCATGGGCCTTCTCGGCGATCGGCTTCAGGTCGCGCAGGTTGCCGAAGACGTCCGGCGACTGGACGACGACGCAGGAGACGCTGTCGTCGATCCGGGAGAGGATGTCCTCATCGGCGGAGACATCGGGCTTCAGGGCCACGACCTCGTCATTGGCCATCTCGGAGAGGGTCTCGACAACGGCGGTGTAATGCGGGTGCAGGCCGCCGGAGAGCACCGCCTTGCGGCGCTTGGTGACGCGATGCGCCATCAGCACCGCTTCGCCGGTGCCGGTCGAGCCGTCATACATCGAGGCGTTGGCGACCTCCATGCCGGTCAGCGCGGCGACCTGGGTCTGGAACTCGAAGAGATATTGCAGCGTGCCCTGCGCGATCTCGGGCTGGTAGGGCGTATAGCTGGTCAGGAATTCCGAGCGCTGGATCAGGTGATCCACCGTCGCCGGGACATGGTGCTTGTAGGCGCCGGCGCCGACGAAGAAGGGCACGGCCGAGGCGGCGGTGTTCTTGCCAGCCATCTTGCCGAGGATGCGCTCGACCTCGAGCTCCCCCTTGGCGCGGGGCAGGTCGACCGGTGCCTTCAGCAGCTTGCCGGCCGGCACATCGCTGAACAGCGCGTCGACATGGGAGACGCCGATCCGCGCGAGCATGTCCTCGCGGTCGGTGTCGGTGAGCGGGAGATAGCGCATGGGGTGATTCCGTTTCGGGGTGTCATCCCGTGCGCGCTGCGGCATGGAATGCTGTTGCGCAGACACGGGATCGTGCGACGGGAAGGCGCCCTTTCCTGGTGACGATCCCGCATCTGCGCTGCGGCACCATGTGCCGCAGCGCGTGCGGGATGACACTGGATCAGAGCGTCTTCACGTAGTCCTGGTACTCAGCCTCGTTCATCAGGGCGTCGAGCTCGCCGGCGTCCTTGATCTTGATCTTCAGGAACCAGCCCTTGCCGGCCGGGTCTTCGTTGACGGTGCCGGGCGCCGCCTCGAGCGCGCCAATGACCTCGACGACCTCGCCGGAGACCGGGGCGTAGACTTCGGAAGCGGCCTTGACGCTCTCGACGACGGCAGCTTCGCCACCCTTGGCCAACGCCTTGCCGACGCTCGGGAGCTCGACGAAGACGACGTCGCCGAGCTGGCCCTGCGCGTAGTCGGAGATGCCGACGGTGCCGACGTCACCCTCGATGCGGATATATTCGTGGTCCTTGCTGTAACGGGTCTCGGCCATGGTTTCCTCCTGGCGTCAGTTGTCTGGAAAAGGGTTCAGCGCTTGTAGCCGTTCGGCACGAAGGGCATCGTCGCCACGACGGCCGGCAGCGGCTTGCCGCGCACGATGAGATTGAGCTGCGTGCCTGGCGCGGAATGGGCCTTGGCGACGTAGCCCATGGCGCAGGGGCCATTGAGCGTCGGGCCGAAGCCGCCGGAGGTCACGACGCCGATCACCTCGCCCTCGGGCGTCGCGATCTCGGTGCCCTCGCGGGCCGGAGCGCGGCCTTCCGGCTTCAGGCCGACGCGGATGCGCGAGACGCCCTCGGCGAGTTCGCGCTGGACGCGCGCGGCGCCGGGGAAACCGCCCTCCTCGCGGCGGCGCTTCTGGATCGACCAGTTGAGCGCGGCCTCGATCGGCGAGGTCGTGGTGTCGATATCATGGCCGTAGAGGCACAGACCCGCTTCGAGGCGCAGCGAATCGCGGGCGCCAAGGCCGATCGGCTTGACGTTGGCGTCCAGCAGCAGCGTGTCCCAGATCTCGCCGATCCTGTCGGCGGCAGCCGAGATCTCGTAGCCGTCCTCGCCGGTATAGCCGGAGCGGCTGACATTGGCCTTGATGCCGGCGACCTTCATGGTGCGCGAGGTCATGAAGTCCATCTCGGCGGCTTCAGGCGCGATTGCGGCAAGTGCGGCCGCCGCGCCCGGTCCCTGCAGCGCGATCAGGCCGCGATGCTCGGCCGTGACCAGCTTCACATTGGCCGGCAGGCGGGCCTCGATATGGGCGTAGTCGGCATCCTTGCAGGCGGCGTTGACGACGACATAGAGCGCGCCGTCCTCATCGGGATCGATCGAGCGCGTCACCATCAGGTCGTCGAGAATTCCGCCCTCCTCGTTGAGGAGCTGCGAATAGCGCTGCTTGCCGGGCGCGAGATTGACGATATCGGCGGGAATCAGCGCTTCGAGCGCCTTGGCCGTGGTCTCGTGATCGGGGCCGATCAGGAAGCACTGGCCCATATGCGAGACGTCGAAGAGACCGGCCTTCTCGCGCGTCCAGTTATGCTCGGTCAGGATGCCACTCGGATACTGCACCGGCATGTCGTAGCCGGCGAAGGGCACCATGCGGGCGCCGAGCGCGACATGGCGGGAATGGAGCGGGGTCTTCAGCGGCGCAGCAGCGCCGGCAGTGTCGGTAACGGCGTCGGCAGCCATGGCATGCCCCTTCCAGAATCGAGCGCAAGCCCCGGACGATAGTGTCCGGGACGCGCCCCCTCTGTCTTGGGACCTGAGAGATTTCCCCGCCCGATCATAAATCGGACGAGTTACACCCTTCGGTGGGCGGACATCGCTGTCCGCCGCTTTCCAGAGCGCCAAATCCCCAGCGGCCCTTTTGCCTGAGCGTTTCCGGGGCGGTTGCGCCTTCGGCGCCGGGCTCTAGGCCCGGTCTCTCCCGCGGGGATATGCGGCTTGGGCACAGATACAAGACGCGCCGACTGAGTCAATCGGCGCGCCGCCCTCTTTCACGGCAAAACCGGCTTTACCGACGGCGCTTGCGCGCCGGCGCTGCAGGCCCGCCACCGCCAAGGCTGACGAAGATGTCGACGTCGCCCTGGCCGGCCGGCACCATGATGCCTTCCTCGACATGGGTGAAATCGACACCGCCCTGGCCGGACGGGACCGTGCCGCCGACACGGGCGCTGCGCTTGGCGAGGACGGTCGTCCCCCGCATCACGGTGGTGGTCAGCGTGGCGCCGTAGCTGCCCGGGCTGCCAGCCGGGCCGAGCAGCACGCGTCCCTCGACGCCGACCTTGAGCCGGAAGGTGCCGTTGCCGGTCGCATTGCATTCGCGCGCGACGTTGGCGATCGATATCTGGTAGCGCAGGCCGCTCGAATCCTGTCCGGACTGGGCGCGGATCGCGGCCCCGCCTTCGGAGATGATGACCTCAGGGCAGACCAGTTGCTCGTCCTGATTGTCGTCCGTCGGCAGCGGATCCGGAGCCGGCCGCGTCGCGGACTGGAACATGACGATGTTGCCGAACGTCTGCATCGCGCCTGGCTGCCCCGACGACGACGACGAACCGCAGCCGGCCAGGCCGAGACACAGCAGCGGCAGGGCAAGCCAGCGGCCCTGGCGAAGAGTTTGATCGATCACGGCAGCGCCTCCACACCCGGGCCGAAGCCATTGAGGGAAATGGGCACGCCCACCCCCTCCTCCGGCGTCTGGAATACGATGAAAGTCGCGCTCTTGCCGCCCTTGAGCTGGCCGAGCAGCGTATCGTCCATGACGACTTCGGCCACGCAGCCGGTGGTCAGGCAGCGCACGAAGCCGGCGCGGCCGATATCCTTGTCGTCGATCTTGAGGCCGAGCCCCGAAGGCAGCAGCACGCCGAGAGGGGCCACGACACGCAGGAGCCGACTCTTCTGGTCCGCCGTCTTCAGCACGATGACGAGGAGCGTCAGATTCGGCCGGTCCTCGGCCGCGACGTTCTGGACGAGCGCGCATTGCTCGGCCTTGGCGCCGGGCGGCACCTCGCAGCGCATCTGCCAGTCGCCATGTGTGGAGCGCACTGCGCCCTGCGCGAAAGCGGAGCCAGCGGCGAGGCTCGTCCCCACGAGCGCCAGCGCGAGCGCGCCTGCCGCCCCGATGATCCTCATCATCCCTGCCATCCCTTCCAAACCGAACCCGGAAACCGCAGCTGAAGCGCAGAATTCAGGCAAAACGCCGGCCGCACCAAAGAATCCTGCCATCTCTCAACATAATCCGCGTTGGGACCATGGAGGTCCGGTCCTGTCAAGGCGCGATGACGGTTCGCAGCCAAGGTCAAGGCCTCGTGCGATTATGCCGCACGGCCGTTGGGGGCAGTCTTCATTGTCCCTCTGGCGCAAGCGTGATCTTTGATTTATCGCAATCTCGAAGAATGAGGCGACTTCGCGGTCGCCCCTTCATGCATGGAGCCGCAACAGGGACCGAAGCCGGTCGGCTCCCATGCAGGTCGATTGAGGAGCATGTGGGATCGATGCGTTTTCTGAGCAGGACCTTTGCAACAGCGGCCGTCACGGCCCTTGCCGCCGCCGCGCTGGCGAGTGTCCCGGCGCTTGCCGGCACCGGCATGCCCACCGACTGGCAGATGAACCTGCAGGGCGCGGTCACGCCCGTCGCCGAATTCATCCACTGGTTCCACGACTGGCTGAACATCATCATCACCATCGTCACGCTCTTCGTGCTGGCGCTGATGATCTATGTCGTCTTCCGCTTCAACGAGAAGGCGAACCCGGTCCCGTCCAAGACGACGCATAACGCCCTGCTCGAAGTGTGCTGGACCGTGATTCCGGTCCTCATCCTCGTCGTCATCGCGATTCCCTCCTTCCGCCTCCTCAAGCTCCAGCTCGAAATCCCGAAGGCCGACATGACCCTGAAGGTCACCGGCAAGCAGTGGTACTGGTCCTATGAATACGTGCAGGACGGCGGCAATTTCGGCTTCGATTCGCTGATGCTGGACGAGAAGGCCCGCGCCGAGGCGATCGCCAGCAACAAGATCGCCGCCGCCGAGGCCCCGCGCCTTCTCGCCGTCGACAACGAGGCGATCGTGCCGGTCGGCAAGACCGTCCGCGTCCAGGTGACCGGCGCCGACGTCATCCACAAGTTCACGGTTCCGTCCTTCGGCATCAAGATCGACGCCATTCCCGGCCGCCTGAACGAAACCTGGTTCACGGCCGAGCGCGAAGGCATCTATTACGGCCAGTGCTCGTTCATCTGCGGCCAGAACCACGCCTACATGCCGATCGCGTTCCGCGTCGTCAGCCAGGAGCGCTATGCCGCCTGGCTCGCGGAAGCGAAGCAGAAATTCGCCAATGCCGAAGACGCGGGCAGCAAGCTCGCTGCTGCGTCCAAGTAAGTCGCCGAGGAGAAGAACGATGGCAACAGCGGCTCACGCTCACGGCCATGACGAGGCCCATCACGACCATCCGACCGGATGGCGCCGGTGGCTTCTGTCGACCAACCACAAGGACATCGGCACGCTCTACCTGATCTTCTCGATCATGGCGGGGCTCGTCGGCGGCTTCCTCTCGATCATGATGCGCATCGAGCTGCAGCAGCCCGGCCTGCAGATCTTCGCCAACGGCCAGAGCTACAACGTCTTCGTCACCGGCCACGGCCTGATCATGATCTTCTTCATGGTCATGCCCGCCGTCATCGGCGGCTTCGGCAACTGGTTCGTGCCGCTGATGATCGGCGCACCGGACATGGCCTTCCCGCGGATGAACAACGTCTCGTTCTGGCTGCTGGTCGCCGCCTTCATCCTGATGATCATCTCGATGTTCGTGGAAGGGGCGCCGGGCGCGCATGGCGTCGGCACCGGCTGGACGGTCTACCCGCCGTTCTCCACGGTCGGCCATCCCGGCCCGTCGGTCGATTTCGGCATTCTCTCGCTCCACCTGGCCGGCGCCTCGTCGATCCTCGGTGCGATCAACTTCATCACCACGATCCTGAACATGCGCGCGCCCGGCATGACGATGCACCGCATGCCGCTGTTCGCCTGGGGCGTGCTGGTCACGGCCTTCCTGCTGCTGTTGTCGCTGCCGGTCCTGGCCGGCGCCATCACCATGCTGCTGACGGACCGCAATTTCGGCACGACCTTCTTCGACCCGGCCGGCGGCGGCGACCCGATCCTGTACCAGCACCTGTTCTGGTTCTTCGGCCACCCCGAAGTCTACATCATGATCCTGCCGGCCTTCGGCATCGTCAGCCACATCGTCTCGACCTTCTCGAAGAAGCCGATCTTCGGCTATCTCGGCATGGCCTACGCCATGGTCGCGATCGGCGTCGTCGGCTTCATCGTGTGGGCTCACCACATGTACACGGCCGGCCTGTCGCTCAACACGCAGCGCTATTTCGTGTTCGCGACGATGGTCATCGCGGTGCCGACCGGCATCAAGATCTTCTCCTGGATCGCGACGATGTGGGGCGGCTCGATCCGCTTCACCGCGCCGATTGTCTGGGCGATGGGCTTCATCTTCCTGTTCACGGTCGGCGGCGTCACCGGCGTCGTGCTGGCCAATGCCGGCGTCGACCGCTCGCTGCATGCGACCTATTACGTCGTGGCGCATTTCCACTACGTGCTGTCGCTCGGCGCCGTGTTCGGCATCTTCGCGGGCTTCTACTACTGGTTCCCGAAGATGAGCGGCTACGTGATGCCCGACTGGATCGGCCGCCTGCACTTCTGGATCGCCTTCGTCGGCGCCAACGTGCTGTTCTTCCCGCAGCACTTCCTCGGGCTCGCCGGCATGCCGCGTCATTATGTGGACTATCCGGACGCCTTCGCGCACTGGCATTTTGTGTCGTCGATCGGCTCCTACATCTTCGCCTTCGGCCTGCTGGTCTTCTTCTATGGCATCATCGCCGCCTTCTCGAAGAAGCAGCTCGCCGGTGACAATCCCTGGGGCGAAGGCGCGACGACGCTGGAATGGACGCTGCCCTCGCCGCCGCCGTTCCACCAGTTCGAGACGCTGCCGCGCATCACCGGCTCGGACCACTGATATCCAAGGCGGCGGGCCTTTCCGGCCCGCCGCCGCCCTTCCCCCGAGCGCCCCCGCGGCGTTCCGGAGACGGGCGGCAACCACCGCCGCGTAGACCCAGCGCCCACGGGCGCCGTTCACAAGAGTACGAAGACGATTCGACTGATGTCTGCTGCGTTCGAGACCCGTACCGAAAGCCTGACAGCCTCCACCGGCGAAGCGCGTGACTTTTTCGCGCTGCTGAAGCCGCGCGTGATGTCGCTGGTCATCGTGACGGCCGTTACCGGCATGGCCACCGCACCGGGCTCGGTGCATCCCGTCCTCGCCCTCGCCGCCCTGCTGGCGATCGCGGTCGGCGCCGGGGCGTCGGGCTGCCTCAACATGTGGTACGACGCCGATATCGACGCGCTGATGAGCCGCACCGCCAAGCGGCCGATCCCGTCGGGCCGCGTCCTGCCCCCCGAGGCGCTGGCCTTCGGGCTGACGCTGTCGATCGGCTCGGTTCTGGTGCTCGGCCTCATCGCCAATGCGCTCGCCGCGGCGATGCTCGCCTTCACCATCTTCTTCTACGCTGTTGTCTATTCGATGTGGCTGAAGCGCTGGACGCCGCAGAACATCGTGATCGGCGGTGCTGCCGGCGCGTTCCCGCCGATGATCGGCGAAGCTGTCGTGACCGGCGATTTCGGCTGGCATTCGATCGTGCTGTTCGCGATCATCTTCCTGTGGACTCCGCCGCATTTCTGGGCGCTGGCCCTGGTGAAATCGGCCGACTATGCCCGCGCCGGCATCCCGATGATGCCAAACGTCGCCGGTCCCGCTGCGACGCGCCGGCAGATCGTACTCTATTCGCTGATCATGGCTCCGATCGCCGTCCTGCCCGCGCTGATGGGCTTCGGCGGACTGCTCTATCTCGCCGTCTCGGTTTCGACCGGGCTCGTCATGATCGCATTGTCGATCCGGGTCTGGTTGCGCACGGAAGGCCCGGCCGCGACCAAGGCCTGCTGGTCGCTGTTCGGCTTCTCGATCCTCTATCTGTTCCTGCTGTTCGCCGTGCTGATCGTCGAAAACGGCTTCGGGCTGATGTGGGCCCTGCCGAAGGTGCTGGGATGAGCGACCAGCGTCCTCAGCACTCCGCTCCCGCCGCGTTCTCGCCCGAGGACATGGCGCGCCGCCGTCGCCGCTCGATCGCGCTCGCGCTGGTGCTCGGCGGGCTCGTGATCTTCTTCTTCGCGGTGACGCTGGTGAAGATCGGCCCCGCCGTCCTGAACCGGCCGCTGTGATGACCGATCCCGTTCTCCAGCCGCGCAAGGGCAATCCGGCGCGCACCGCCCTGATCTGCACCGGCATCGCCTTCGGCATGCTCGGCGCGTCCTTCGCCGCAGTGCCGCTCTACGACCTGTTCTGCAAGGTCACCGGCTTCGGCGGCACTCCGATGACCGGCACGGCCGGCGCCGGCAGGATCCTCGACCGGACCATGTCCGTGCGCTTCGACGCCAATGTCGCGCCGGGGCTGGGCTGGAAATTCGAGGCGGAAAGCCCGGAGATCGAGGTCAAGGTCGGCGCGACCCAGACCGTGTTCTACAAGATGACGAATCGGTCGGACCGCACGGTCACGGGCATCGCGACCTACAACATCGCCCCCGAAAAGGGCGCGGCCTATTTCGTCAAGATTCAGTGCTTCTGCTTCACCGAGCATACGTTGAAGCCCGGCGAGAGCTTCGAGGCGCCGGTGGTGTTCTATATCGACCCCGAAATCGCCGATAATCGCGAACTCGACGGGGTCCACGCCATCACGCTGTCCTATACCTATTTTGCCTCCAAGTCGGGCCAGCCCGTCGCGGAGGACAAGGCCGGCTCCGTCAAGGGTGACGCGGGCAATCCGAAACTGTAGAACGCGCTAGAGCAGAAGCGCGGACAAAAAAGCCGTACGCGGAGACTGAATACGATGGCCGGGGCCCATACGAAGCACCACGACTACCACCTCGTCGATCCGAGCCCGTGGCCGCTCGTCGGCGCCGCCAGCGCGACGATCATGGCGATCGGCGCGGTGATGTGGATGAAGGCGCTGCCGGTCGGCGGCATGCATCTCGGCCCGCTCGTCTTCGGCGCCGGTCTGCTCGGCGTGCTCTACACCATGCTCGCATGGTGGATGGACGTGGTGCGCGAGGCCGAACGCGAAGGTCATCACACCCGTGTCGTCCAGATCCATCACCGCTACGGGATGATCATGTTCATCGCCTCCGAGGTGATGTTCTTCGTCGCCTGGTTCTGGGCCTATTTCGACGCCAGCCTCTTCGCCGGCGAGGAGATCAACTATCTCCGCTACGACTTCACCGGCGGACACTGGCCGCCCAAAGGCATCGAGACCTTCGACCCCTGGCACCTGCCGCTGCTCAACACGCTGATCCTGCTGACCTCGGGCACGACGGTGACCTGGGCGCATTACGCGCTGATCAACAACGACCGCTCGGGCCTGAAGCAGGGGCTGTGGCTCACCGTGATCCTGGGCATCCTGTTCACGATCTGCCAGCTCTACGAGTACTCGCACGCCACCTTCGCCTTTAGCGGCAATATCTACGGTGCCACCTTCTTCATGGCGACCGGCTTCCACGGCTTCCACGTCTTCATCGGCACGATCTTCCTGGCGATCTGCCTGTACCGGGCCTATCTCGGCCACTTCAAGCCGGAGCAGCATCTCGGCTTCGAGTTTGCTGCCTGGTACTGGCACTTCGTCGACGTGGTCTGGCTGTTCCTGTTCGCCGCGATCTACGTCTGGGGCGCCGGCGCGCACGCTGCCGCCGCGCACTGACCCTGCGCTCCACCGCGCTCTCGCGGTCAACGTCTGACGAAAGGCGGCCGCGAGGCCGCCTTTCCTGTTTAGGTCCTTTGATTGTGCATCGGCTGTCCCGAAAACCGCGTTCCATTTTTCGGACCGATGCCCTGGGAGGCTGCGATGGCCCATTCTGAACCCACCCTCCCCTCGCCCTATTCGACAGGCCTGGCGGGGCGCTGCCCGCGCTGCGGCGAGGGCGCGCTGTTCGACGGCTTCCTCAAGCTCAAACCAAGCTGCAATGCCTGCGGGCTCGACTACAAATTCGCCGATTCGGCCGATGGCCCGGCCGTGTTCATCATGCTGCTTGCCGGCTTCGTCGTGCTGGGCGCGGCACTCTATGTCGAAATCGCCTATGAGCCGCCGATCTGGCTGCACATGCTGCTTTGGCTGCCGCTGGCGGTCGTGCTTTGTCTCGGCCTGCTCCGGCCGATGAAGGGGCTCGCGATTGCCCTGCAATATGCCCACAAGGCCGAGGAAGGCAGGCGCAAGCCGTGACCGCCACGTCGACACCCGCTCCCCGCAAGCGCGGACTGCTGCTGCTGACGCTGCTGACCCTCGTCGGCATCGTCGTCCTGTGCGCGCTCGGCACCTGGCAGCTCGAGCGGATGGATGAGAAGCACGCCTATATCGACCGCCTCCAGCAGCAGGCAGCCGGAGCCCCCGCCCCGATGCCGCCGAGCGCCGATTGGGCGAAGCTCGATGCCGCCGCGCTCGACCTGACTCATGTCGTCGCCAGGGGCAGCTATATCGACGGAATCGCCGGCGTGCGCACCACCATCGCCGCCGGCCCGCCCGGCAGCCGGCAGCTATCCGGCTTCGGGCGCTGGATCTTCCAGGCGTTCAAGCTGGAGGATGGCGGCGTGATCCTGGTCAATCGCGGCTTCGTGCCGGAGGGCCGGCTCGGCCAGATCGGCCCGGCCAGCGGGCCGGACACCATCCAGGGCTTCCTGCGCGCGCCCGAGACCCGCAACAGCTTCACCCCGCAGGACCTGCCGGCGATCCGCGAATTCTACACACGCGACCCTGCCGCGATCGCAGCCTCCCTCGGCCAGCCGCCGGCGCCGTTCTATCTGGAGGCGGCGCGCGAGGGCGACGGCATGACGCCACCGGCCGGCGTCGACGTGCGCGAGCTGATCGGGCGCATTCCGGATAACCATCTGCAATATGCGCTGACCTGGTTCGGGCTGGCGCTGACGCTGCTCGGGGTGTTCGCCGCCTTCGTCTGGCAGGCGCGCAAGGGCGCGGCGGCAAGCTGAGCGCGCAACCTTTTGCCGAATGCGCCGGACCGGCCTATAGCATCAGGCTGAGATCATCGAGGCCAAGACCGTGCTGCATGTTTCCACCCGGGGCGAAGCTCCGGCGCTCAGCTTTTCCGACGCATTGCTGACCGGGCTCGCCCGTGACGGCGGGCTTTATCTGCCGCAGAGCTGGCCGACGCTCTCCACCGCGGAGATCGCCGGTTTCGCCGGAAGGCCCTACACCGCTGTCGCCGAACGCGTGCTCGGCGCGCTGAGCGACGGCGACATCGAGAGCACTGCGCTCTCCGGCATGATCCGCCAGGCCTATGCCGGTTTCCGCCATCCGGCGGTCTGCCCGCTGACGCAGATCGGCGACAATCTCTTCGTGCTGGAGCTGTTCCACGGCCCGACACTCGCCTTCAAGGACGTGGCGATGCAATTGCTCGGGCGCCTGATGGACCATGTGCTCGGCCAGCGCGGCCAGCGCGCCACGATCGTCGGCGCGACCTCGGGCGATACAGGCGGCGCCGCGATCGACGCCTTCAAGGGGCTGAAGAGCGTCGACGTCTTCATCCTCTATCCCGAAGGCCGCGTCTCGGACGTGCAGCGCCGGCAGATGACCACGGTCGATGCCCCGAACGTCCATGCCATCGCGGTCGAGGGCACCTTCGACGACTGCCAGAATCTCGTGAAGGCGATGTTCAATCATCACGCCTTCCGCGACGAGATCGGGCTCTCCGGCGTCAACTCCATCAACTGGGCGCGCATCGCCGCGCAGGTGGTCTATTACTTCACGGCCGCCATCTCGCTGGGCGGGCCGGGCCGGAAGGTCTCCTTCACGGTCCCGACCGGCAATTTCGGCGATATCCTCGCCGGCTGGGTCGCCAAGCAGATGGGCCTGCCGATCGAGCGGCTGGGCATCGCGACCAACAGCAACGACATCCTGGCGCGCACGCTCGAAACCGGCGCCTACGAGATGCGCGGTGTCCAGGCGACGACCTCGCCCTCGATGGATATCCAGATCTCCTCGAATTTCGAGCGGCTGCTGTTCGAGGCCCATGGGCGCGACGGCGCCGCCGTGCGCCGGCTGATGCAGTCGCTGCAGCAATCCGGCCGCTTCGAGATTGCGCCTGAGGCACTCCAGCGCATCCGCAGCGAGTTCGACGCCGCCTCGCAAAGCGAGGACGAGATCGCGGGCGAGATCAGGAAGAGCTGGAGCGAGGCCGGTTACCTGCTCGATCCGCACACCGCGATCGGTGTCGCGGCCGCACGGCAGGCGCTGAAGCGCGATTCGGCGACGCCGATGATCGTGCTCGGCACGGCCCATCCTGCCAAGTTCCCGGCGGCGGTGAAGGCGGCGAGCGGCATCGAGCCGGCGCTTCCGGCTCATCTCGCCGACCTGATGGAGCGCAAGGAGCGGATGACGCTGCTGCCGAACGACCTCGGGAAGATCGAGGCCTTCGTGCGCGAGCATGCGCGGGCCGTGCGTGGAGCGGCAGCGTGAGCGCGACGGTTCCTAACGAGACCACCGAGCTCGCCGCCCCCGCGCGACCGGAAGGCCAGCATGACCCCGATGTTGCGCTGACCGCCCTGCCCTCCGGCCTGCGCGTCGTTTCGCAGCGCATGGACCATGCCGCGACCGTCTCGCTCGGCATCTGGATCGGGGCCGGCTCGCGCGATGAAATGCCTGATGAGCACGGGCTTGCCCATCTGCTCGAGCATATGGCGTTCAAGGGCACGGCGCGCCGCAGCGCGCTCGCGATCGCCGAGGAGATCGAGAGCGTCGGCGGCGACCTCAATGCCGCGACCTCGGTCGAATATACCTGCTACACCGCCCGTGTGCTCGGCTCCGATCTGGGTCTGGCCGTCGACATTCTCGCCGACATCATCACCTCGCCGTCGCTGACCGCGGAGGAATTGAAGCGCGAGAAGGGCGTGATCCTGCAGGAGATCTCGGCCGTGCAGGATACGCCGGACGATCTCGTCTATGACCGCTTCCTGCAGGCTGCCTTCCCCGATCAACCGATCGGCCGGCCGATCCTCGGCACCGCCAAGACGGTCAAGAGTTTCACGCCCGACGCGATCCGCGCCTATCTCGCGCGCAACTATCACGCCGGCAACATGGTGCTCGCCGCCTCCGGCGCCGTCGATCATGACGAGCTGGTCACGCTCGCCCACCAGCACTTGTCGAATCTTCCGACCCCGCCGGCCGAGCCATTGACCCGCGAAACCGGCGAGTATCGCGGCGGCGAGGCCCGCATCGGCAGCGACGAGGAACAGGTCCATCTGGTGCTCGGCCTGCCCGGCCTGCCTTTCACCGGGGGCACGCATTATCCGCTCCAGATCTTCGCCTCGGTGCTTGGCGGCGGCCTGTCGTCGCGCCTGTTCCAGGAGGTGCGCGAGCAGCGCGGCCTCGCCTATGCGATCGACGCTTTCCACTGGCCCTTCTCCGATTGCGGCGTCTTCGGCATCGGCGCCGGGACCGCGCCGGAGGATGCGGGCGAACTGATCGAAGTCGCTCTCGGCTGCCTTCGTCAGGCTGCGGAAGACGTCAGCGAGGTCGAAGTCGCCCGCGCCCGCGCCCAGATGAAGGTCGGTTTGCTGGCTTCGCTGGAGAGCCCCGGCGGCAAGCTGGAGCAGATGGCGCGGCAGGTTCTGCTCTTCGGCCGGGCGATCCCGCGCGAGGAGCTCGCCGCCCGGCTCGATGCCGTGACGCTCGAGGATGTGCGCGCCGCCGGCCGCTCCCTGCTGGGCCACCAGCCGACGATCGCGGCGGTCGGCCCGACTCAGGGCCTGCCCCCGGCCAAGCGCCTGCGCCACGCGGCCCGGGCTGCGGACTGAACCGCGATGGCGCTCTTCCGTTTCCCGAGCGAGCCGCCGAGCCGCCCGCTGATCCGGACGCCGAATCTCTATCTGCGCGCGCCGCAAGCCGGCGACCATGCGGCCTGGAGCGCGCTGCGCATGGAAAGCCGGGAATTCCTGGCGCCGTGGGAACCGACCTGGAACGAGGACGACCTCACCCGCACCTCCTTCCGGCTGCGCGCCAAGCGCGCGGCCCGCGAAATCTCGACCGACGAGGCCTATTCGCTCTTCATCTTCGAGACGCATACGGAGACCCTGCTCGGCGGGCTGACCCTCGGGCTGGTCCGGCGCGGCGTCGCCCAGGCCTGTACGCTCGGCTACTGGATGGGACGGCGCCATGCCGGCAAGGGCCATATGACCGAGGCCGTGCGCGGCGCCGTGCGCTTCGCCTTCTCCGATCTCGCCCTGCACCGGGTCGAGGCGGCCTGCCTGCCGAACAACGAGCCGTCGCGACGCCTCCTCGAACGGGTCGGTTTCCGGCATGAAGGGCTGGCGCGCGCCTATCTCAAGATCAACGGAAACTGGGCCGATCACCTGCTTTACGGCGTGCTGTCCAGCGACGTGCTGCCCGGAAGCAGACCGTGACCGCGACGGTTGACCACAGGCCAGCTCCGCCTTGCCCTTGCCATGAGCGGCCGATAGGACTTTTCGTTAAATTTCGAATGATCGCTTCCCGCCTGAGAACCGAGCACAGCTTGTCCATTTCCGAGCGCATCTTCCGGGCCGGCCTCATGCTGGCCGGCCTTGTCCTGTGGCTCTGCGCTGCTGCCCTGCCGGCCCAGGCCGTCGAAGCGGTACGCGTTCCCGTCGATGCCCCCGTGATCGACCTCACCCATGTCGTCGAGCGCAACAAGTCCGACGGCGATGTCATCCAGATTTCCACCGCGCCGGGACCGGACGGCATCGTCAGGCGCATCGCCGTCAAGGCCCGCGAGGCCGGCGCCCGCCCGGACTGGATCGTCTTCGCGCTGACCAACGATTCCGACGAGCAGATCGACCGCCTGCTCGTCGCTCCCTTCCACCGGTTGATCGGCTCCGGCGTGGTCTGGCCCGATCTCGGCGACAAGCGCATCGAGGCGGTGACCGCGAGCCAGGGCCTCTCGCCCGACCGCGAACCCAGCCCCGATGCCGATGTCTTCCTGATCACGCTCGACCCCGGCACGACCGTGACCTTCGTCGCCGAGCTCAAGTCCCCGAACCTGCCGCAGCTCTATCTCTACGAGGCCGAGGCCTATCGCCAGAAGACCAACGGGCTGACGCTCTACAAGGGCATCATCATCGGCATCGCCGGCCTGCTCGCGCTGTTCCTGACCATCATCTTCGTGGTCAAGGGTGCCGTGATCTTCCCGGCGGCCGCTGCGCTGGCCTGGGCGGTGCTGGCCTATGCCGGCCTCGATTTCGGCTTCTTCCAGCGCCTGTTCCCGCTCACGCCGGCGATCGAGCGGATCTACCGCGCCGGCGCGGAGGTGGTGCTGGCGGCGACGCTGCTCGTCTTCCTGTTCGCCTATCTCAACCTGTCGCGCTGGCATGTGCGCTACGGCCATGTCACGGCGATCTGGATTCTCGGCCTTGCCGGGCTGATCGGCCTGGCCGTCTTCGACGCGCCGATGGCGTCCGGCATCGCGCGCATCTCGATCGCCGCCGTCGCGGCGATCGGCTTCATCCTCGTCGTGCATCTGGCGACGCATGGCTACGAACGGGCGGTGATGCTGATCCCGACCTGGTTCCTGCTCGCCGTCTGGGTGACCGCCGCGAGCTTCACGGTGACCGGGCAGTTTCAGCGCGATCTCGTCGCGCCTGCCCTGCTCGGTGGCCTCGTGCTGATCGTGCTGCTGATCGGCTTCACCGTGATCCAGCATGCCTTTGCCGGCGGCGCGATCTCGCAGGGTCTGGTCTCGGACACGGAGCGCCGGGCGCTGGCCCTCTCCGGCTCCGGCGACCTCGTCTTCGACTGGGATGTCAGTTCCGACAAGGTCTTCGGCTCCCCGCAGATCGAGGCGCTGCTCGGCCTGCCCAAGGGCGCGCTCGAAGGCTCGGCCGCGCGCTGGCTGGAGCACATGCATGTCGCCGACCGCGACCGCTATCGCGTCACGCTTGATGCTGTGCTGGAGCAGCGCCGCGGCAAGCTCAATCTCGACCTGCGCCTGCGCGCCGCCAGCGGCGCCTATCACTGGGTCAACGTCAAGGCGCGCCCGGTGATCGGCTCGGACGGCGAGGTCATCCGCGTCATCGGGACGCTCACGGACGTCACCGAGCAGCGCACCGCGCAGGAGCGGCTGCTGCACGACGCGGTCCATGACAACCTGACCGGCCTGCCCAACCGCAAGCTGTTCCAGGACCGGCTGGGGGCGATCTTCGGCTTCACCCGTGCCGACGACAATATCCGCCCGACCGTGCTGGTCATCGATGTCGACCGCTTCAAGCAGGTGAACGAGTCGGTCGGCTTCTCGGCCGGCGATTCGATCCTGCTGACGCTGGCGCGCCGCCTCGGCCGCCTGCTGCGCGCGCAGGACACGCTGGCCCGCATCGGCGGCGACACCTTCGCGATGATCCTCGTCTCCGAGCGCGACCCCGAGCGCATCCTGGCCCTGGCCGAGCTGGTGCGCCGCGCCGTCTCGACGCCGATCACCTATGCCGAGCGCGAGATCGTGCTGACGCCCTCGATCGGGCTTGCGCTGTTCGATCCGGCGCCGGCTTCGCGCAAGGAAGACGCACTGAAGAACGCCGAGCTCGCCATGGCCCATGCCAAGCGCCAGGGCGGCAACAAGATCGAGGTCTTCGTTCCGGCGATGCGGACCGACCGCAACGACAGGCTCGCGCTCGAAAGCGACCTGCGCCGGGCGATCGAGCGCGGTGAGATCCAGGTGATGTACCAGCCGATTGTCCGGCTGGAGGACCGCACCATCGCCGGCTTCGAAGCGCTGGTGCGCTGGGACCATCCGCGCGAAGGCCGGCTGATGCCGCAGGATTTCCTCGCTATCGCCGAGGAGACCGGGCTGATCGTCGATCTCGGCGTCTATGTCATGGACCGCACAGCGCGCGAGCTGGAAGCCTGGCAGGCCGCGCTGGAGGTCGACCCGCCGATCTTCGCC
>JAEWKP010000386.1 GCA_023393655.1 Pseudomonadota bacterium | reverse complement strand
GCGGCGTTGCGTGTGCCCGGCGTTGCGCCATTGCTGGTCGCCTGCGCCAGCTTCATGGCCTCGTTCTATGGCGTCTACGCCTATATCGGCGACCACCTGCATCGCGGGCTCGGCCTCCCGCTCAGCGCCAACGGCCTGCTCGCTTTGACCTATGGCCTCGGCTTCGGCGCCGCCGCCTTTCTCGATGGCCTAATCGACCGCTTCGATGCCGGGCGCTTCCTGCCGGCAATGTTTCTCGCCGTCGGTTGCGTCTATCTCGGCATGGGCGCCGCCAGCGGCAGCTATGTGCTGATCTTGACGGCGGTGTTCCTCTGGGGGCTCGCCAATCATTTCGGGTTGAACGTGCTGATCATGCGGCTCGGCGCGCTCGATCCCGCGCGCCGCGGCGCGGTGATGGGGCTCAACAGCGGCGTGACCTATCTCGCTCTTTTCGCCGGCACGGCCTCGTTTGGCGCGCTCTACACGGCGACCGGCTTCGCCATCCTGCCGATCGCGGCAGCGGGCCTGATGCTACTCGCGGCGCTCTCGGCGAGCCTTGCCCGCCCGAGGACCGCACCCCGCGTCACATCCTGACGATGTGCCGGATCGTGCGGCCTTCGTGCAGCGCGTCGAAGCCTTCGTTGATCTCGTCGAGGCTGCCCGAGCTGGTCCAGAGCTTGTCCACGGCCAGCCGCCCACGCTGGTAGAGCTCGATGAAGCGCGGAATGTCGCGCGAGGGCACGCAGGAGCCGACATAGGAGCCCTTCAGCGTCCGCTCCTCGGCGACCAGCCGGACCGGTGAAAGCGACAGCGTATGGGCGGGGTTGGCGAGCCCGGCCGTCGTCGTCGTGCCGCCGCGCCGGGTGATCTGGTAGGCGAGGTCGAGCGCCTTGACCGAGCCGGCCATCTCCAGCCCGTGGTCGACGCCGCCCTTCGTCGCCTGCCTGATCGCCTCGATGACATCCGGCGTATCGGCCTTGAAGGCATCGGTTGCGCCGAGCGCCAGCGCGAGATCAAGCTTGTCCTGCGCGAGATCGACGGCGATGATCCGCGAGGCGCCACAGGCGATCGCGCCGAGCAGGGCTGAGAGCCCGACGCCGCCGAGCCCGACCACCGCCACCGTCTCGCCGGCCTTGATCCGCGCCGTGTTCACAGCGGCGCCGACGCCGGTCAGCACTGCGCAGCCGAACAGGGCCGCAATCTCATGCGGGATATCGGCCTCGATCCTGACCAGCGAGCGGCGCGAGATCACCGCATGCTCGGCGAAGGCGGAGACGCCGATATGGTGATGCACCGGCTGGCCAGCGACCGAAAGCCGCCGCCCGCCACCGAGCATCTCGCCGCGTCCGTTGGCAGCATTGCCAGGCTCGCAGAGGGCAGGGCGCCCCTCGGCGCAGGGCGCGCAATGCCCGCAGGACGGTACGAACACCATCACAACCCGGTCGCCGGGCTTCAGATCGTCGACGCCTTCGCCTGCCTCTACAACTTCGCCGGCCGCCTCATGCCCGAGCACCATCGGAACCGGGCGCGGGCGGTTGCCGTCGATCACCGACAGATCGGAATGGCAGAGGCCCGCGGCGCGGACCCTGACCAGCACCTCGTCGCGGCCGGGCGGGGCGAGGTCGAGTTCCTCGATCCGCAGCGGGCGGCTCTGCGCGTAGGGCGCCGCAACCGGGCTTGCGTTCAGGACGGCGGCGCGAATCTTCATGTGGCGTCGGGCTCCGATCTCGATATCCGTCGCCATCCCGACAGGAGAGGGCGCCGCTGTCAAAGCGGAACGGTGCAACCCCTCGCTGTCATTCCGGGCAAGCGAAGTGCAGACCCGGAATCCATCTAGAGTGTGACGCTCTTCGATGGATTCCGGATCGGCGCCGCTGGCGCGGCTTGTCCGGAATGACGACAGAGGTTTCTCAAGCCGCGTCGGTCAGCGTGCCGCCGAGGAAGAGCTGGCCGATGCGCGGGTCGGCCAGGATCTCCGCCGCCGGGCCCTGCATGCGGGTGCGGCCGAGTTCGAGCACCAGCCCGTCGTCTGAAATGTCCAGCGCCGAGCGGGCATTCTGCTCGCCCATCAGGATCGAGACGCCTTTGGCCCGAAGGTCCTTCAGGATGCCGAAGGTCTCCTGCACCATCAGCGGCGAGAGGCCGATCGAGGGCTCGTCGATCAGCACGAGTTGGGGATCGAGCAACAGGCCACGCACGATCTCGAGCTGCTTCTGCTCACCGCCGGAGAGCGTCGAGGCCTGCTGGTCGGCCTTGGCGCGGAGCGCCGGGAAGCGGTCGAGCGCCGCCTCCAGCCGCTGCGGCATGTCGGTGATCCCCGAACCGGCGGCGACGGTGCCGAGCTCGATATTGTGGCGCACCGACAGCTCCGGGAAGATGTTGCGCCCCTGCGGGACATAGCAGATGCCGGCTTCGAGGAGCTTCCGCTGGTTCCAGCCGGTGATGTCGCGTCCATCGAAGCGGATGCGGCCCTCGCGCAGCTTGATGAGGCCGAAGATCGCCTTGAACACGGTCGACTTGCCGGCGCCGTTCGGCCCGATCACGGTGGTGATCGCGCCGCGCTTCACCGCGAAGGATGTGCCGTTCAGGATGGTCATGGCGCCATAGCCACCGACCACGCCGTCGAGTTCGAGGATGGGGGTGCTCATCGCCGCGCTCCTCAGTGCCCGAGATAGGCTTCGATCACGGCCGGATTGGCGCGGACCTCGGCGGGCGTGCCCTCGGCCAGCACCTTGCCCTCGGCCAGCACGATCACGCGCGTGCAGAGCGACATCACGAAATCCATGTTGTGCTCGATCACCACGAAGGTCGCGCCCTGCTCGGCGTTGATCGCGCGCAGCCGCTCCTTGAGATCGCCGAGCATGGTCAGGTTCACGCCGCCGGCAGGCTCGTCGAGCAGCACGAGGCGAGGGCCGGCCATGAAGGCCATCGCCGCGTCGAGCAGCTTCTGCTGGCCGTAGGAGAGGCCGCCGGCCTTGGCCTCCGCGAGATGGCCGAGCTTGAAGAAGCCGATCATCTGCTCGGCCTTGTCGGACAAGCCGGCATCGCGCGCGCCGAACAGCCGCCCGAGCATCGAGCCCTGATGCTCCTGGCCCGCGAGGATCAGGTTCTCGCGCACCGACAGTTCCGGGAAGACCTGGAGGAGCTGGAAGGTGCGGCTGACGCCGAGGCGGTTGAGCGCGGACGGGCGCATGTTGGTGACATCGCGCCCGTCGAGCTTCACCGCGCCTTGCGTCGGTTCGAGCTGGCCGAGGATGCAGTTGAACAGGGTCGACTTGCCGCAGCCGTTCGGCCCGATGATGCCGAGGATCTCGCCCTCGTTCACCGAGAAGGAGACGCCGTTCACGGCCTTGATGCCACCGAAGGCCTTGTGCAGGTCGTGGACTTCGAGGACCGGGCTCATCGCGCGCCTCCGGTCCTGTGGCGGAGCGCATTCCATCCGCGCTCGAACAGACCGCTGACGCCTTGCGGGCAGATGACGAGCAGCGCCAGCACGATCGCCGCGAAGATGATCAGGTAGAGCGAGCCGGCGAAGCGCAGCCATTCCGGCAGCACGACGCCGAGCAGCGCGCCGACGAAGGGGCCGAACAGATAGCCGGCCCCGCCCGCGACCACCATCAGCAGCAGGAACAGGCTCTGCGACAGCGAGAACGGCGAGGGGTCGATGAATTCGACCAGCGGCGCATAGAGCGAGCCGGCAAAGCCGCCATAAGCCGAGCCGATCGCGAAGGCGAGCAAGGTGTAGGCGCGGGTGTCGATGCCCAGGCTCGCGGCCCGGACCGGGTTTTCGCGTAGCGCCGTGAAGGCGCGGCCCCAGGGCGAGCGGACGAGCCACCAGAGCTTGAGCGACAGGATCAGCGTGACGACGACGACGAAGCGGTGGAATTCCAGTGCGCCGAACAGCTTGATGCCCAGGAAATCGGGCCGGTTGATATTGGAGATGCCGTAGACGCCGCCGGTCAGCCACTGTTCGTTGCGCAAGCCCAGCCAGATCAGGGTCGAGAAGGCGAGCGTGACGAAGGCGAGGTAATGGTGGCGCACCCTCAGCGCGGGGAAGCCGAGCAGGAGGCCCACGGTGAAGGTGAGCAGGCCCGAAAACCCGAAGGCGGCATACCAGCTCACCCCGTATTTCGTGGTCAGGATCGCGGTCGCATAGGCGCCGAGCCCCATGAAGGCCGCCTGCGCCAGCGAGGTCTGTCCGGCATAGCCGAGCGTGAGGTTGAGCCCCATCACGCCGATGCTCATGACGAGCCAGAGCGAGAGCACATAGGTGCCGTAGCGGCCCATCCCGACCGGCGCGAACCAGAGGATGACGGCGCCGAGGATGAGCGCGATCAGAGCGGCATCGATCCGGCGGGCCGGCCGGCGCGGGACTGCGGCAGGGGTTTGCAGGGCAGGGGCACTCATACGCGGCGCTCCTCCTTGCGGCCCATTAACCCCTCGGGCTTGACCAGGATGATCGCGACGAGCAGCACCAGCGGCACGGCGAGCCGGTATTGCGAGGAGACATAAGCCGCTGCGAGCGAATCCGCGACGCCGATCAGGAGCCCGCCGACGAGCGCGCCGCGTATCTGGTTGAAGCCGCCGACGATGGCGGCGATGAAGGCGAACAGGCCGATGGTCTCGCCGTTCGAGAACTTCGCCAGATAGATCGGCGAGATCAGCAGCGAGGCGACGACCGCGAGCGCGGCATTGAGCAGGAAGGTGAGCAGCACCATCCGCTCGACGGGAATGCCGAGGATGCGCGCGACGGTCGGATTCTGCGCCGTCGCCTGCATCTGCCGGCCGAGCTTCGTGCCGCCGACAAACCATTGCAGCAGGCCGATCGCCGCGAAGGCGACGACGATGATCGCGAGATGCTGCAGCGAGATCGTGGCGCCGAACAGGTCGATCATGTCGGTCGGCACCAGCGAGGGGAAACTCTGCGCCTCCGCCGAGAAGCCGTCCTTGGCGCCTTCCTTCATCACGATCGAGAGCGCCATGGTGGCGATGGCGAGCGGCAATACGCCATGCTTGATCATCGGGTCGACGACGACGAGCTTGAAGCCGGCGCCGAAGATCAGCAGGAAGACCGCGATGCCGAGCAATCCGCCGGCCCAGAGCGGCAGGCCGAAGAGCTTGACCGCGAGCAGGATCAGCACGGCCGGCAGCATCACAAACTCGCCCTGGGCGAAATTGATCGTCTGCGAAGTCTGCCAGACCAGCGTGAAGCCGATCGCGGCGAGCGCATAGATCGCGCCCGTGGCGATGCCGGCGATGAGATAGGCGATGAATTCGGCCATGGCTTCCGCTTTGTGCCGTTTGCGCACTTCCTTTGGAGGAAACGCGCCGTCATTCCGGGCTTGACCCGGAATCCATCATAGAGTGAGCCGCCTTACGATGGATTCCGGATCAGCGCCGCTTCGCGGCTTGTCCGGAATGACGGGATTGGTTCTGTCGTTACGGCTTGATCCGCGGCAGGGTGGTGTTGATCACCTGCTTGCCGTTGACGACTTCAGCCAGGAAGCTCTCGCGGTCGAGATCGCCGTTCTGCTCGATCACGGTGTCTATCAGGATGCCCGGCTCCTCGCTCGCCTTGATGGTCGCGCCGCGCAGCGTGGCGGCCATTCCCTTCGGGTCGAGCTTCTTCTGCTTCTCGGTCGCCCATTTCACCATGAACACGGCCATGTAGCCCTTCACGCCGTTATGATCGGAGGAGAAGCCGTATTTCTCGCGATAGCGCTTGCCGAATTCCTGCAGGGCCGGGATCGGTGCGTCGGTCGAGAGGCCGACATGGCCCTTGACGCCGTTGGCGGCGTCGCCCGCGAGCTCCAGCACCTTGGCGCCGAGTAGGGTGGTCTCGCCGATCATCGGCTTGGCGATGCCCTGCTGCTTGGCGGCGCGCAGGAAGCGGGCGCTCTCCTCTTCGTTCAGATAGACGAAGACGGCGTCGGCATTGGCGTTCTTCACCTTGATCGCATCGGCGGTGAAATCGGCCTGGCCCTGCTCGGTCGAGACGTCGACGGCGACCTTGATGCCGGCCTTCTCGAGCTCAGGCAGGATGGTGTCGCGTCCGCCTTTGCCGAAGTCGTTATTGACCCAGACGACGGCGATCGAGCCGGCCTTGACGGTCTCCTTCAGGTACTTGGCGATCTTCGGCATCGCCGCCGCCTGGCTGATCGAGGTGCGGAAGATGTAGGGATTGCCCTGCCGGGTGAAGCCGGCCGCCTCGCCGCCGACGATCTGGGCGATCTCGGCACGCTGCGAGATCTGCATGGAGGCACCGATCGGGCCGGAGAAGATCGGGCCGAGGATGGCATAGGCGCCTTCGTCGATGCCGCGCTGCACGGCGGCGCGGGTGTTCCCCGGGTTGGTCTGCGTGTCGTAATGGACGATCTCGACTTGCTTGCCGAGGATGCCGCCCTTGGCGTTGATGTCGGCGACAGCCATGTCGGCGCCGTTCCTCCAGTTGGTGCCGGCGGCGGCGCCCGCGCCCGACAATTCGATGACGTCGGCCAGCTTGACCTTGTCCTGCGCCTGCACGGGCAGGCTGAGGGTGGCGCCGAGCGCGGCGGCCATGACCCAAAGCGATTTCATGTTCCTGGTTCCTCCCGGGCGATTCTTGTCGCACGCGATCTTGGATTGCCGCGGGCGCCCGTCGGCTTTTTGCGCGGCTTTGGGGCGTGATGTCCAGAGGCGTGGAGGCCGGGCGGCGCCGAGGCTTTCGCTTTGCCGGGGATGGCGCTGGAACGGCCGCTGACGCGGGCTGTCAGCATGCGGCCGGATCGACCTGCCGCGACGGGCCGATGGTGCTAGACAGGAGGAGCCCTGCCGGAGGACCCCGCATGAAACAGGACCCGTTGTTCGAACGCCTCTGGGACGGCAGCGCCGCGATGGAGGAATGGACCGCCGCAGTCTCGCATGGTGCAATCACGCAGGTGGACGACAACATCATCACCGTTCACACGACCTATTTCTGCGGCAGCGTCACGGCGATCCGAACGAGTGAAGGCCTCGTCCTGATCGATACCGCCAAACCCGATACCGCCCGGCAGACGCTCGAAATCATCCGCTCCTGGGACGATGGTCCGATCCATACCGTGATCTTCACGCATGGCCATATCGACCACACCAGCGGCATCGAGGTGATCGACAAAGAGGCGGATGCGCGCGGATGGCCGCGCCCGCGCATCGTCGCCCACCGCAATGTCGCCCGGCGCATGCAGCGCTATGTCGACTCGCACGGCTTCAACAGCCTCGTGCAGGGCCAGCAGTTCAACATGCCCGGCTATGTCTACCCGATCGGCCAGCGCCGCCCGGACGCGGTCTATGATGACACCCTGTCGCTGACGATCGGTGGGGAACGGCTGGAGCTCTTCCACGGCCGCGGCGAGACGGATGACGCGACCTTCGTCTGGTTGCCGGAGCGGCGCGTGCTGGCGAGCGGCGATTTCGTGATCTGGGTGTTCCCGAATGCCGGTAATCCCCGCAAGGTCCAGCGCTACGCGGCCGAATGGGCGCAGGCGCTCCGGCGGATGGAAGCGCTCAAGCCGGAGACCTTGATCCCTGGTCATGGTCCCGTTGTCTTCGGGCGGGAGCGGGTGGCGCGGATGCTGTGCGACGGGGCCGAGGCGCTGGAGCATCTCGTCCGGGAGACGCTCGCGCTGATGAATGCGGGAGCGACGCTCGAAGACGTGCTGAGCAAGGTCAAGGTGCCCGCAAGCTACCTTGCCAAGTCCTATCTGCTGCCGAAATACGACGATCCCGAATTCCTCGTCCGCAGCATCTACCATTTCAACGCCGGCTGGTTCGATGGCAATGCCGCCCATCTGAAGCCCGCGCGTACCGCGGAATTGGCTGCCGAACTGGCCGATCGCGCCGGCGGCGCCCGTAAGCTGGCCGAGCGTGCCGAGGCTCTGGCGGGGCAGGGGCAGAGCCGGCTCGCCGTGGCCCTGGCAGAACTAGCGGCCGCCGCCGTACCGAAGGATCCGCAGCTCCAGGCGATCCGCGCCGCGACATTGCGCAAGCTGATCGAAAGCGAATCATCGCTGATGGGCAAGGCCTTCCTTGCCGTCTACGAGCGCGAGGCGGAGGAGCGTTCGAAGGGCTGAGGGCGGTTGTGCGAAACCCTCGCATGCTGGTCGCCACAGAGCCTACGGCCCGACTGCCAATGCCTGCGATTTCTGTTCGAGCGCGCGGAACACCGGCAGCGACTGCGCTGCGAAGCTTTTCAGCTCGGCGTCGTCCCCTTCGCTGGCGTAGCGCTCCATCATCAGCACGGCTTCGCGATGGGTGCTGCGCTGGGCTTCGACATAGGCCGTGTCGAAGGCGGTGCCCTGCTTGTCATTGAGGTCGCGCAGGAGGTCGAGATGGCGTCCGTCCGGCCGGTCGGGCAGGGCGATGTCCGAGCGTTTCGCGATGATGCGGCGCAGGCCGCTCGTCACCGCCCCCTGCTCGCTGGCGAGAGCGTGCGCAAAATCCTTGATCGCGGGCGAACTGCTCTTGTGCAGCGCCAATGTCGCCGATTCCATGCTGAACATCTGGGCGATGGCTGTCTGGCGCACGAATTCCGCGGCCGGCACGGCTGACTGCGCTGTGGCGGTGGAGCCGAGCAGAACGAGGCCGGCGAACCCCTGCAAAAGTGTTCGTCGGGTGCGAGGGATCATCTGGGTCATGTTCGGGGAACCGGAAAGCTGCCCGGAGGTTCCATGGCGCCGAAGCCGGGCACCGGTGCGTCGCCTCGCCTTGTCGCGCCCGGCTCGCTGCGATAGCAGGGCGTGACATGCTTGCCCGTCCGGATGCAGAGGGATTCCCATGCCGACTACCGTCGAGACCGTGCGCGATGCGCTGGTGAAGGCCCGCCGCGAGCGTTCGCTGGCCGAGATCGCGAGCCTGCCGGTGCCTGCGACCCTGTCCGAGGGCCTCAAGGCGCAGGCGGCGGTCGGCAAGGCGCTGGGCCTTGCCGAGGCCGGCTGGAAGGTCGGCATCGCCGAGGACGGCACCGCGGTCGCCGGCCTGATGCCCGGCCCTTATCTGGCGCCCGGCGATGTCTATGACGGCGCGATCGGCGCGGAACTGCGCATCGAGATCGAGATCGCGCTCCGGCTTGCCCGCGATGTGCCGTTCCGCCCGGGCCAGCCCTGGTCGCGCGCCGAGTTGCTGGCCTGCTGCGACAAGGCCTATCTCGGCATCGAGATCGTCGAGAGCCGCCTCGCCAACTGGGCCGGCAACGTGGCTTTCCCGCTCTGGCTCGCCGATGCGATGGGCCATGGCGGCTATGTCCTCGGCCCTGAGCTCGACATCGCCACGCTCGATGACCTGACCGGCCTCGGCTGCTTCATCTCGCTCAACGGCGTGACGATCTACGACCAGCCGGCGGTGCACGGCAATGGCGATCCGATGGCGCCCTTCCTCGCCTGGGCGAACCGCCAGAGCGACGATCTCGGTGGCCTGAAGGCCGGCCAGATCGTGACCACGGGCAGCCTCTGCGGCGGCGTTCTGTCGCCCGGCAAGGGCGAGGTCGTGACCCGGCTTTCGCCGCTCGCCACGGTGACCTTAACCCTTCGTTAGCAGGAACGGTCGAGTCCTTGAGCATTGCGCATATGGGCTCGCTCCCTATGATGGCGGCGGGCATGGGCATGTTTTCGAGTGTGGCGGGGGGTTGCTTGGAGGGTGGATGCGGTTCTGGCGTAGGGCAGGGCATGCGGTCGCGCTGAGCGGCGGCTGTGCATTTGCCACACTGCTGAGCCTGCAGGCTGAACCTGCCCGGGCTTTTGATCTCTCGTCACTCGACGTGTTCGGTCTCTTCACCAAGAAGGACGAGCCGCCGGCGCCGAGCCCGTCTGCCTTGCCCTATAAGCTCGAATTCGATCTCGGCGAGGCCGACGACGCCAAGGCCCTGACGCGCTCGCTGCAGGATGCCTCGCTCCTGTACCGCCTGCGTCAGGACGCTCCGCCCGATGGCGAGAGCCTGTCGCGCCGGATGGCGACCGACCTCAACCCGATGCTCGATGCGCTCTGGTCGCAGGGCTATTTCAACGCCGACGTGACGTTGATCGTCGACGGCGTCCCGCTCAAGGTCGGGGCCGAGCCGAACGCGACGCTGGTGCGGGCGCTGGAGGCGCATCGCAACCGCGACGCCGTGCCGATCACGGTCGTCGCCCGGCCCGGCAAGATTTTCGGCCTGCGCAGGATCGACATCGTCGAGCGCGACGCCGCCGGCTCCCCCGCGATCGCCGATGCGGTCAAAATCTCCCGCCTGAAGGCCGGCGATCCCGCCACCGCTGCGGCGCTGCGGGCGGCGCAGGCCGCGCTGGTCGACCATATGCGGGCGCAGTCGCGTCCGCTGGCCAAGGTCGTCGAACTGCGCCCGGTCGTCGATCATGCCGCCGGCATCATGGATGTGACCTATGTCCTCGCGCCCGGCCCGCTCGCCGGTTTCGGCGATATCACGATCGGCCAGACCGACGAGATTCCGCCGGAGGTCGTGCGCTCCTTCATCTATCTCGAGCCGGGCGATCCCTATTCGCCGAAGGCGCTGGCCGATACCCGCCGCTCGATCGCGACGATCCCTGCCGTCGGCTCGGTCCGGCTCCGCGAGGACGACAAGCTCGACGGTGCCGGCAACCTGCCGATCTTCGTCGAGGTGACCGAGCGGCCCAAGCGCCTGCTCGGCTTCTCGGCCCGCTATTCGACGATCGATGGGCCGGCCGTGAAGACCTATTGGGAGCACCGCAACCTGTTCGGCGGCGCCGAGCGCCTGCGGCTGGAGGCCAGCGTCTTCTTCGCGCCGCGCATCGATGGCACCAAGATCCAGCGCTTCGGCGACTTCAAGGAATCCGATCTCGGTGGCCGCTTCGCCTTCAGCTTCATGAAGCCGGCGCTCGGCGGCAGCCGCAACGACTGGCTGCTCGATGGCGTCGCGACGCGCGAGCGCGTCGGCCTCAACCGCTATGGCGGCTACACCGCCCGCTACGGCAACGTCACCACGGCGATCCGCCACCGCTTCAGCGACACCTTCTCGGTCCAGGCCGGCATCGAGGTCGAGCGCGGACAGACCAGCGACGTGCTGGGGCAGGTCGACTACACGCTGGTCGGCATCCCCCTCTCGGTGAAATACGATTCCACCGATAATCTGCTCGATCCGACCCGCGGTTTCCGCGCCACGGCCTCCTTCACGCCCTATCCGACCTTCCTCGGCTCGACGGTCGGCGTCTACCAGACCAAGGCGGCGATCTCCGGCTATTATGCGCTCGACGAGGACAAGCGCTACGTCCTTGCCGGCCGCGTCGGCTTCGGCTCGATTTCCGGCGCCAGCCTCGACGAGATCCCGGCGACGCGGCGCTTCTATGCCGGTGGTGGCGGCTCCGTGCGCGGCTATGCCTATCGCAGCCTGTCGCCGCTCGGCCCCTTCAGGCAGATCACCGGTGGCCGCAGCCTGCTGGAAGCCTCGGTCGAGGCCCGGATCAAGGTCACCGACACCATCGGCATCGTGCCCTTCTTCGATGCCGGCACTGCCTTCGAATCGAGCCTGCCGGACGGCAAGCAGAAGCTGCAGATGGCCGCTGGCCTGGGCTTCCGCTACTATACCGGCATCGGGCCGATCCGGGTCGACATCGCCGCGCCGCTCAATCCGCGCAAGGGCGACAAGCCGGTCGCGCTCTATGTCAGCATCGGGCAGGCCTTCTGATGCGCCGGCTCCTGACCATTCCGCGTCTCGCTCTCCTGGCCCTGTTGCTGACGGCGGGCTTCTTCTTCTCGGCGCATTTCGGCGGCTTCGCCCAGAACGCCCAGACCGATCGCGGCGTCGTCGCCGACCTGATCTCGAAGGCCCTGTCGAGCAGCACCAGCCAGGTCTCGATCGGTGAGGTCAACGGCGCGCTCTCCTCGGATGTCGAAATCCGCGACATCGTGCTCTCGGATCGCGATGGCGCCTGGCTCAGGCTTGACCGCGTCCGGCTGGTCTGGACGCGCAGTGCCCTGCTGCTGCGCCGGCTCGATGTCGACCGGCTGGAGATCGGCAAGCTCGAGATCCTGCGCAAGCCCGCGCCGCAGCCGGCCGGCGCGGCGCCGCCGAGCAATGAGCCGATCCTGCCCGAATTGCCGCTCAAGGTGATCATCCGGGCGCTCCAGCTCAACGAACTCGCGCTGGGCGAGCCGGTGCTTGGCGTCGCCGCCCGCCTGAGCGCCAGCGGCGCGGCGCGGCTGGGGCCGCCCAATGAGGGGCTCGACCTCAAGCTTGAGGCGAAGCGGCTCGATATGGGCGGGCTCTTCGACGTCACCATGTCCTTCGTGCCCGAAAGCACGCGTCTCCAGCTCGCCGCCAAGCTCGACGAGCCGGCGGGCGGCCTGATCTCGAAGGTCGCGGGCCTGCCGGGCGAGCCACCGGTGAAGCTCGACCTCAAGGGCGACGGCCCGCTCGATTCCTTCCGTTCCAGCCTCGTCTTCACGGCAGGCCCGACCATCGGCGCCGACGGCTCCGCAACGCTCACCCGCGCCGGAACCGAACGTCAGCTCGCGCTCGCCCTCGACGCCCGCATCGAAGGGCTGATGCCGGCGCCGGTGGCGCCGGTCTTCACCGGCTCGACCCGGCTCGACGGCTCGGTCGGCTTCCGCGACGACAGCGGCATCGACATCCGCAACCTCGCGCTGGTCTCGGCGCTGGCCCGTCTCGACGTGCTCGGCCGCTACAATCCCGACAAGACGCTCGATCTGCGCGTCACTGCGGCTTCGCGCCCCAACGAGGGAGGCCGCACGGTCGCGGCCGGCACAGAGATCGGCAAGCTCGCCTTCGACGCGACGCTCCGCGGCCCGGTAGCCGGACCGACCGTCGTCGCGAAGCTCGACGCAAACGACGCCAAGCTGCCCGCCGGCCAGTTCGGGAAGCTCGCGCTCTCCTTCAACGCGACACCGACCGGCACCATCGGCGAGCCCGGCACCCGTATCGCCCTGACCTCGGACGGCGAGGCCAGCGGGATCGTGCTGGCCGACAAGGCGCTGATGCGCGCGGTCGGCGACAAGGTCACCTTCACCTTGCGCGGCACCGGACAGGATGACGGCACGGCCGATTTCGAGATGCTGCGCCTCGCTCTCTCCGGCGTCGAGCTGGACTACAAGGGCAAGCTCGGCCAGGCGCGCATGCTCGGCCAGCTCAAGGCGGTGCTGCCCGATCTCGCCCGGTTGAGCGGGCTGGCCGGACGTCCGCTCGGGGGCAGGGCGGATATCACCGCCGATCTCGACGCGACCCCGCGCACCAACAATTACACCGCGACGCTCGCCGGCAAGGCCGAGCGCCTCGCCACCGGCGAAGCCGCGCTCGACCGGCTGCTCGCGGGCAATTTGACCCTCGCTGGCCGCGTGAACGCGCTCGCCGGCGACTATACGGTGACCGGCCTGCGCGTCGCCGGCCAGCATGCCGCCTTCACCGCCGACGGCTCGATCGGCCAGCAGCAATCCGACCTGAAGCTCGCGCTGAACCTGCCCGATCTCAAGCGTGCCGATCCGCGCCTCTCCGGCCGCGGCGACGTCACCGCCCAGATCACCGGCCCGCAGAACAAGCTCGACGCCACCGCGCGCATCGCCGTCGCCAACGCCACCGCGCTCGCCCGGCCGATCCCGCGCCTGACCATCGATGCCGTGGCCAAGGATCTGCAAGGTGCGCTCGACGCCAGCGTCACCCTGGCCGGCGAAGTCGATTCCAAGCCGGCGACCGGCTCGCTGCGCCTCGCCCGCCAGCCCGACGATGGCTGGAACCTCTCGACGCTCGATTTCGCCCTCGGCTCTGTCCGGCTGAATGGCGGCCTCACCATCGATCCGGCGAGCCGTGCCGCCGGCCGCCTGACGCTTGCGGCGCGCAATCTCGACGATCTCTCCGCCCTGGCGCTGACCAAGCTCGGTGGGCAGCTCGATGCCGATATCGTGCTGGCGGCGCCGGACGGCCGGCAGGATATCGACCTGACCGCCCGCGGCTCGCGTCTCGTCGGCCCCTCGCTGACCGTCGACAAGCTCGATGCCCGCGCCAATGCGAAGGATATCTACGGCCGCCCGATGCTCGATGCCGCCATTGCGATCGACCGCGTCGTCGCGGCTGGCGAGGCGATCAGCGGCATCCGCTTCGATTCGAAGGGTGCGCCTGACGCCAGCGCCTTCACGCTCAGCGCCAATGCCCGCGGTTTCGCGCTGAAGGGGGCCGGCCGGCTTGTTCCGGGAGAGCCCCTGAAGCTGGAGCTCGCCTCTTTCGACGCGCGCCGCGATGGCCGCGCGATCACGCTCGCCAATCCCGCTGCGTTCAGCTTCCCGGCCTCCGGCATCGAGATCGCCGATCTCGCCCTGCGGATCGACAAGGGGCGGGTGACGCTCGACGGTCGCGCCGGCGAGGCGCTCGATCTGCGCTTCGCCGCCCGCGACGTACCGCTGTCAGCCGCCAGCATCGTAGTGCCCAGCCTGAAGCTCGGCGGTACGTTGAATGCCGAGGCGCAGATCAAGGGCAGCCCGGGCGAACTCTCGGGCCCGTGGAAGCTCAGGGTCGCGCAGCTCGTCACCCCTGAAACCCGTCAGGCCGGCCTGCCGCCGGTCGAGATCCGGGGCGAGGGTGCGCTGAAGGGTGACGCTGCCGGCATCTCCGCGACCGTGAACGCCGGCAAGGGCGCCAGCCTGACATTGCGCGGCACCGCCCCGCTCAGCGCCACAGGCCCGCTCGACCTCACGGCCCAGGGCCGCGTCGATGCCGCCCTCGCCAACACCATGCTGGCCGCAGGCGGCCAGCGCGTCACGGGCGCGGTCGCCCTCGACATGCGCGCCGGCGGGACGGCTTCCGCCCCGCGCCTCAGCGGCAACGCGACCCTCTCGGGCGGAAGCTTCACCGACGCCCTGCAAGGCATCCGCTTCAATGCCATCGAGGCGCGCGTCGCCGCCAACGGCGACAACCTGACGATCGAGCGCGCCTCCGCCCGGACGCCGAATGGCGGCACGATCTCCGCCAGCGGCCAGGTCAAGGTCGATCCGGCCGCCGGCTTCCCAGGCAACATCCGGATTCGCGGCGATCGCGCCCAACTCGTCTCGAGCGGGCTGGTCACCGCCGTGGCGGGGCTGAATCTCGACATCACCGGCCCGCTGGCGCAGCGTCCCCGTCTCGGCGGCCGGATCGATATCGCCTCGCTCGAAGTTTCCGTGCCGGATCGCCTGCCGGCGACGCTGCGGCCAGTCGACGGCATCAAGCATGTCAATGCCAAGGGCGCGGCGGCGGCCCGCCTCGCCGCCGCGCGCAAGGCGCAGAAGGCCAAGGGGCGCCGGGGCCGCGCTGCGCCGGCCTTCGATGCGGCGCTCGCCCTGACGGTCTCCGCCCCCAACAAGGTCTTCATCCGCGGCCGTGGCATCGATGCCGAGCTCGGCGGCGAGATCCGTGTCGGCGGCACGTCCTCCGCGCCCGCATTGGACGGCGGCTTCGAACTGCGCCGCGGGCGGCTCAGCGTCCTGACCCAGCGGCTTGATTTCAGCCGCGGCCGGCTGACTTTCGCCGGTGGGCTGATTCCCGACCTCGACTTCATCGCCCAGACCAGCGCCGGCGACGTCACCGCGCGCATCATCATCAGTGGCCCGGCCGACCAACCGGTCTTCGCCTTCACCTCGCAGCCTGAACTGCCGCCCGACGAAGTGCTGTCGCGGCTGCTCTTCGCCCGTGCCTCGGGTTCGCTCTCGGCGTTCCAGGCCCTGCAGCTTGCCCAGGCGGCGGCGCAGTTCGCCGGCGGCGGCGGCGACGATACCTTCGAGCGGCTGCGCAAATCGCTCGGCGTCGACAATCTCGACATCCAGATGGGCGAGGGCGGCCCGACGGTCGGAGCCTCGCGCTATATCAGCGACAACGTCTCCATCGGTGTGAAGGTCGGCTCCAAACCCGAGGATAGCGGCGTCTCGGTCGGTATCGACCTGACCAAGCGCCTGAAGCTCCAGGCCGAGACCGGGGCCGACGGCAGCGCTGCTGTCGGAATCGGGGCCGAGTGGGAGTACTGAGCCGGCTGCGTCGCCCGAAAAGGGCGCGCGAAGAGATTCGGCCCGATTCTCCTTTTCAGCGATGCGATTCTCGGGCGAGGCAAGCCGAAAACCTGTTGTGCGGTGCCGTTTGGGTTAATGCTTGGTGAATTTTGCCGGTCAAAGCGTGGCTCCCCTGCAACACCGGTTTCCAAAGCACCCCATTCACAGGCTCGGGTGGCGGATCGAGGTTGATCGGCGGGGCGGCTTTCGTATGGTGGAAATGCGTCGGGACGTTCCCGGTCGCTGTTTTTCGCCTTCGCCTCCGAAATAGGTCGGTGACGCAGGCGAAAGACCGGGAATAGGCAGGTTCTGCGATCAGGCTGAAAGCTTGGGGCGGGGGGCAGGCTGAAGCCCGAGGGTCTCGAAACTCTTTTGGAGGTTACCAAATGAAGCTCGTCAAGAGCCTCCTCCTCGGTTCCGCCGCCGGCATCGCCGCGGTCGCCGGGGCTCAGGCCGCCGACCTTCCCTCGCGGAAGGCCGCTCCGGTCGAATACGTTCGTGTCTGCTCCGCTTTCGGCGCCGGCTTCTTCTACATCCCGGGCACCGACACCTGCCTTCGCATCGGTGGTCGTGTTCGCGCCGAGTACACCTTCGGTGAGCGTTGGAACGCTGGTCAGGACTCGTACGGCACCCGCGCTCGCGGCCGTATCTACATCGACGCTCGTAACCAGACTGCCTATGGCACGCTGCGCACGTTCGTTCGTTACGACCTGACGACCAGCACCGGCTCCTACCGCTACAGCGGCACGAACGCTGGCGCCAACCGCTTCTCGGGCGTCAACGGCGTCAACGAAGATGCCGCCGCTCTCGACAGCGCCTTCGTTCAGCTCGGCCCGTTGACCGCTGGTAAGATCCAGTCGTTCTACTCCTTCTACGCGAACGACTACGGCTTCCAGGTCCTGCGTACCTCGGACCGCCAGGTCAACGTGCTCGCCTACACCGCCACCTTCGGCGGCGGCTTCAGCGCCACGGTCTCGCTCGAAGATCCGAAGACCACGGGTCGTCGTCCTTCGGTTCTGGCCTATCAGGGCACGACCTATCCTGACGTCGTCGCTTCGCTGCGCGTCGATCAGGGCTGGGGTTCGGCTCAGCTGTCGGGCGCCATCGGCGACCGTGGCATCTACTCGTCGCCGTTCGCTGGCGGCACGGGTGCCAAGAAGGACGAGATGGGCTGGGCTGTCCAGGCCGGCGTGAAGTTCAACCTGCCGATGCTGGCTGCTGGCGACGCCCTGTTCCTGCAGGCTGGTTACGCTGACGGCGCGATCGAGTATCTCGGCTTCACCGGCACGGGTGCTATCGGCCACGGCCGCCTGGCTGGCTATGTTCCGGCGAACTTCGGCCCGAACGCGTTCGGCAACCTGAAGTCGACCACCGGCTACAACCTGGTTGCGGCTCTGCGTCACTTCTGGACCCCGTCGCTGCGTTCGGACATCCTGGCTTCGTACGCCGCTCTCCAGACGAACGACGGCGCTCTCCGTTCGGTCGATCCGAAGGAGCTGATGCTCGGCGCCAACCTGGTGTGGATGCCGGTCGCCGGTCTCGACATCGGTGTCGAAGTCCTCTACTCGCGCACCGAGTACGGTGTTCGCGTTCCGGACGCCAAGGCGTTCCCGGTCAACGGCCGCCTGATCAAGTCGGACGACGCCTGGACCGGCCGTCTGCGCATTCAGCGCGACTTCTGATCGGTCTCCGATCTCTAGTCAGGAAGCCCCGGGGAAACCCGGGGCTTTTTTTATGTGGGTTGTTCCGGCTTCACTGTTGACGGGAGCCCGTCGCCCGGCCTGATTTGACATTGGCGTCCCAGCCGCGACCCTGCCAGGGATCGGTTACGGACGCCGTTGAATCGATATCTCCGGATCGCTCGACAAGTCGCTGAGAAAGCGAGGGTGATCCGGCCATGGGGTACCGCGTCAGGCCCTGGTCGGCGCGGGACAGGGGGCTGTGCATGTCTCAACCGGCGCGTTGGCTCTGGGGCCTGATCCCACTGGGCCTGTTGTGGGGAGCCGGCAATTTCGCGCTCGATAGCGCGATCGAGCGCGATGTCGGGGTGCGTGCCGAGCAGGCCGTCGCTGCGGTCGCCGGCACGACGCCTGGTGCCCGCCCGGTCGTTGCCCAGGTCAATGGCCGCGACGTTACCATCGGCGGCGAGGTCCTGTCCTCTGACGGCGCGAACAAGGCGATGGCCCGGCTGCATGGCGAATTCGGCGTGCGCCGGACGCTCGGCGGGTTGTCGCAGGTCGTCGCCCAGAAGCCCTATTCCTGGTTCGCCAGCCGCCAGTCCGACAATGTGACGCTCGGCGGCTTCGTGCCTGATCTCGAGACTGCGGCCGCCAACATGGCGGTGGCATCGGCAGCCTTGCCCGGCCTGCGGATCGACGATCGCCAGACCGTCGCCTTCGGCGCGCCCGAGGGCTTTGCCGCGATGGCGGTGGCGATGCTCGCCGAATTGCCGAAACTGGCCTCGGGCCGCGTCGCCCTCGATGACGGCCGCTTCTGTATCGAAGGCAAGGCGGCCAGCTCGGATTCGTTCCTGGCCCTCGAAGCGGCGGTGGCACAGGCGGAGCGGCCGGGCTTCCGCGCCGTCAAATGCGATATCGAGCCGCCGACCGTGACCCCCTATCGCTGGAGCGCCGAGCATGAGGCCGGCGCAGCATTGGTGATACGCGGCCTCTACCCCGATCAGGAAGCGCGCAAGCAGATGCTCGAGGCGGCGCGGCAGGCCTTCGGCGCCGGGATCGCTCTTCGCGACGAGATGAAGCCGGCGCTCGGGGCGCCCTCGGCTTTCCTTGTAAAAGCGACGCGCGCCCTCGGCGATCTGGCGCGGCTTCGGCAAGGAAAAGCCGAGATCGACGGTGAGAATTACATCCTGACCGGGAAGGGGCCCGAGACCTACGAGGCCTGCCAGGCCTTGCGCCTGCAGATCGCCCAGCAGGACGGGCCGGATTCGGTGGCGCGGGCTGCGATCGAATGCCCTCCAGCGCCTCCGCCGCCGGTGCCGGTCGTCGTGCCGATGCCGGAAATGCCGGGGCTGATCCTGCATGATGTGCTGCCCGCTTCGCCGAAGCCGCAGGGCTCCGCGTCCGCTCCGGGACCGGCTCCTGCAACGCCGCAAGGCCCTGTCCCTCCGCCGCCGGCCAGCACCCCGCCGGCAAACACTCCGGCAGCGCGCGCTCCGGTGGTACCGCCCCCCGTAGTGGCGCCCGTGCCGCTGGAATGGAGCGCGGCTCGCAGCGACAGCGGCCTGCGCCTGAACGGTAAGCTGCCGGACGAGACCGCGCGCGCGAACCTGCTCGCCACGGTGCGAGGTCTCTTCGGCGAAGCGGCCGTCGACGATCGCATGACTGTCGAGCCGGCGCTGCGCTCGGATCTCGACCTGCGGGCCTCGACCGCCTTTGCGCTCGAGGCGCTGTCGAAGCTCAGGACCGGCTCCGTGAGCATCCGCGACAAGGCCTTTGCCATTGCCGGCGAGGTTGCGGATGTCGCGAGCCTTGCGGCGCTGCGCGATCTGTTCGCGCGCAACGCTCCCGCCGGCCTGGCATTGACCGCCATGCCGGAGAGCGTCGTCGTGAGGCCATACGGCCTGTCGCTATCGGCGGACCGGACCGGTTTGCGGCTCTCCGGATATCTGCCCGACCGGGCAGCGCAGGCTGCGTTGCGGGCATTGGTCGCGGATTCCCCGCTGAAGGACCGCTTCGAGGACGCGACGACCCTCGTTCCGGGCGCCCCTTCCGGCTTCGCCGAGGCGGCCCGTGCCGTCCTCGCCGACCTGCTGCGGCTCGATCTCGGTTCGGCCTCCATCGTCGACGACCGCGTGATGCTGCGCGGATTGACCTGCCGCGACCTGATCCGGAGCGAGATCGAGACCAGCGCTGCAACCGGCCTGCCTCCGGGTTACAAGGCCGATGCGGTGGTGAGTCTGCGCCAGACCGGTTGCGTGGTCGATCCGCCGGCAAGCTGCCAGAACGATCTCGACGGGCTGACCAAAAGCAACACCGTTCTGTTCGGGCAGGGGACCTCGGTCGTCGAACTCGATGCCACGACCGAGCGCGTCATCGGCGAGGCCGCGGCCATTCTCAGGAAGTGCCCGGGCTCGCCCGTCGTGATCGAGGGGCACGCCAATCGCGATGGCGAGCGGCGCGGTTTCGACAATATGGATCTGTCGTTGCGACGGGCGCTGCGCGTGCGCGACGAGCTGGCGCGGCGCGGTATCGAGACGGGCCAGCTTGCCGTGAAAGGCTACGGCAGCACCCGGCCGCTCGTGCCGCACGAAGCGCCGGAAGCACGAGCGATGAACCGCCGCGTGCAGTTCACCGTGGCGAAGTAGGAGTCCGACATGCTCTATCTCGCCAGCCAGTTCATCTGGTTCCTGGTCGCCGCCTTCGGCCTCGGCTTCGCCATCGGCTGGATCAGCCATGACGGCGGCAAGGCCCGTTTCTGGAGCGGCGCCTGGACCGTTGTCGCCGCATTCTGGGTCGCCGGCGCCGCGTTGACCTGGCTGCAGCTTCTGAATGGCATGCCGGCGACCTGGGTCGAGACCGCGCTGCTGATCACGGCCGCCTACTGGCTGGGCTGCGTCTGCGCGAGCCTTCTGCGCAAGCCGGCTGCCCTGCCGGTCTCGCAGGCGGGCGCGGTCCCCGTCGCAGTCACCTCTTCGCCGGCCGTATCGCCCGCGACACCGCAGGCACCACTGCCGCCTGTCGAGAACGAGGCGGAGCTGCCTGGACAGCGGCCGGCAGGGCTCGCCGCGGCCCGCGGCGGCAAGGCCGACGACCTGAAGCTGATCAAGGGCATCGGGCGGCAGAACGAGGGCCGTTTGCACGGCCTCGGTATCTGGCATTTCGAGCAGATCGCCGGCTGGACGGCCGAGAATGTCGAATGGGTCGGCGGCTATCTCGCTTTTCCCGGCCGGATCGAGCGCGAGGATTGGGTCGGCCAGGCGAAGCTACTGGCGGCGGGAACGGAGACGGAGTTCGCCAGGCGGGCCAAGGCGGGCGAGGTCGAAAGCTCGCGCGATGACGGCACGGCGGGGCAGAGCAATGTCGCCGATATCGCCGAAGACGGGCGTTCGAAACCCTGAAACGGATCAGCCGGCGCGCCGCTCGGCTCGCGCGACAAGCTTGCCGATACGCCGGATCATGTCCTTCGTGCCGAGCAGTGGGGCATGGCCCTGTCCCGGCGCGGTGTAGATCTCGCAATCAGGATGGCGTTCCGCCATCTCCTCCAG
>JAEWKP010000092.1 GCA_023393655.1 Pseudomonadota bacterium | reverse complement strand
CCCCAGGACAGGGCGAGCAGCAGCGAAACCGTCGCCAAGGTCATCAGCACGGCGCCGAGCACGTCGAGCTTGTGCGGCCGTTCATGGCGCGGCAGCCGCTTCAGCGCTTCGCTCGACATCCAGTAGGCGCCGAGCCCGAGCGGCAGGTTGATCCAGAAGATTACCGACCAGTGCAGCTTTTCCGCGAGAAAGCCGCCCAGCACCGGGCCGAGCAGCGAGGAGGACATGAAGACGCTGGCGAAATAGACCTGATAGCGCCCGCGCTCCTTGGGCGGCACCATGTCGCCGACGATCGTCTGGGCCAGCGCGATCAGGCCGCCGCCACCGAGCCCCTGCACGAAGCGCGCAATGACCAGAAGCCAGAGCGAGGGCGCCAGCGCGCAGGCGATCGAGCCGATGACGAAGACGACGATGCCGGCGAGCAGCGTCACCCGCCGCCCATGGATATCGGCGAGTTTGCCGTAGAGCGGCGTCACCGCGGTCGAGGCGAGCAGGTAGATCGTGACGATCCAGGACAGGTGGGTGACGTCGTTGAGGTCGCGGCCGATCGTCGGCAGCGCCGTCGCGACGATGGTCTGGTCGAGCGCGGCCAGGAACATCGCCAGCATGACCCCGATCAGGATCGAACGGATATCCGCAGGCGTCAGGGCTGCGGCCTGGGCGGAAGTATCGAGCCGCTTGTCCATGGCTGTGATCTTGCTTGCGTCTAGGGAATGGCGGGAGGGTAATCGCGGCGGGCGCCATGCGCCAGAGACACGTTGGCGGGGCCGCTCTGCGGCGGGGGCGGGGCAAGCTGCCGTGGTTCAGCCCAGGCTGCGCAGCGTATTGCGCAGGCTCTCCGGCGCGGTATCGGGCATGGCGGCCTCGATGGCCTCGTGCATCTGCCGCCAGATCGGCACGGCCGCGGCGAGGAGCGTCATGCCGTCAGGGGTCAGGGTCAGCAATCGACCGCGGCGATCCGCAGGGTCGACCGCAATGCTGACGAGCCCGCGCCGCTCCAGCGGTTTCAGCGCGGCGGTGAGGGTTGTGCGATCCATCGCCAGAAGCTCGGCGACCGGCCCGAACGAGGCCGGCACCGGCCGGTTCAGGGCCATCAGCAGGGAGAACTGCCCGTTCGTCAGCCCGACCGGCCGCAATGCCTCGTCGAAACGGCGCGCCAGCGCCCTTGCTGCGCGCTGCACATGCAGGCACAGGCAATGATCGCGCACATGCAGCGTCGTCGCGAAGGAAACGATCGGTTTGCCGTCCATTTCATCTGCATGTTGACTGCCGTTAGGCAAGTCAAGCGAAGCTCGGTGGCAGCGATTTCACGTTTGTTGACGAAGGTGGCACCTTGCCGCGCTATGAAGCCTCCCCGACGGTGCGAGAGGAAAGGCCGGGTCATGCCGCTGCTCACCGCGAAGAATGCCACGCTGGTGGTCATCGACTTCCAGGCGAAGCTGATGCCGGCGATCCATCAGGGTGAAGCGGTGCTGCTCAATGCCGGCCGCCTCGCCGAGGCGGCACGGTTGCTGGGCGTTTCGACGGTCCTGACCGAGCAGTATCCGCGCGGCCTCGGCGCGACGGTGCCGGCCCTGGCCGAGGTCGGTCCGGCCTTGACCAAGATGAGCTTCGATGCCTGCGGCGAGCCGGCCTTCCTCGAGGCCGTCGCAGGAGATCGCGAGCTGGTGATCTGCGGCTGCGAGGCGCATGTCTGCGTCGGCCAGACGGTATTGACCTTGCTCGAGCATCGCCGCCGTGTCGTCGTGGTCGCCGATGCGATCGGCTCGCGGGTGCCGCAATCGCGGGAGATCGCGATTGCCCGCATGGCGAGCCACGGCGCCGAGATCGTCACCACCGAGATGGTGCTGTTCGAATGGCTGCGGAGCGCCGAGCATCCGCAGTTCCGGCCGGTCTCCAGGCTGATCCGCTGAAGCGGCCTCTCAGAGCGGCTTCCTGATCGCCTTCGAGATGACGCCGACGATGCCTTCGCGGAAGAGCAGGACGCAGAGCACGAAGATCACGCCCTGGACGACCGTGACCCAGGCGCCGAGCGTGGCGAGGTAGTTCTGCATGGCGACGATGACGATGGCCCCGACGATCGGCCCGAACACCGTGCCGAGCCCGCCGACCAGCGTCATCAGCACGACCTCGCCGGACATCGTCCAGTAGACGTCGGTCAGCGACGCCAGCTGGAAGACGATCGCCTTGGTCGCGCCGGCGAGGCCTGCGAGCGTGGCTGAGAGCACGAAGACCATCAGCTTGTACTGGCTGGCGCGGTAGCCGAGCGAGATGGCGCGGGGCTCGTTGTCGCGGATCGCCTTGCAGACCTGGCCGAAAGGTGAGTGGATGACCCGGTAAATCAGCAGCAGTCCGCCCATGAAGATCGCCGCGACGAGCCAGTAGAGCACGCGGTCGTCGGCAAGGCTGATCAAGCCGAGGAATTTGCCGCGCGGCACGGCCTGGATGCCGTCCTCGCCGCCGGTGAAGCGTGGCGTCTGCAGCGAGAAGAAGAATACCATCTGGGCGAGCGCCAGCGTGATCATCGCGAAATAGATGCCCTGGCGGCGGATCGCGAGCGCGCCGAAGACGAGGCCGAGCAGAGCGCCCACCGCTGTGCCGAGCAGGATCGCGAGTTCGGGCGTCAGGCCCCAGTGCTTGGCGGTATAGGCGCTGACATAGCTCGCCATGCCGAAATAGGCGGCATGGCCGAAGGAGAGCAGGCCGCCATAGCCGAGCAGAAGATTGAAGGCGAGCGCGAACAGCGCGAAGCACAGCACCTTCATCACGAAGACGGGGTAGGCGACGAAGGGTGCGACCACGAGCACCGCCGCGATCGCGATGAACAGGTTGCGGTGCAGGCGTGCCGTGCTGTCGTCGGTTTCGCTCAGCGCGCGGCCGCTGGCGGATGCATCGGTCGAGGCAAGGTCGGTCATGTCTTCAGTCCTTGCTTGCGCATCAGGCCGCACGGCCGAACAGACCGGCGGGCTTCACCAGGAGCACCAGCACCATGATGACGAAGATCACGGTCGCGGCCCCTTCCGGGTAGAACACCTTGGTCAGGCCCTCGACCAGGCCGAGCGAGAAGCCGGTGACGATGGCGCCCATGATCGAGCCCATGCCGCCGATCACGACGACGGCGAAGACGACGATGATCAGGTCGCCGCCCATGTTGGGATTGACCGAGTAGATCGGCGCGGCGAGCACGCCGGCGAAGGCGGCGAGCGCCACGCCGAAGCCGTAGGTCAGCGTCACCAGGAGCGGCACGTTGATGCCGAAGGCCTGGGTCAGGGTCGGGTTCTCGGTCGCGGCGCGCAGGTAGGCGCCGAGCTTGGTCTTCTCGATCAGGAACCAGGTCGAAAGGCAGACCGCGAGCGAGGCGACGATCACCCAGGCGCGGTAGTTCGGCAGGAACATGAAGCCGAGATTCTTGCCGCCGGCGAGCTGCGGCGGGATGGCGTAGGGCAGGCCCGATGAGCCGTACTGGTTGCGGAACAGGCCCTGGATGATCAGCGCCAGGCCGAAGGTCAGGAGCAGGCCGTAGAGATGGTCGAGATGGGCGATGCGCTTGAGCAGCAGCCGCTCGACCGCGATGCCGGTTGCGCCGACGATGATCGGGGCCAGCAGCAGGGCTGCCCAGTAGTTGATCCCGAGATAGTTCAGGCACATCCAGGCGACGAAGGCGCCCATCATATACTGCGCGCCATGCGTGAAGTTGATGATGTTGAGCAGTCCGAAGATCACCGCCAGCCCGAGGCTGAGGATGGCGTAGAACGAGCCGTTGATCAGGCCGAGAAGGACCTGACCGAACAGCGCCTGCGGCGGAACGCCTAGAAGCTCGAACATGCGGGACTCGGATCGTCTGGATGTCTTCGTGGAACCTCGTCCGTCATTCCGGGAATGACGCGGGAGGGTTCGAAACCCGGCGGGGCCGGGTTTCAGCCGCTCACTTCTTGACGAGCGGGCATTCGCTTTCCGAGAGCGGGCGGAACGCTTGGTCGGCCGGCAGCACCGCGACCTGCTTGTAGTAGTCCCACGGGCCCTTCGATTCGGAGGGCTTCTTCACCTCGAAGAGATACATGTCATGCATCTTGCGGCCGTCGGCCCGCACCGAGCCCTTGCCGAACAGCGGGTCGTCGGTCGGCAGCTCCTTCATCTTGGCGACGACGGCGGCGGCGTCCTTGCTCTTCGCCGCCTCGACGGCCTTGAGATAGTGCAGCATGCCGGAATAGACGCCGGCCTGGACCATGGTGGGGCGCTTGCCGCCATTCAGCTTGGAGAAGCGGTCGGACCAGGCGCGCGTGCCGGCGTTCGTGTCCCAATAGAACGATTCCGTCAGGACGAGCCCCTGCGCCGCCTGGAGCCCGAGGGAGTGCACGTCGGTCAGGAACACGAGCAGGCCCGCGAGCTTCTGCCCGCCCGCGACGATGCCGAACTCGCCCGCCTGCTTGATCGAGTTGATCGTGTCGCCGCCGGCATTCGCCAGGCCGATGACCTTGGCCTTCGAAGCCTGCGCCTGCAGCAGGAAGGAGGAGAAGTCGGTGCCGGGGAACGGGGTGCGCACCGCGCCGAGCACCTTGCCGCCCGCCTTGGTGACGACGGCGGAGGTGTCGCGTTCCAGCGCATGGCCGAAGGCATAGTCGGCGGTGAGGAAGAACCAGGTGTCGCCGCCGGCCTTGACCATGGCGCCGCCGGTGCCCTGGGCGAGCGCGTAGGTGTCGTAGGTCCAGTGGATGGTGTTGGCGTTGCAGGCCTTGCCGGTGAGGTCGGAAGTGGCCGCGCCGGAGTTGATGTGGACCTTGTTCTTCTCCTTGGTGATCTGGCTCACCGCCAGTGCGACCGAGGAGGTCGGCACGTCGAGGATCAGGTCGACGCCGTCCTGGTCGTACCACTGCCGGGCGATGGTCGAGCCGACATCCGGCTTGTTCTGGTGGTCGGCCGAGACGATCTCGACCTTGATGCCCTTGTCGGCCGCCTTGAAGTCCTCCACCGCCATGCGCGCGGCGATGACCGAGCCTTCGCCGGAAAGATCGGCATAGAGCCCGGAACGGTCGTTCAGCACGCCGGCCTTGACCGAGATCTGCTGGGCGAGGGCGGGGCTTGCCACCACCGCCGCGAGCGCGCCCGCGGCCAGAAACATCTTCAGTTTCATTGTCGTTCTCCCTCGTGTGATTGCCGGCGTTTCGCCGCTTTTTTTGACTTCCGGTCCGGGGCCTGTGGCCCGGGCCGTCAGACCCCGAGATATCTGTGCAGCTTGTCGATATTGGCGTCGAGTTCGGCATTGGGGATCATGTCGATGACCTTGCCCTGCTCGACGATGTAATGCCGGTCCGCGACGGTCTGGGCGAAGCGGAAATTCTGCTCGACCAGGATGATGGTGAAGCCGTCCTGCTTCAGTTTCGCGATGGTGCGGCCGATCTGCTCGATGATGACGGGGGCGAGGCCCTCGGTCGGCTCGTCGAGCAGGAGCAGATGCGCGCCGGTGCGCAGGATGCGGCCGATCGCCAGCATCTGCTGCTCGCCGCCGGAGAGCTTGGTGCCCTGGCTCTTCAAGCGTTCCTTGATGTTGGGAAACAGCGTGAAGATCGCCTCCAGCGAGAGCCCGCCGGGCCGGACCTGCGGCGGCAGCATCAGGTTCTCCTCGACCGAGAGCGAGGAATAGATGCCGCGCTCCTCCGGCACGAAGCCGATGCCGAGCCGGGCGATCGCGCGCGAGGGCAGCGAGATCGTCTCGGTGCCCTCCAGCACGACCGAGCCCTTGCGCTTCCCGATCACGCCCATGCTCGACTTCAGCGTCGTGGTCTTGCCGGCACCGTTGCGGCCGAGCAGCGTCACGACCTCGCCGGGCGCCACGTCGAAATCGATGCCGTGCAGCACATGGCTCTCGCCGTACCAGGCCTCGAGTCCGCTCACGCTCAGCAGCGGGGCGGTGCCGGCGGCTTTCACGGCCTCAGTGGTGGCCATGTCCGCCTCCCGAGCCGATATAGGCCTCGACCACGCGCGGGTCCTTCGAAACGGTGGCGTAGTCGCCTTCCGCCAGCACCTGGCCGCGCGCCAGCACGGTGATCCGATCCGAGAGCGAGGCGACGACCGAGAGATTGTGCTCGACCATCAGGATGGTGCGGTTGGCCGAGATCTTGCGGATCAGCGTTGCGATGCGCTCGACATCCTCGCGGCCCATGCCGGCCATCGGCTCGTCGAGCAGCAGCATCTCGGGATCGAGCGCCAGCGTCGTCGCGATCTCGAGCGCGCGCTTGCGGCCGTAGGAAAGCTCGCCGGCCGTGAGGCCGAGGAATGGCGTGAGGCCGACTGCCTCGATCAGGCTGCGCGCCTCGGCGTCGAGTTCGCTCAGCACCCGCTCCGAGCGCCAGAAATCGAATGAGTCGCCGCGCTTGCGCCGCTGTAGGGCGATGCGGACATTGGCCAGCACCGAAAGCTGCGGGAACACCGCCGAGATCTGGAACGAGCGGACGAGGCCGAGCCGGGCGATCTCCGCCGGCTTTTCGCGCGAGATGTCGCGGCCGTTATAGACGATCGAGCCGCGTGTCGGCGCGAGGAATTTCGTCAGCAGGTTGAAGCAAGTCGTCTTGCCGGCGCCATTCGGGCCGATCAGAGCGTGAATGGACCCCCGACGCACGCTGAGGTCGACGCTGTTCACAGCTGTAAAGCCGGCAAATTCTTTGGTAAGACCTGAAGTCGAAAGAATAGTGTCTTCAGCCATGCCGGTTGTCAGCCCTCATCAGCTTTATCTTTCTTGGTTATGCGGTTCCCCTTGCATGTCATGCTGCACCGCGCTCCGGGCATAAGTCAACGTTCGCGGACGTCAAAGGGGTCTGGGGAGATGCGCTCTCATCCCTTCGTCTTATGCATGCGCCTCATGCAATCGGAGGATGCCGGCGCCTTCGCATCGGTCCGATGCTCGCGGTCCGGCGTGCGATGCGGGACAAAATTTGAACCGACGCCATGGTTCGCGCGACGAAGTGATGTTCCGGTTTACCGCCGGGGCATGTTGCGGTAAAAACGAAGGCCATCTTTCGTCCATATTGCCGCCTTGTTTTTTGATCCTGCGCTGCGCCGCCCGTTGCAGGTAGGCAGCTGATTGCTGAATTGGGGAGGTTGTCGTGAGCTTCGCGTCTCTGGTTCCGGGGTTCCGTGCCCGAATGGCTGTCGCCTTTGCGCTGGTGCTCTCAGCGGTGGCGTTGGCATCACCTGCTTCCGCGGCCGTGCCCGAGCGGCGGGTCGCGCTCGTCATCGGCAACAGCGCCTATACGGCGGTGCCGCCGCTTGCCAACCCGCAGCGCGATGCCAAAGGCATCTCGGCTGCTCTCAAGCGCCTCGGCTTCGACGTCGTCGAAGGCTACGATCTCAAGATGGACGCGATGACGGGCATCGTGCGCGAATTCGCGCAGAAGCTCGACGGCGCTAAGGCCGGCCTGGTCTATTATGCCGGCCACGGCATCGCCGTCGGAGACGACAATTATCTCATTCCCGTCGACGCCTCGCTGCGTTCGGAAGCCGATCTCGATTTTCGCGCGGTCAATGTCCAGCTCATCCTTCGCCAGATGCAGCGCGACGAGCGCGTCAACATCGTCATCCTCGACGCCTGCCGCGACAATCCCTTCGCTGCTCAACTCGCCGCGAAGTCGCGCGCCGTCACCCGCGGTCTGACCGCGATCGAGACGCAATCGGCCTCCGGCATCCTGATCGCCTTCGCGACCGATCCGCGCGCCACGGCGATGGATGGCGAGCGCGACGGCAACAGCCCCTTCACCAGCGCGCTGCTCAAGCATATCGAGACGCCCGAGATCTCGATCACCACGGTCATGGACCGTGTGCGGGCCGATGTCTGGGAAACCACCAACAAGAAGCAGAAGCCCTGGACCAATTCCTCGATCATCGGCGAGTTCAAGATGAACCCGACTCTGAAGCTGGCGGCGGTCGATCCGGGCGTGGCCGCGACCAAGACCATCGACGCCGCCGTGCCCATGCCGGCGATGCCGGCCGCCCCGTCGCTCGATCGCGCCCAGATCGACATCAAGACCTGGGAAGTCGCCGCGCGCGGCAATTCCGCAGCCGACTATCGCGCCTATCTCGACGCCTTCCCGTCGGGACAGTTCGCGACCTTCGCCCGCAACCGCCTGGCCAGCCTGGAGACGGCGAAGCCGGCGGCTGGTTTCCTCGCGACGCCGCCTGGCGTCACCGAGGAGGCGCTGAAGCAGGAGATCGGCACGGCGCAGACCGAAACCGCGATGAAGCTCGGGGCCAAGGATCGGCGCGAGGTGCAGACCCGCCTGCGTGTCAGCGGCTTCCAGCCGGGCAAGGCGGCGGCCAATTTCGGCCCGGCACACCGCAAGGCGATCCAGGCCTGGCAGAAGTCGCGCAGCATTCCGGAGACCGGCTTCCTGACCGCGATGCAGGTGAGCGCGCTCCGTGCCCAGAGCGAGACGGCCAATCAGGCGATTCTGGCCGAGGAGAAGGCTGCGGCCGAGAAGAAGCGCAACACCAAGACGGCGGGAGAAGGCAAGGCTGCCACCCGCAACGTCTCCTCCTACGACGGCGACGAGATGTACCAGCGCGACCTCGCCCGCGAGCGCGGTCAAGCCTACCGGGGCACGACCACGACGCCGCGCCGCGGCACGACCAGCACCGGCTATCAGGGCCGCGTCCGGACGCGCGACGGCGACGCCGGTGACAGCGCTGGCGCGGCGATCTTTGGCGGTATCGTCGGCGGCGTGCTCGGTGGCGCGATCGGCGGCGGCTTCCGGCGCTGACGGATCGCGCTCCGCCCCCATGATCCGGACGGCCGGCCCTTGGGCCGGCCTTTCTCGTTTTAGCCTAGGGTTCGGCGCAGAGCCGTTTCAGCGCCGCGGTGAAACTCCGGGCCGCAGGGCCGAGCGGCGCGTCCAGCCGGTGCCCGATATAGGCCTCGGCAGGAAGCTCGCCGCGTCGCCCGAGCACGCCCGTCTCGACACGCACCAGCCGGCCGCTGGCTAGATCCTCCTGTGTCAGCCAACCCGGCAGCCGGCCCCAGCCCAGACCCGCCCGGATCATCGCATGCTTGATG
>JAEWKP010000316.1 GCA_023393655.1 Pseudomonadota bacterium | reverse complement strand
GAGCGTGTGCAGCGCTCGCCGCGCCCACGGCCGATGGAGGAAGCTCCCAAGCCGACCCGCGCCCAGGTCAAGGCCGAGACCTCCGAGGTGCTCTCGACCGGCGTGCAGCAGCTGGTGGTGACGCCGGACGAGAACGAGATGCGGATCGACCGCTTCCTCGAGGCGCGATTCCCGCAGCTTTCCTTCAGCCATATCCAGCGCATCGTCCGGAAGGGCGAGCTGCGCGTCAACGGCAAGCGCGCCGACAGCAAGGACCGACTCGAAGAAGGCCAGACGGTGCGCATCCCGCCGCTCAAGCTCGAGCCGCAGGAACAGCGCCCGCGCTCGCTCAAGGCCGATACCGACACGATCGAATTCCTGCGCTCGATCACGCTCTACGAGGATGACGACGTCATCGTGCTCAACAAGCCGGCCGGCCTTGCCGTGCAGGGCGGCTCGGGCACGACGCGCCATGTCGACCAGATGCTCGAGGTGCTGACCGACAAGAGCGGCCAGAAGCCGCGCCTCGTCCACCGTCTCGACAAGGACACCGCCGGCTGCCTCGTCATCGCCAAGTCGCGCTTCGCGGCGGCGACACTGGCCAAGACCTTCCGCTCGCGCGCGGCCCGCAAGGTCTACTGGGCCCTGGTCGCCGGCGTGCCGCGCGTCCGCCAGGGCCGGATCTCGACCTATCTCGCTCGCGAGGAAGCCTATGACGGCGACCAGCGCATGGCCGTCGCCAAACATGGCGAGGACGGCGCGATGCACGCCGTGACCTATTACGCGGTGGTGGAGACGGCAGCGCAGAAGCTGGCCTGGCTCTCGCTGAAGCCGGTGACCGGGCGCACCCACCAGCTGCGCGCCCATGCCGCCCATATCGGCCATCCGATCATCGGCGACCCCAAGTATTTCAACATCCAGAACTGGGAATTGCCCGGCGGCATCCAGAACAAGCTGCACCTGCTGGCGCGGCGGATCGTGCTGCCGCATCCGCGTGGCAAGGGCACGATCGACGTCAGCGCGCCGCTGCCGCCGCATATGCGCCAGAGCTGGAACCTGCTCGGCTTCGACGACGCGCCCTACGATCCGATCGTCGAGGCGCCGGACGAGTGAGGCCTCGCCTCGGGCGGTGACGAAACGTAAGAGAACAGTTGCGGAACAAAACGCTTTCTGTTCTAATTATGTTCTTGTCATCGGAGGGGCTGACCATGCGTTCGGTTTTGATCGTTTCCAGCTTTGTTCTCGGCCTTGCGGGAGCCGCCCAGGCGCAGAATGCCGCGCCGGCAAAGGCGCCCGCGCCGGCTGCCGTTGCCGCGTCGGCGGATGAGCCGGTTCCGCGGGCCGAGCGGGCGAAGGCCCGGCAGGATTGCGTGTCCGAGAATATCGCGCTCGCCGGCGCGGATCTGCGCGCGGCGATGCGCATCTGCATGCAGGGCAAGTTCCCGGGCGTACAGCTCTATGCCCATGACGGTCTGACGCGCGACGGCAAGCCGACGGCGGTGGCGGCGCGGGCAGCCTGCAAGGAAGAGGTCGATGGCCGCAAGCTGCAGGGCCCGGAACGCATCGCGGCATTGACCGCGTGCTTCAAAGGCAAGCGGCCGGATCTCGCCCAGCGTTCCGAATGCCGCAAGGAGGCGCGTGCCAAGGGGCTCGACGGTGCCGAGCTGCGCAAGGCGGTCGATGCCTGCGCCCGCGAAGCCAGGGGCTGAGCCGCTCACGCGCGGGATGATGCCATGACGGGCTTGCAGTGGATTGCCGCGGCAATCCGGGATAAAGCCCCGGCATGGATCTCATCATCTTCGATCTCGACGGCACGCTGATCAATTCCGAGGCGATCATCCTCGGCGCGCAATACGAGACTTTCCGGCGCTGCGGACGGGTTCATCCCGGGCGTGAAGCCGGTCTCGGCATCGTCGGGCTGACGCTCGACATCGCGATGGCGCGGCTTGCCGGGCTGGCCGAGCCGGACGATGTGCTGACCGAGACCTATCGCCAGGTCTTCAGCGCGATGCGTGTGCAGGCCGAGAGCGATCCGTCGCTGGACGAGCCGCTTTTCGCGGGCGTCGCCGAGACGCTCGCCGAGCTGAGGCGCCATGGCGGGCTGAAGCTCGGCATCGCCACCGGAAAGTCGCGCAAGGGCGCCGAGTTCATCGTCGCCCGGCATGGCTGGCAGGGCCTGTTCGATACGGTGCAGTCGGCCGACGATGCGCCCTCGAAGCCGCATCCCGGGATGATCCAGCGGGCGATGGCGGAGACTGGAGCAATGCCGGAGCGTACCGCGATGGTCGGCGACAGCTCCTTCGACATCGAGATGGCGGTTGCCGCCGGCGTCGTGCCTGTCGCCGTCTCCTGGGGGTTCCAGCCGGTCGAGAGCCTCGTCGCGCTCGGTGCCCGGCATGTATTGCGCGCGTTTCCGGAGCTGCCGGCGGCGCTGGGATTGCCGAAGGCCGTGGCGGCGTAGAGCCTCCATAACCGATCGTCGGGTTTTCCAGGCCCAGCCATTGTCTTCCGGGGCGCGCCAGCAGCGCGAGCCCGGAACCCACGACCGGGTGAGACATCAGGTGTTGGGTCGCCGGCAGTGCAGCCAACCGTGGATTCCAGGCTCTTCGCGAAGCGAAGCCCTGGAATCACAAAGGGGGCGGCCCGAAGCGATCGGTCGTCAGGCCGTGTCTGCGCCAGCGATTGCCTTCTCCTGCTCCGACCTTGGCCGTGTTCGGCTGAATGCCCTCAAGCGGCAGCGGCTATCCGGCGCCCATGCCGCATGCCGGCTGAAGGCGGCTGTCCGAGGCGCACCGCATTGCCCGCAGTAACACCCTCGCAACCAAGTCGACTCAGTTCCGTTTAACCTGAATATCCGTTCAGATTTCCGCGTTAACCACCTGATGCGGGGCGCGGGTTCATGGTGTTCCCACAACAGGAACGTACCGGCACAAAACAACGCCGGACAGGGGTTCGAACATGATGGGTCATGAGCTTCGTGAATTCGTCGATCGCGTGATGGATCGTCGCGCGATCGACGAAGAAGACGTCAAGATGCTTCAGCGGAACATCTTGAGCGATATCGTCGTGACGCGGGACATCGTCGATGTTCTGGTCGCGCTCGACCGGGCCGTGCCGCACAACTGCAAGGCCTATGCGGATTACCTCGTGGCGCTGGTCGTCGATTTCGCCGTCTGGGAAAACCGCCCGACCGGCGTGATCGACCGCGACAAGGCACATTGGCTGGTCACGACGCTCTCGGCCGGCGAGGGGCCGACCGCCACCGCCCAGCGCATCGCCAACGAGATCGTCCGCGAGGCAGAGCATTGCGACGAGACGCTTCTCGTCTTCGCTTTCGCCAAGGGCGCGGCGAAAGATGTGGTTCGCACCGGAGTCGGCGCTGCCCCGCGCGTCGTCCTGCTCGCGAGCTGAGCCTGCTCTCCAGCTTCCTCCGAATATCTCTGCCGGCGGAGCAGTCCCGGGTCGTGGAGTTTCCATGGCGCGGGATTACTCCGCGGCCTGCTTTTGATGATCGCGCCTTCGCCGAGCCGGCCCAGATGAAGGCCACCCGCACCTGTGCATCCTTGCACAACGGCTTGGCCGATAGCCGACTTTCGCATCGGTGGACGGCAGTTGCGGCTTCCCTTAGACCCCGGCTATTGCAATCTGGTCTGAAGCCGGGAGTGGCCGCGCATGTTCTCGAAGATCCTGATCGCGAACCGCGGCGAGATCGCCTGCCGTGTCATCAAGACGGCGCGCCGGATGGGCATCAAGACGGTCGCCGTCTATTCCGACGCGGATCGCGATGCGCTGCATGTCGTGATGGCCGACGAGGCCGTGCATATCGGCGCTGCTCCCGCCGCCCAATCCTATCTGCTGATCGACAAGATCATCGATGCCTGCAAGGCAACCGGCGCCGAAGCCGTGCATCCGGGCTACGGC
>JAEWKP010000256.1 GCA_023393655.1 Pseudomonadota bacterium | reverse complement strand
CGGGGCCGGACGAGCCGGCACGGCTCCCGCCAGCGCCACCTGCCGGGCAGCGGCAAGCATCTTGCGGCTGGCAGCGGCGCGCTGCAGCGCCCCGACGAGATGCTTCATGAAACCGTCGAGCGTATGGGTCGTGCCATCGGGCTTCTCGATGAAGTCGATGGCGCCGAGCTCCCGCGCCTGGATGGTGTTGTCGGCGCCCGGTCCGCCGAAGGCGGAGACGATCAGCACCGGCAGCGGGTCCTGCTTGAGCACGCGCGCCAGCAGCTTGAGGCCGTGCCGGCCCGGCAATTCGAGATCGAGCGTCAGGACATCGGGCCTGAGCTCCTGGATGGCGTCCCAGCCCTCCTCCGCGCTGCCGGCGACGCCGATCACCTCGAAGCCCGGCGCAGAGTTGATGATCTGCGTCATCAGCTTCTGCATCAGCACGGAATCGTCGACGACGAGAACCTTGACCGGGTTTCCGGAGGACGCCGCGATAACCATCACCAGACCTCCACTTCACCGGCCACCGGCTGCGTCTTGAGCCGGTTGAGATAGGCGATTTCCTGCTCGTGGCCGCTGTCGCGCGCGGTCGGCTGGACATGCTGCACCCAGGCCCGGCCCGTCGCGGGCTGGTAATGGATGCGCCGCGAACGCGTGCCGCCGACATCCCGCGACACCACCGGGATGCCCTCGACCTTCAGGAATTCGTTGACGAAGGCGATGTTGCCGTCGCCGATCGCCAGCATCGTCGCGCCCGAGAGCACGCGCGCGCCGCCGAACACCTTCGCCTCGAAATTATTGCGCTTGGCGCCGCGCTTGAGCAGGTCGTTGATCAGCACTTCCATGGCGGTGTCGCCATAGCGCTCGCCGGCGCTGGTATCCGAGCCGCCGTTGTTCTTCGGCAGCAGAAAATGATTGAGACCGCCGACGCCGGCGATGGGATCGCGCATGCAGACCGAGACGCAGGAGCCGAGCACCGTGGCGACGATCTCGTCCTTGGCGGAGGTGATCTCGTGCTCGCCCGGCGCGACGGTGATGATCGTCGCCTGGAAGCGTGGATCGAAATAGCGGCGGGAGGACCGGGAGACGCTCATGCGGTCCTCTCGTAGATGGTACGGCCGATCAGGCGCAGCTTCGGATGCGGTTGCGGCAACGATTCCGAATGCCCGAGATAGAGGAAGCCGCCAGGCGCCAGCAGGGCCACGAAACGGTCGAGGATCGAGGCCTTGGTCTGCGTGTCGAAATAGATGAAGACGTTGCGGCAGAAGATCACGTCGAATGGGCCGCTCATCGGCCATTTCTCGATCAGGTTCAAGCGCTTGAAGGCGATCATCCGGCGCAGTTCCTCGACGATGCGAGCCTCGCCTCGCCCGGCCCCGCCTTCGAGCTTGAGCAAAGGCTTCACATCGCCCGGAAGGCGCTCGAACAGCTCCGCCGGATAGATCCCGGCCTCGGCCCGCACCAGGATATCGGTATCGATATCGGTCGCCAGGATCCTGAAATCGACATCGCTGCGCGGACCCATCACGTCGCGGCAGGAGGCGGCGATCGAATAGGGCTCCTCGCCGGACGAGCAGGCCGCCGACCAGATGCGGATACGCCCGCGTCGCCCACCCCGCTCCTGCAGGAGGCGCGGCATCACGTCCTTGCGCAGATGGTCGAAATGGTGGCGCTCGCGGAAAAAGGCGGTGTGGTTGGTCGTCACCGCATTGATCAGCTCCGGCAGCTCGGCCGCCGCCTGGGGCGTCTTGAGGAAGGCGCAGTATTCCGCGACCGAACCCATGCCGAGCGCCTTGACGCGCCGCGCCAGGCGTCCGCGGGTCATCGCTTCCTTGTGCTCGCGGATGACGATACCGGCCTGCTCATAGACCAGCGTCGCGATGAATTTCATGTCGTCGCGGGTCAGCGTGACGTCGGCCATCGCAGGCTGGGCGAGCGCGAAGGGATTGGACGGAGCGGGTCTGTTCATCTCTCAAATCCCCATGCGGCCGCCGGCGGCGACGCGGCGCGGCTGTGGCTGCGGCGGCATCCGTGACGGCTGCGCGATTGCCTGTGGCGTGCTGCGGCGTGGCGGCAAGGTGCCGCCGGCTGCCGCATGACCCGCGCTGAACGCTTCGATAGCGGCATGGAGTGCCGCCGCCTGTTCGGCGAGCGCGGCTGCAGCCTCAGCACTGCGTTCTGCCAGATCGGCGTTCTGCCTCGTGCCCTTGTCCATCTTCGTCACGCTGCGGCCCATCTCGCCGGCACCTTGCGCCTGTTCGGTGGTCGCAGTGGAAATCTCGGATACGGTCGTCGCGACCTTGCCGGCAGCCGCGACGATGCGCTCCAGCGCCGTGCCGGTCTCGCGCACGAAGCCGACGCCCTCGGCGACCTGCCCGTTCGACGAGGCGATCAAGCCCTTGATATCCTTGGCGGCCTGCGCCGAGCGCTGCGCCAGCGAGCGCACTTCGGACGCGACGACTGCGAAGCCCTTGCCGGCATCGCCCGCACGCGCCGCCTCGACGGCGGCGTTCAGCGCCAGCAGATTGGTCTGGAAGGCGATCTCGTCGATCACGCCGACGATCTCGGAAATCTTCAGCGACGAGCTTTCGATGCGCCCGATCGCATCGACGGCGCGGGCGACGACACCGTGCCCCTGCTGCGCCACGCTCATCGTCTCGCCGGCGAGATCTCCGGCCTCGCGGGTGCGGATGCTGCTGCGCCCGACCGACGACGCGACCTGCTCCGCTGCGGCGGACGCTTCGGCAAGCTCGGCAGCAGCCCGCCCGGCGCCTGCCGCAAGCTCCGTCATCGCGGCATCGACCTCGGCCGCGGCATGCGAAACCCGGCCGGCGCTGTCGCGGATGGTCGCCAGCGTCGCGCCGACATGGCCGAAGGCTTCGTTGAGGCTGCCCTGAAGGAAGCCCAGGCTGCCCTGACTGGTCACAGGGATCGACCGATCGAAATCGCCCTCGGCCACCCCCGCGACGGCATGGGCCAGCTGGTCGAACGTGCCTTCGAGCGCGGCGTTGATCCGGTTCAGGCCTTTGACCGCGTGGCCGAGCGGCAGCGGCTGCCCTTCCGAAGACAGACGGCGGGAGAAGTCTCCGGCTTCGGCCGCCTCGACCAGCGCGACGATCTCTGCGGCGAGCTTGAGATCCCCGGTCATCTCGCGCCATTCGACGGCGGTACCGAGACTGCGGCCATCGCCCTGCATCATGGCCGTCAGGGTCAGGCAGATCGTGCGGCGGCCCAACGTCAGGCGCACCGGCTGGCCATTGAGCGGCTGATGCTCGCCCTGCACGCGCTCCATGACGCGGCCCAGCATGTCCTTGGCCGAGCAACCCGGAAAGGCCGCACGAAAATCCTCCTGCGCCTCTCCGAAAAAACGCAGCAGCGCCTTGCTGACATAGACGACGCGGCCATCGGGATCGCAGAGCATGATGCTGGCGCGGCCCTGATCGAGCGCGGCGCGCAGCCTTTCGGCTTCCTGGCCCTGCTCGCGGATGGCAGCCAGCGCGCGCGCCAGATCCGCACCCTCACCC
>JAEWKP010000191.1 GCA_023393655.1 Pseudomonadota bacterium | reverse complement strand
ATATCGTCCGGCGTGGACAGGCGGTGATCGCCGTCCTTGATCAGCGTCAGCACGACCGGGTCGCCGCTGAGATGCTCGACGAGCTTCAGCGCCTGGCGCCAGGGCACGTCGGGGTCGCGCATGCCCTGCAGGATATGCACGGGGCAGCCGGCCTTGATCTCGCCGCCGAATAGCAGGTGCCGGCGCCCGTCCTCGATCAGGGCGCGGGTGATCGGCGTCGGATCGGGAGAGTATTCCGAAGGCCGCAGCCAGACGCCCTCGTCGAGGATCGTCCGGCGGATGGAATCGGGCATCTGCGCCCACATCAGATCCTCGGAGAAATCGACCGCAGGGGCGATCAGGACGAGTCCGGCGGGTTGCATGGGTGTGCCGAACAGCCGGCGTGCCGCGAGCAGCGCGATCCAGCCGCCCATCGACGAGCCCACCAGGATCGGGCGCTGTCGACACTGGCTTTCGATTGCGGCAATCGCGTCGTCGAGCCAGTCCGACAGGGTGAAGCTGCCGAAGTCGCCATCGCTCTCGCCATGGCCGCCATAGTCGAAGCGCAGGCAGGCCCGGCCGTTGCTGCGGGCCCACTCCGCCAACGCTTCGGCTTTGGTCGCGCGCATGTCGGAGCGGAAGCCGCCGAGCCAGACCACCGGCGCGCCGGTTCCCTCCTGCAGGAGATAGGCGAGGCGGCGCTTCGTGGGGCCGTCTCCGACTTCGAGCCATTGCGGCGGCTGGCGCTCCAAGGCAAATCTCCTGTGACGAATCATCCGGCCGCGGCGATTAGAGGCTGCGGCGCCTAACCGATAGGGGCATATTCGCCCCGCCGAACGAAAGTCCAGATCAAGCGAGCATGACCTTCAAGCCGGGTGCCCATCTTTCACTGCCTTCGACCGAGACGCATCCGCTGGCGGGGCGGACGATCCTGCAGATCATTCCCGAGCTGGAAGCCGGCGGAGCCGAGCGCACCGCCGTCGATATCGCCAAGGGGCTGACCGATGCTGGCGCGCGCGCGCTGGTTGCGACCGAAGGCGGGCGCCTCGTGGCCGAATTGCAGGCCAAGGGCGGAGTCTGGCTGCCATTCCCGGCGGCCTCGAAGAACCCGGTCGCGATGCTCCTCAACATCCGCAAGCTCGCGCTGCTCTGCAAGCAGGAAGGGGTGGAGCTGATCCATGCCCGCTCCCGTGCCCCGGCCTGGGTCGCTCTGGGCGCGGCGAAGCTGCTGAAACTGCCTTTCGTCACCACCTATCACGGTTCCTATAACAGCCGCTCGACGGTGAAGACGCTCTATAATTCGGTGATGGCGCGCGGCGACGTGGTCATCGCCAACTCCGCCTATACGGCCGGCCTGATCCTGGCGAAGCATCCGGTCGCCGGCGATCGCGTCAGGGTCGTCAATCGCGGTACCAATTTCTCGGCCTTCGCGCCGGCCGCCGTAGGGGCCGATCGCGTGCAGGCCCTGCGCAAGGCCTGGGGCGTCGAACCGCATCAGCGCATCGTGCTGCTTCCCGGCCGGCTCACCAACTGGAAGGGCCAGCGCGTCCTGATCGAGGCGGCGCGCTTGATGCGCGATGGCGGCGACACCGATACGGCCTTCATCCTCGCCGGCGATGCGCAGGGCAGGGACGGCTACGTCAAGGAACTCGATGCCCTGATCGCCAAGGCCGGGCTGGAAGGCCGCATGAAGCGCGTCGGCCATTGCAGCGACATGCCGGCGGCGATGCTTTCGGCGGCCGTCGTCGCTGTGCCCTCGACCGACCCGGAAGCCTTCGGCCGCGTTGCGGTCGAAGCGCAGGCGATGGGCACGCCCGTCGTGGTCTCGGATCTCGGCGCGGTGCCCGAGACGGTGCTGGCGCCGCCGCAGGTTCAGCCGGGCGAACGCACCGGCTGGCGCGTGCCTCCGGGCGACGCGTCGGCCCTCGCGGCCGGGCTCAGCGAGGCGCTGGCGCTCCGGCCTTCCGCCAGGGATGCGCTGGCACGACGGGCGCGGGTGCATGTCGAGCGGCATTTCTCGCTGGAGGCTATGGTCTCCGAGACGCTCGACGTCTACTGCGCGTTGCTCGGAGGCTAAGCCGGCGGGAATGCCCGCCATCGCGGTGTCATGCATTGACAACGCGCATCATTGTGCAATGTGTCTGCAACAACGGCGCGAAGCGCGCCAAATACAGGAGAATACCCCATTCGTCGTCCGTACCGCGCTGCCCCGACCCCGACCAAGGAAGGTCCCCGTTCGAACCGCGACATTCGCGGAGTGCGTGATGTTCAGCTCATCGACGATACCGGCGCCAACCGTGGCGTGGTCTCGTTCTTCGATGCGCTGAAGCTCGCCGAGGATGCCGGTCTCGACCTTGTCGAGATCGCCCCGAACTCCGTTCCGCCGGTCTGCAAGATCCTCGATTACGGTCGCTTCCGCTTTCTCGAGCAGAAGAAGGCCTCGGAGGCGCGCAAGAAGCAGCGCACCATCGAGATCAAGGAAATCAAGCTGCGCCCCGGCATCGACAAGCACGACTACGACGTCAAGATGAAGGCCATGCACGGCTTCTTCGAGGAAGGCGACAAGGTGAAGGTCACCCTGCGCTTCCGCGGCCGCGAGATGGCGCATCAGGATCTCGGCGTGAAGGTGCTCGAGCGCGTCAAGGTCGATACCGCCGAGATCGCCAAGGTCGAGAGCGACTGGCAGCTCGAAGGCCGCCAGATGGTGATGGTGCTCGCGCCGCGCTGAGGCGCGAGCGATCGCTTCCCAGGCGGGATACGGAAAAGGGCGCCTCGGGCGCCCTTTTTCATGCCGGCAGAAGCATTTTCGAGCGACGTGGCGCCCGGTTCGCGTGAAGAGAATGCGATAAAGTTAAAGAGCTAGCGCAGAATACCGTCGAGCATCGCGTCGAAGGCGTCGGTCGCGCTTTTCAGGGCCGCTTCCGGCTTCGGCGCATGCGCGATCCATTGCGCCGCATGCTGGGTCGCGCCGAAGATCAGTGTCGCCACCGCTTCCGGATCGAGCGGCGCCAGAACACCCTCAGCGACAAGAGCGTCGAGGCTTCGGGCCATCATCCGGATGCAGTCGTTCTGGATCGGCCAGCTCCAGGGGTCGCCGAGCACGGCCGGGCCGTCACGCAGCATGATGCGCTGGATCTCCGGCTCCAGCGCCATGGCGAGATAGGCGGCGCATTCGTCGCGGAAGCCGGCCCAGCGATCCTCTGCTCTGGCCGAGACGGCGCGCAGCCTGACCGTCATCTCCGCATCGATCTGGTCGAGCACGGCGGCGAACAGGCCCTTCTTGTCGCCGAAATGATGATAGAGCGCGCCGCGTGTCAGCCCGGCTGCCGCCGTCAGCTCATCCATCGAGGTTGCTGCATAGCCGATCGTTCCGAACGCCTTGCGCGCGGCGGCGATCAGGCTGGCGCGGGTCTCCGCGATCATGTCGGCACGAAGTCTGCGGGCCATCATATCCTCTTCACATACGTCTCGTATGTTAATTGACATACGAGACGTATGCAATTACTCACTGACATACGCGGCGTATGTCAGCCTTGTCCGGTCCGAGCCATGCCTAACCCCTATCGCGAAATCTTCCAGGCGCCTGGCGCCTTCGCCTTTTCCGCTGCCGGCTTCATCGCACGCCTGCCGGCCTCGATGGTCGGGCTGGGCATCGTCACCATGCTGTCGGAGCGACGCGGGGAATACGCGATCGCCGGCGCGGTGGCCGCGACCTTCGCGCTCGCCAGCGCGCTGATCACGCCGCAGGTCTCGCGCCTCGTCGATCGTTACGGCCAGCGCCGCGTGCTGATGCCGGCCGCCGCGGCCGGGGCGTTGGCGCTCGGCGGGCTGATGGTCGCGACCTGGGCGGGCGCGCCGAGCTGGCTGCTCTTCGTCTTCGCATTGCTCGCCGGCCTGATGCCGAGCATCGGCGCGATGGTCCGGGCGCGCTGGACCGAGTTCTATCGCGACACTCCGCAATTGCGCACGGCCTTCGCCTTCGAATCGGTGGTCGACGAGGTTATCTTCATCGTCGGGCCGATCGTCGCGATCGGGCTCAGCGTCAGCCTGTTTCCCGAGGCCGGGCCGCTTGCCGCCCTGATCTTCCTCATTGTCGGCGTGCCCTTGCTCTGCGCGCAAAGGCGGACTGAGCCGCCAGTTCGCGCCCTCGATGCAGGCGCCGGGGTTTCGGTCATCCGGCTCGGCGGGGTCCAGATCGTCGTGCTCGCGATGACCGCGATCGGCGCGATCTTCGGCACGGCCGAGATCACCGCGGTCGCCTTCGCCGAGGCGCAGGGGCAGAAGGCGTCGGCAAGCTTCGTTCTCGCCATCTATGCGGCGGGCTCGCTGATCGTCGGCCTTGTCTTCGGGACGCTCAGGCTCAAGGCCTCGCTCGCGACGCAGTTCCTTGCGGCGATCGCGCTGGCGGCAGCCACGACCGTGCCGCTGCTCGCGGTGACCGGGCTCGCTTCGCTGGCGCTGGTCTTCTTCATGGCGGGCGCGGCCGTCTCGCCGACGATCATCATCGCCATGGGCCTGATCGAGCGTCTGGTGCCGCCGCGCCAGCTTACCGAGGGCATGACCTGGGGCATCACCGGCATCGGCATCGGCATGGCCGCCGGCGCTTCGGCCGCCGGCGTGCTGATCGACGCCTTCGGCGCGCATAGCGGCTTCTGGATTTCGGTGGGGGCAGGGGCTGCGGCGCTGCTTGTCGTCCTTGCGGGCTACAGCCGCCTGCTCGGCGTTCGCGCCGAAACCCTGGTCTGCGAAGCCGCCTGAGGCCCGGGAACACCACGGACCGCTCCCGAAAGGAGCGGTCCGATTTCAGGTGCCGCCTCGCCTTCAGCGGATCGGCGGGGCGTATTGCAGGCCGCCCTGGGTCCAGAGCTTGTTGACGCCGCGCGGCAGCGGATGGCGGGTGCTGGCGCCGAAATGCCGCTCGAAGCTCTCGCCGTAATTGCCGACCGCCTTGATGATCCGCACCACCCAGTCGTTGCTGAGGCCGAGGGATTCGCCGAACTTGCCTTCGCTGCCGAGCATGCGGCGGATTTCCGGGTTCTGCGAGGACTTCGCCATCTCCTCGACATTGGCCTGGGTGACGCCGAGCTCCTCGGCATTGATCAGGGCGAAGACCGTCCAGCGCACGAGATCGAACCAGGCCGCGTCGTTCTTGCGCACCCAGGGGCCGAGCGGCTCCTTGGAGATGACCTGCTGCAGCAGGATGTGCTCATCGGGGTCCTTCAGGCGGCTGCGCGTGCCGGACAGCGCCGAGAGATCGGTGGTATAGGCATCGCAGCGGCCGGCTTCATAGGCCTGGACGGTGTCGTCGAGCGTGGCGAAGGCGACGGTCTCGAACTTGATGTTGTTGGTGCGGCCGTAATCGGCGAGGTTGAGCTCCGTCGTGGTGCCCTGAGAGACGCAGACCGAGGCGCCGTTGAGATCCTTGACGTTGGTCACGCCGAGCTTCTTGCGCACGATGAAGCCTTGCCCGTCATAGTAGTTGACGGCGGTGAAGGAGAGGCCCTGGCCGATATCGCGGCCGAGTGTCCAGGTCGTGGTGCGGGCGAGCACGTCGATCTCGCCGCTCTGCAGCGCGACGAGCCGGTTCTTGCTCGACAGCGAGAGATAGCTCGCCTTGTTCGGATCGTTGAAGATCGCCGCTGCCAGAGCGCGGCAGAAATCGGTGTCGAAGCCCTTCCAGACCCCGCCATTGTCCTGCAGCGAAAAGCCGGGGACGCCCTCGCTGGTCCCGCAGATGATGTTGCCGCGCGCCTTGATCTTGTCGAGCGTCGACTGGGCGAGGGCGGGAGCGGAAGCGGCGGCCGTCAGGGCAAGGCCTGCGGCGAGGTTGAGCAGAAGCTTCTTCACGGGACTGTCTCCAGATGCGGAACACGCCTGTTGACCTTACGGCGTGACGGTCGTTTGAAGAAGGCAGACGAAGGGCTGCCGCTTTCCCCGGCAGCTTCGCCGGGCATTGCCGGCTTCGCACTTGCAATAGCGGCCGTTTTCTGCGATAGGCCCGGCCTTCGATCGCCCGGCTGATAAGGGCTGCCGTGGCGATCGTGCTTTGCTTCCTGAAAGCAAGACATTGGCAGCGCGTTCAAAAGACGCGAAGCCACGACCATTGAGGAGCTCAAATGCCCAAGATCAAGACGAAGTCGAGCGCTAAAAAGCGCTTCAAGATCACTGGAACCGGCAAGGTGATGTACGCCCAGGCCGGCAAGCGTCACGGGATGATCAAGCGGACCAACAAGCAGCTCCGCAATCACCGCGGCACCACCGTCCTGTTCGAGGGCGATGCGGCCAACGTGAAGAAGTTCTTCCTTCCCAACGGCTGACGCCACCTGACATTCCGGAGATCATGACATGGCTCGCGTGAAACGGGGCGTTACCGCCCACGCCAAGCACAAGAAGACGTTCAAGGCCGCCAAGGGCTTCTATGGCCGCCGCAAGAATACGATCCGCGCCGCCAAGGCGGCCGTCGATCGCTCGATGCAGTACGCCTATCGCGACCGCAAGCACAAGAAGCGCGCCTTCCGCGCTCTCTGGATCCAGCGTCTCAACGCTGCGGTGCGCGAGCACGGCCTGACCTATTCGGTCTTCATCGGTGGCCTGATCAAGTCGGGCATCGAGCTCGACCGCAAGACCCTGTCGGCCATGGCCATCGACGATGCAGCCTCGTTCGCTGCCGTGGTCGAGACGGTCAAGGGCGTGCTGGGCGCCGAGGCCAAGGCCGCCTGAGCAGCCTTGCAATGCTGAATTGGAAAAGGCCGGCGGTGACGCCGGCCTTTTTCTTTTGGGTTGTTTCTCCATCATGCTCGCCCTTGTGGCGAGCATCCACGTCTTGAACGCGACCTTCGACCAGCGAAGACGTGGATGGTCGGGACAGGCCCGACCATGACGATGCGATGCACGACTATGTCTGCACGCTGCCGTTCTTTGGCGGGTTCCAGCCTTCGCCGGCGCCTTCGACGATCCGGTCATAGGCTTCCTCCGGCGAATCCACATAGCTGAACAGCTTGAGGTCATCGGGCCGGATGAAGCCGGCCGCGGCCATCGCATCGAGGTTCAGCAGGCCTTTCCAGTAGCCGGAATCGTAGAGCACGATCGGCACCCGCCCCATCTTGCCGGTCTGGACCAGCGTCATGATCTCGAACAGTTCGTCGAGCGTGCCGAAGCCGCCGGGAAACACCACCAGCGCCGCGGCGCGCATCGCCAGATGCATCTTCCGCATCGCGAAATAGTGGAACAGGAAGGTCAGGTCCGGCGTCGACCAGGCGTTGGGCTCCTGTTCGTGCGGCAGGGTGATGTTGAAGCCGATCGAGACCGCGCCCGCTTCGGTCGCGCCGCGATTGGCGGCTTCCATGATGCCGGGGCCACCGCCGGTGGCGATGACGTGATGGCGTCCGGCCTCGCCGTCGCGCAGCGCGCCGCCGCGCTCCGAGGCGATGTGGCCGAATTGCCGGGCGGCCTCGTACCAGGGATTGCCTTCGCGCACCCGTGCCGAGCCGAAGACGACGATGGTCGAGACGACGCCGCGCGCCCTCAGGCTGTCTTCCGCCTTCTGGTATTCCAGCATGAAGCGGACGCCGCGCATCGAATCGCCCAGGATGAAATCGGGGTCGAGCGCGGCGAGCCGATAGGACGGCGAATCCTTCTGGGCGGTGTTGTCGGTCAAGGCATCCTCCTCATGTCGTCGCTTCGCTCTGGCATAAGCCGGCCGTTCCCGCTAGAACGCGCCCGTTCCCACGCCTTCAAACGCTTGCGACCTAATTCATGACCGATATCGCCATTCTGGAACGCGACGTCCTCGCCGCGATCGACACTGCCGCCGACGAAGCCGCCGTCGAGGATCTGCGCATCGCCGCGCTAGGCAAGTCCGGCTCGATCTCGGCGCTGCTGAAGACGCTTGGCGCGATGACGCCGGACGAGCGCAAGGAGAAGGGGCCGCAGATCAACGGCCTGCGCGACCGCGTTCAGGGCGCCATCGCCGCCCGCAAGGAGGCGCTGGGCGAGGCCGCGCTCGAAGCCCGGCTGGCCTCCGAGCGCGTCGACGTGTCGCTGCCGGTGCAGGACGGCCCGGAAGCGCGGGGCCGCATCCATCCGATCAGCCAGGTCATCGACGAGATCACCGCGATCTTCGGCGACATGGGCTTCGCCATCGCCGAAGGGCCGGATGTCGAGACCGACGACCTCAACTTCACCAGGCTGAATTTCCCGGTCGGCCACCCCGCCCGCGAGATGCACGACACCTTCTTCTTCGCGCCGGATTCCAATGGTGAGCGCAAGCTGCTGCGCACCCACACCTCGCCGGTCCAGGTCCGCACCATGCTGGCGCAGGAGCCGCCGATCCGCGTGGTCTGCCCGGGCCGCACCTATCGCAACGATTCCGACCAGACCCACACCCCGATGTTCCATCAGGTCGAGGGGCTCGTCATCGACAAATCGGCCAATCTCGGCCACCTGAAGTGGGTTCTGGAAGAGTTCTGCAAGGCGTTCTTCGAGATCGACGACGTGAAGATGCGCTTCCGTCCGTCCTTCTTCCCCTTCACCGAGCCCTCGATGGAGGTCGATATCCAATGCTCGCGCAAGGGCGGCGAAATCCGCTTCGGCGAGGGCGAGGACTGGCTGGAGATCCTCGGCTGCGGCATGGTCCACCCGAATGTGCTGAAGAATTGCGGGCTCGACCCGGAGGTCTATCAGGGCTTCGCCTGGGGCATGGGCATCGACCGCATCGCCATGCTGAAATACGGCATGCCGGACCTGCGCCCCTTCTTCGAGGCGGATGTGCGTTGGCTCGCGCATTACGGCTTCCGCCCGCTCGACCTGCCGACGCTGACGGGCGGCCTCTCCTCGTGACGGTCCGGGCCGGACAGGGGAGGGCGCGATGACGCCTGCGGGCTGGGCGGCGGCGATCGCCGTGCTGCTGGTCGCGATGAACCTGCTAAGCCAGGCCATCGCGATCTGGCGGCTGCGCCGGCCCCTGCAAGGCTCTGCCCTGCTCGACGAATTGCCGGCGGTCACCATCGTCAGGCCGGTGCGCGGCATCGAGGCCTTCAGCCGCGAGACGGCGGTCTCCGGGCTGGAACTCGACTATCCCCGCTACAGCACGATCTTCTGCGTCGCCGACGCGCATGATCCGATCATCCCGCTGGTCGAGGAGCTGATCGGTTTCCATGGCCCTGAAAAGGCCCGGCTGATCGTCGGAGACGTCCCCGTCAGCGCCAATCCCAAGCTCAACAACTGCGTGCGCGGCTGGCAGGCGGCCGAGACCGACTGGGTCATTCTCGCCGATTCCAATGTGCTGATGCCCAGGGACTATATCCAGCGCATGCTGGCCGCCTGGCAGCCCACGACCGGTCTCGTCTGCTCGGCGCCGGCCGGCTCCTGGCCGCAAGGGTTCGGTGCCGAGGTCGAATGTGCCTTTCTCAACGCCTTCCAGGCGCGCTGGCAATATGTCGGCGAGGCGCTGGGATTCGGCTTCGCGCAGGGCAAGTCGATGCTCTGGAACAAGCCCTTCCTCGACGCCAATGGCGGCATCGCCGCGCTCGGCGCCGAGATCGCCGAGGATGCGGCCTCGACCAAGCTGGTGCGGGCGGCCGGCCGGCATGTCCATCTCGTCGGCCAGCCTTTCGAGCAGCCGCTCGGCCCGCGCCGGCTTGCCGACGCCGTGCAGCGCCAGTTCCGCTGGGCGCGGCTCCGGCGCGTGACCTTCCTGCCCTTCTTCGCGCTGGAGATCCTTGCCGCGCCGATGCTGGCGGCTGCGCTGGCCGCTTTCGGAGCCTCCGCGCTCGGCCTGCCGGCCTGGCTGGCACCGCTCCTCGTGCTGCTGGTCTGGTATGCCGGCGACATCCTTCTCTCGGCGAAAGCCGGCTGGTTCCTGAACTGGCGCTCCACTCTTGCCATGCTGGCACGCGACATCGCCTTCCCCGGGATCTGGGCCTATGCCTTCATCGGCGGCGAGGTGAGCTGGCGCGGCAATGCCATGAAGATCCGTGCCGACGGCGCCAACAAGCTCAACGATACGCTGCCGGCGGCGCCGGCACAGGCGGGGCGCGATGGCCGCTGACCTTGCCTCCGTGCCCGAGCGCTATCGCGGCTGCCAGAGCTTTTCCTTCGGCGACAGCCCGGAATTGGCCACCGAACTCGCGGCGCTGGTCGTCAGCGGCCGCAAGACCGCGACGGTGAACACGCTCGATGCGCCCGATTGCCCCAAGCTCAACGAGTTCTGGATCGTGCGCGACGGCACCGGCCGGCCCGTCTGCGTCATCGAGACGCTCGAACTCATTGCCCGCCGCTTCGACGAAGTTGACGAGGCCTTCGCCTTCGACGAAGGGGAGGGCGACCGCTCCCTGGCCTTCTGGCGGGACGCCCACGAAACCTATTTCCGGCGCATCGGTGTCTTCAGCCCCGACATGCCCTTGCTTTGCGAACGCTTCCGTCTGGTGGAGGTGTTCGCCCCGATGGACGTAGACGCATGAAGTTCACGATCTCCTGGCTCAAAGAGCATCTCGATACCGACGCCTCCGTTGCGGAGATCGCCGATGCCCTGACCCGCGTCGGCCTCGAGGTCGAGGCGATCGAGGATCGCGCCGCCGCGCTCTCGGCCTTCACCATCGCCTATGTCATCGAGGCGAAGCAGCATCCGAACGCCGATCGCCTGCGCGTCTGCATGGTCGATACCGGAGCGGGCGAGCCCGTTCAGGTCGTCTGCGGCGCGCCGAATGCCCGCACCGGCATGAAGGGCGTGTTCTCGCCGCCGGGCAGCTACATCCCCGGCAAGAAGGTCACGCTTGGCAAGGGCGTGATCCGCGGCGTCGAATCGAACGGCATGCTGGTCTCGGAAGCCGAGCTCGAACTCTCCGACGATCACGACGGCATCATCGAATTGCCTGATGATGCGCCGGTCGGCCAGCCCTACGCTCCCTATGCCGGCCTCGACGATGCTGTGATCGAGATCGCGGTGACGCCGAACCGGGCCGATGCGCTCGGCATTGCCGGCATCGCCCGCGACCTCGCTGCCGCCGGTATCGGCAAGCTCAAGTCGCAGGCGATCCAGCCGGTGCGCGGCTCCTTCCCGTGCCCGGTCAAGGTCACCCTCGATTTCGCCGAGGAAGACAAAAAGCTCTGCCCGGCCTTTGCGCTGCGGCTGGTGCGCGGCGTCAGGAACGGCCCGTCGCCGGACTGGCTGCAGGCGCGGCTGCGCGCGGTGGGCCTCAGGCCCATCAACGCGCTCGTCGACATCACCAATTTCATGACGCTCGACCGCAACCGGCCGCTGCACGTCTTCGACGCCGCCAAGGTCACCGGCAACCTCACGGTGCGCCGCGCGAAGGCCGGCGAGACCATCCTCGCGCTCGACGGCAAGACCTATACGCTCACCGACGAGCAGGTCGTGATCGCCGATGAGCACGGCGTCGAATCGCTCGCTGGCATCATGGGTGGCGAGGCCTCGGGCTCAAGCGAGGCGACCACAGACGTGCTGATCGAGAGCGCGCTCTGGGACCCGCTGAACATCGCGCGCTCCGGTCGTGCGCTCGGGATCAATTCGGATGCGCGCTATCGCTTCGAGCGCGGCGTCGACCCGGATTTTGCCCGTCCCGGCCTCGATCTCGCGACCGCGCTGGTGATCGAGCTCTGCGGTGGCGAAGCCTCCGAGATGGAGTTCGTCGGCGAGCTGCCCGACAGCCCCGGCGCGATCGACTTCCCCTGGTCCGAGGTCAAGCGCCTGACGGGGCTGGAGCTGCCGCAGGCGGAAATGAAACTGGCACTGACCTCGCTCGGCTTCCACGTCTCGGGCGCGGGCGACCGGGTCAAGGTGGCGCCGCCATCCTGGCGTGCCGATGTCGGCGGCAAGGCCGACCTCGTCGAGGAGATCGTCCGTATCGCCGGCCTCGATCGCGTCGCCTCGACGCCGCTGCCGCGCATCAAGGGCGAGGTGATCAAGCCGGTGCTCACCGTGCTGCAGAAGCGCACGCGCATCGCCAAGCGCACGCTCGCGGCGCGCGGCCTCGTCGAGGCGGTGACCTGGTCCTTCATCTCGCATGATCAGGCCAGGCTCTTCGGCGGTGGCTCGCCCAGGCTCGCGCTCGCCAACCCGATCGCGGCCGATCTCTCCGACATGCGGCCTTCGCTCCTGCCGGGCCTGATCCGCGGTGCACAGAGCAATGCCGATCGCGGCTATCCCGATGTCGCGCTGTTCGAGGTCGGCCAGATCTTCAAGAGCGACGAGCCGGAAGGCCAGCTCATCGCCGCTGCGGGCCTGCGCCGCGGCAGCGCCCGTCTCGACGGCGTCGGCCGTCATTGGGATGGCGGCGCCAAGCCTGTCGACCTGTTCGATGCCAAGGCGGACGTGCTCGGCCTGCTCTCCGGCCTCGGCGTTCCCACGGGGGGGCTCCAGATCGTGGCCGGCGGCCCGGCCTGGGCCCATCCCGGCCGCTCGGCCACGCTTCAGTTCGGCCCCAAGGGCGTCATCGGTGCCTTCGGCGAGGTTCATCCCAAGATCCTCAAGGCACTCGACGTGAAGGGGCCGCTGGTCGCCTTCGAGATCCATCTCGACGCGCTGCCGCTGCCCAAGGCCAGGCCGACCAAGGTCAAGCCGAAGCTCGTGCTCTCCGATTTCCAGCCGGTGACGCGCGACTTCGCCTTCATCGTCGACAAGGCGGTGGCGGCCGGCGACATGGTCAAGACGGCGCAGGGCACCGACCGCGCGCTGATCGCCAATGTCGGCGTCTTCGATCTCTATGAAGGCGCGGGCGTCGAGGCCGGCAAGAAGTCGGTCGCGCTCGCAGTCACCTTGCAGCCGACCGAGAAGACGCTGACCGAAGCCGAGATCGAGGCCGTCGGCAGCAAGATCGTCGCCGAGATCGGCAAGCGCTACGGCGCGACGCTGCGCGGCTGAGATCGTATTGCCGTCATGGTCGGGCTTGTCCCGACCATCCACGTCTTCCTTTGTCGTGGACGGTGTTCATGACGTGGATGCTCGCCACTGGGGCGAGCATGACGGGCGGGCTCGCTCACATTCATCAGCCGGAAGCCGCTTCCCACCATTGATCAGGATTGTGTAATAATCGATGCGCGAAATCCCCGCGCTTTCGGGGTATGCGCTGGCGCATTCTTGCATCTCCACGGTCCTATGCTGCTCACCGAACGTCCCGTCACGGACAATCTGTTCCCCGGTTTTCGCCTGCTCGACGTTCAGACGTCGGGCGCGCGGATTCGTGTGCGGACGGGCGGGGAGGGGCCGCCGCTGCTGCTGCTCCACGGCTATCCGCAGACCCATGTGATGTGGCGCCGGATCGCCCCGCGATTGGCTGAGCGTTTCACCCTGATCTGCCCGGACCTGCGCGGCTACGGCGATTCCGAAAAGCCGCCGAGCGACGCCGACCACGCGCCATACGCGAAGCGCGCCATGGCGCATGACATGGCCGAGGTCATGAGCGCGCTGGGCCACGAGCGCTTCTTCGTCGGCTCGCATGATCGTGGCGCCCGCGTCGCGCACCGCCTGGCGCTCGACCATGGCGAACGCGTGTTGAAGCTCGCCACCCTCGACATCGCGCCGACCCGCGAGATGTATGGCGGCACGACCGATGCCTTCGCCCGCGCCTATTGGCACTGGTTCTTCCTGATCCAGCCCGCGCCGATGCCGGAGCGCATGATCGAGAGTGATCCGGAGTTCTACTGGACGAGCCGGCGCGCCTCGGACATGCGCCTGTTCGAGCCGGAGGCGCTTGCCGAGTACCTGCGCTGCTTCCGCGACCCCGCGATGATTCATGCAAGCTGCGAGGATTACCGCGCCGCCGCGACGATCGACATCGCTCATGACGATGCCGATGGCGGCCGGAAGCTGGCCTGTCCGCTGCTGGCGCTTTGGGGCGAGCGCGGCATCATCGGCAAGTGCTTCGACCCTCTGGCCTTGTGGCGCGAGCGTGCGCAGGATGTGCGTGGCCACGCCTTGCCGGGCGGCCACTATCTCGCGGAGGAGGTCCCCGATCTCGTCGCCGCGGAGTTCGAAGCCTTTTTCGGAGAAGTCGTATGACTGGGACCAACCGCGTTTACCGCATCGCCGTGATCGCCGGCGACGGCATCGGCAAGGAGGTCATGCCCGAGGGCCTGCGCGTGCTGGAGGCCGCTTCGAAGAAATTCGGTTTTGAGCTGCGCCTCGACCAGTTCGACTTCTCCTCCTGCGACTACTACGCTAGGCACGGCAAGATGCTGCCGGACGACTGGAAGGAGAAGATCGGCGGCCATGACGCGATCTATTTCGGCGCCGTGGGCATGCCCCAGCAGGTGCCTGACCATATCTCGCTCTGGGGCTCGCTGCTGCTGTTCCGGCGCGAGTTCGACCAATACGTCAACCTGCGCCCCGTGCGCCTGATGCCGGGCGTTCCCGGCCCGCTCGCCAATCGCAAGCCCGGCGATATCGACTTCTTCGTCGTGCGCGAGAACACCGAGGGCGAGTATTCTTCGGTGGGCGGGCGCATGTATGCCGGCACCGAGCGCGAGATCGTCATCCAGGAGACGGTGATGAGCCGCGTCGGCGTCGACCGCGTGCTGAAATACGCCTTCGAGCTGGCGCAGCGCCGGCCGCGCAAGAAGCTGACCTCGGCCACCAAGTCCAACGGCATCTCGATCACCATGCCGTACTGGGACGAGCGGGTGAAGGAGATGGCGAAGAACTATCCGGGCGTCGCGGTCGACCAGTACCATATCGACATCCTGACCGCGCATTTCGTGCTGAACCCGGACCGCTTCGACGTGGTCGTCGCTTCGAACCTGTTCGGCGACATCCTCTCCGATCTCGGCCCGGCCTGCACCGGCACGATCGGCATCGCGCCTTCGGGCAACATCAACCCGACCGGCGACCATCCCTCTCTGTTCGAGCCGGTCCACGGTTCGGCGCCCGATATTGCCGGGCAGGGCATCGCCAACCCCGTCGGCATGATCTGGTCGGGTGCGATGATGCTCGATCATCTCGGCGAGCACGAGGCCGCCAAGGGGATCGAGGCCGCGATCGAGCGTGCGCTCGGCGATGCCCGGACCCGCACGCGGGATCTTGGCGGTACGCTGGGTACCGAAGCCGCCGGCAAGGCGGTCGAGCAGGCGCTTTGAGCAGGAATTTGAACGCAAGGATTTGAAGGCATGGATTTGTCGTCGGTTTCCATCGTCGACCCGCTTGTCTGGGGCAAGCTGGCCGAGATCATCCTGCTCAATATCGTGCTCTCGGGCGACAATGCCGTCGTGATCGCGCTGGCCTGCCGGGCGCTGGCACCGGCGCAGCGCACCAAGGGCATCGCGCTCGGCGCCGGTGTCGCGGTGGTCTTGCGCGTGGTCTTCACGGTGCTGATCGCCTCGCTGCTGAACACGCCCTTCCTGCGCATTGTCGGCGCCGGCCTGCTGATCTGGATCGCGGTGAAGCTCATCGTCGAGGACGAAGGTCAGGATGAGGATTCGATCACAGCCAGCAGCAAGCTCTGGAAGGCGGTGCAGACGGTCGCCATCGCCGATATCGTCATGAGCCTCGACAACGTCCTGGCGATCGCCGCCGTAGCCAAGGACTCGATTCCCTTGCTGATCGCCGGCCTGATCATCTCGATCCCGCTGATCGTGCTCGGCGCCTCGCTGATCACGAACCTGCTGACGCGCTTCCCGATCCTGGTCTGGGCCGGCGCGGCCCTGCTGGGCTGGGTCGCGGGCGAGATGTTCGAGAGCGATCCCTGGCTGATCGCCCGTTTCGGCGAGGAGCTGCTGCACAAGCTGGAATACCCGGCCGCGATCCTGGGCGCCCTGCTCGTGGTCGGCCTCGGTTACCTCATCAAATCGCGCCGGCCTGATCCGGCTCTCTGACAAACCGCAAAGGGGCAACCCAACCTATGGATTTCGCATCTTCCGCCTTCTGGACCTCATTGCTCCAGATCATCTGGATCGACCTGCTGCTGTCGGGCGACAACGCGGTCGTGATAGCGCTTGCCGTGCGCTCGCTGCCGGAGAAGCAGCGCAAGGTCGGCATCTGGCTCGGCGCCGGTGCGGCGGTGGGCCTGCGCATCATCTTCGCCGTGGTCGTCAGCTACCTCCTGAACATCCCGTTCCTGAAGGTCGTCGGCGCGCTGCTGCTGTTCTGGATCGCCATCAAGCTCGCCAAGGGTGAGGAAGAGGCGCATGGCGAGATCGCCGCCAGCGACAATCTCTGGAAGGCGGTCCGCACCATCGCCATCGCCGATGCGGTGATGAGCCTCGACAATGTGCTCGCGATCGCGGCCGCCGCCCGCGGCCATTTCGAGCTGTTTGTGTTCGGCCTGCTGCTGACGATCCCGCTCATCATCTTCGGCGCCCGCCTGCTCTCGTCGGTCCTCGAGCGCTTCCCGATCCTGATCTGGCTCGGTGCGGCCCTGCTCGGCTGGATCGCCGGTGAAATGCTGCTCAGCGACATGGCAGTGATGCAATGGCTTCAGGTGCACATGCCGACCTGGGTCCAGAGCGTGCCGGTCTCCGACGTCAACCCCGCCGGCCTTCTGCCCGCGAAGGTGCCGTTCTATACGGCGGCGGTGCTCGGCGCGGCCTTCGTCTGCATCGTCGGCTATTCCCTCAAGAAGAAGCCGATCGATCAGGCGGGCTGAGCCTCAGGCTTCAATCGAGAACGATTGCCGCGGCGGCCAGGACATCCTGGCCGCCGTTTTTCATGAGGCGGAGCGCGCCTTGGCGTTCTGTGCGGTGCCGCGGGTCGCGGACACTGAAATGATCGCCCGACAGCAGCGACACGCAGAAGCTCTCGGGTGGCCGGGTGAATCCTGTGCCGAGCGCCTTCACATAGGCCTCCTTCGCAGCCCAGAGGCGGGCGAAGGCAAGAGGCCGGAAGGCCGGAGCGGCGGCCGCCAGGAAGCGACGCTCCTCCGGATGCAGAAGATCGAGCGGCGGCACCGCCGCGGGGTCGACGTGCTCGACGTCCACACCCACCGGGTGCTGCGCGAGGCCCGTGACGACGACACCGGCCCGCGTCGCGAATGACAGGTGGAGCGCGCGCGCGCTGGGTAGGGCAAGGAACGGCCGGCCGGCCTTGTCGTGGTCGATGACGACGTCGCCTTCCCGGCAGCCGAGCTGGCGCGCCATGATCCGCCGCGCCGTGCCGCGCCGCAGTGCAGAGCGCTCCGTCAGGTTGCGCGGCTCCGCCTCCGTCCGGACGAGCCAGATCGCGGGCAGGGCGGGGGCGATGGCATCGGCATCGTCGAACCAGTGCATGGCCCATCTGTAGAGCTCCTGCCGAAGGCTGTCGCGCCCTGCGCGGAATTCATGCAGCCGCGCCGTTCATGCGCGTTGACGTTCCGGCGGGCTTTCCGCTTCTGGAGGGTGATGTCAGCCGATCCGAACATGTCGTCAGCCGCCCCGGAAGCGCCGATCACCGCCGCGGGGATGATGCTCGGCCTGCGCAAGGTCTCCGTGCTGATGCCGGGGATCGTGGTTTTTGCCGTGGCCTTCGGTGCGGCGGCCTCGGCCAAGGGGTTGTCCTTCTTCGAAACCATGTTGATGAGCGGTTTCGTCTATGCCGGCGTCGCGCAACTGGTCTCGCTGGAACTCTGGCGTCCCGAATGGAGCTGGGGCGCCATCGCCGGCATCGCCGTCGTCACCGCGACCGTCAATGCCCGGATGGTCCTGCAGGGCGCCTCGCTCCAACCCTGGTTCGCGAAATATCCGAAGACGCTCAACGCCTTCCATCTTTTCTTCTTCACCGATGCCAACTGGCTGATCGGCACGCGTTACCGGGCGGAAGGCGGGCGCGATCTCGGCGTGCTGGTCGGCGCGGGGCTCGCGCTCTGGCTGGTCTGGGTGATCGCGACCGGCGGTGGCTACATGCTCGGCGCGCTGGTCAGCGATCCCCGTCGCTACGGCATCGACCTCGTCATGCCGATCTTCTTCGCCGCGATGATCGTGCCGCTCTGGCGCGGCAAGCGGGGCATGGTGCCCTGGGTCGTCGCCGGTCTCGTCGCGCTGGTCACGGCCCGGCTGGTTGATGGCTATGCCTTCATCATTGTCGGCTCGCTCGCCGGCGCGATCACGGGAGCGTTCAGCGATGACGCTGCCTGATCCCGGGACCTGGGGCGCGATCATCGCCATCACCGCGATGGCGGCGGCGACCTATCTCTGTCGCATCTCCGGCGTGGCGCTGATGAGCATCATCCCGCTGACGCCTCATGTCCGGCGCGGGCTTGCGGCGCTGCCGGGCTCGATCGTGGTGGCGACGGTGCTGCCGCTGATCGAGCGATTGGGCATGGCGGCTGCGATTGCGCTTCTCGCGGCGGTGGGCACCATGATCCTGCGGCGCAGCGAGCTCCTGGCGTTGCTGGTCGGCATGGCCGCGATCTCTGGCCTGCGCGCGCTCGGCTACTGATCCATCACCCCTTCCGATTGCTTCCATCACATCACGTCATCCCGTTATGCATCGCCGCCGGTTGACGGCGAAGGGCGGGGGGAGGACGGTGCGTCACAGCAAAACTGGCTAAAACGGAGCGCCGTCATGGCATGGTATTCTCAGACGTGGACCTGGTTCGACGGCTCTTGGCATGAGGGCAATCCCGGCATCGTCGGTCCGCGCAGCCATGTGCTCTGGCAGGCCTCCTCGGTCTTCGATGGCGGCCGCTATTTCGACGGCGTCGCACCGGATATCGACCTGCATGCCGCCCGCGTGAACCGCTCGGCCACCGCGCTCGGCCTGAAACCGACCGTTGAGGCAGACTTCATCGTCGGCAAGATGTTCGAGGGCGTCAAGAAATTCGCCCCCGGCACGGCGATCTACGTCAAGCCGATGTACTGGGGCGAGGCCGATGGGCCGTCGACCATCATGGCCGATCCGGAATCGACCCAGTTCGCGCTCTGCCTGTTCGAGGCGGCGATGCCGCAGCCGACGAATGGCTTCTCGGTGACCAAGGGCGCCTTCCGCCGCCCAAGCTACGAGACCGCCCCGACCGACGCCAAGGCCGGCTGCCTCTACCCGAACAATGCCCGCGTGCTGAAGGTGGCGAAGGCCGCCGGCTTCGACAACGCGCTGGTGCTCGACATGCAGGGCAATGTCGCGGAGACCGCGACCTCGAACATCTTCCTCGCCAAGGACGGCGTCGTGAAGACCCCGGTTCCGAACGGCACCTTCCTGAACGGCATCACCCGCCAGCGCGTCATCAAGCTGCTGCGCGAGAGCGGCGTTCCGGTCGAGGAATGCAGCCTGCGCTACGATGATTTCGAGCAGGCCGACGAGATCTTCATGTCCGGCAACTACTCCAAGTGCATGCCGGTGACCCGCATCGACAACCGCACGCTTCAGCCCGGCCCGCTCTTCCGCCGTGCCCGCGAGCTCTACATGGACTACGCCCACAGCAAGCCGAAGGCCGCCTGAGCCGGAAGGCCCATCCATGACGCGCCTTGCCACGCGGCTGACCGAACGCCTCGGCATCGCCCATCCGATCCTGTCGGCGCCGATGGCGCTGGCGGGTGGCGGGGCGCTGGCGGCGGCGGTCACCCGCGCCGGCGGCCTCGGTCTTATCGGCGGGGGCTACGGCGATGCCGGCTGGATCGCGCAGGAGTTCGCAGCTGCCGGCAATACCCAGGTCGGCTGCGGCTTCATCACCTGGTCGATGGCGAAGAAGCCAGAATTGCTGACGCAGGCGCTGGCCCATAAGCCGGCGACGCTGATGCTCTCCTTCGGTGATCCGCGCCCCTTCGCCGACGAGATTGCGGCGGCGGGCGTGCCACTGGTCTGCCAGTGCCAGTCGCTCACCCATGTCCGGCAGGCCATCGAAGCCGGTGCCACCATTATTGTCGCGCAAGGCTCCGAAGCCGGCGGACACGGCGCCAGCCGCGCGACGCTGCCATTCGTGCCCGAGGCGGCGGACCTGATCGCTCGCGAAAGCCCCGATACGCTTCTGGTCGCTGCCGGCGGCATCGCCGATGGCCGTGGACTGGCCGCCGCTCTGATGCTCGGCGCGGATGGCGTGCTCGCCGGCACGCGTTTCTGGGCAAGCCGCGAGGCGATGGTGCATGAGCGCCACCACGCCGCTGCCATCGCCGCGACAGGCGACCAGACCGTGCGCTCCTCGTTGCCGGATATCGCTCGTCAGCTCGACTGGCCGAAGCCTTTCGATATCCGCGTCTCCAACAATGACTTTATTGCCAACTGGGCCGGGCGCGACGCCGCGCTCAAGGACGCCATCGCGGTAGAGGGTCCAGCCTATCGCGAAGCCTTCATGGCCGGCGACCCTGACAAGGCCGCCGTCATCTTCGGCGAAGCTGCGGGCTTGATCGCGGATATCCCGAGCGCCGGCGAGATCGTCGAGCGCATGGTGGCGGAAGCCGTGGCGTTGCTTGGCGGAGCGAAGCGCTTCCTCGCCTGATCAGCGCAGCAGCCTGAGCAGCCCCGTTACCTTGAGCAGGCCGCCGGCAAGCACGGCGTAGACGATCGCCGCAACCCCGGACACCAGCAGCACCGTCATCAGCAGTGGCTCGAAGGGCAGGGCGGCGGTGAGCTTGAGCGCCAGCGGCTTGCCCCACCAGGCCAGCGCACCGCAGGCCGCCGCCGCGCCGCAGACGATAGCGGCGAAGCCCGGCAGGCGCCGGTCAGGCTCGGTCCAGCCGCGCCGCCTTGCCAGCACGAACAACGTCAGTAGGTTGACCCATGCGCCGGCGGCGGTTGCCAGCGCCAGGCCCGGCGCGCCCCAGTCGCGCCAGAGCAGGAGCTTCACCGCGAGATTGCAGGCGATGGCGGCAAGCGCGACCAGCATCGGCGTGGTGGTGTCGCCGCGGGCCTGGAAGGCCGAGACCTGCGCACGGATCATCACGATCGCCGGCAGGCCGAGCGCATAGGCGAAGAGCACGGCGCCAGCCGCCGCGCTCGCCTGCGCATCGAAGGCGCCGCGCTGGAACAGGCCTGCGACCATCAACTCGGGCACGGCGACGAAGGCCGCGACGAAGGGTGCGCTGGCGACGAGCGAGATCGCGATGGCGCGGTTCTGCGCGCGGTTGGCGGCCGTCTCGTCGCCCTTGGCGATGGCGCGGCTCATCGCCGAAAGCGCAACAGTGCCGACCGCGATCGCGATCAGCCCGAGCGGTAACTGGTAGAGTCGCTCGGCATAGTAGAGCGCCGCATAACCGCCGCGCGGTAGCAACGAGGCGATGATCGTGTCGGCGAAGATCGAAATCTGCACGCCGGCCGAGCCGATCACCGCAGGCCCGAACACCTTGAGGAAGCGCCGGACGCCGGCATCTGCTCGTGGCCGCACTAGCTTGCTCGATACGCCGGCTCGCCTGGCCGCGACATAGAGCACGATCCATTGCGCCACGCCCGAGATCGCGACGCCCCAGGCTGCGGCATGGGCCGCGCTCGGAAACAGGAACGGCACCGCGAGCGCCGCGACGATGCAGACATTGAGCAGGATCGGCGCGGCCGCGAAGGCGGCATAGCGCTCGACGGCATTGAGCGTCGCGCCGAGGAACGTGACCATGGTCACGAACAGCAGATAGGGGAAGGTGATCCGCGTCAGCGCGACCGCGAGCTCGAAGACCGCGGGGTCCTCGCTGAAACCGGGGGCCAACAGCCTCACGAGCCAGGGCATCAGGGGCAGCGCCAGCGCGAGCAGCCCGACCTGCACGATCAGTTGAACGGTGAACAGCCGGTCGGCGAAGAGGTTGGCCGCTTCCGGCCCCTCCTTCTCGGCGATCTGGGCATAGGTCGGTACATAAGCCTGGTTGACGGCGCCCTCGCCGAAGATCGCGCGGAAATGATTGGGCAGGCGCAGTGCGACCGAAAAGGCATCCATCGTCGCGCCGGCCCCGAGCACGGCCGCCAGCGCGATGTCGCGCACGAAGCCGGTGACGCGCGAGATCAGCGTATAGCCGCCGACCGACAGGATGTTTCTGAGCATGGAGGCCTAGCGGATCAGCGGCGGCAAGGCATCGCCGCGCGGGTGGTCGACGGTGCGGGCGTCGAAGCCGACGCGCTCGCCGATCAGGTAGAGCGGCCGGCGCTTCACCTCCGCGAAGATGCGCCCGACATATTCGCCGATCATGCCGAGCGAGACGAGCTGGATGCCGGAAAAGAACATGATCGAGACGATCAGCGAGGGGAAGCCGGGCAGGTCGGTGCCGAAGAGCAGCGTCCGCAGCATGAAATAGATCGCCGACAGCGTCGCGATCACCGCGATGATCGCGCCCGACCAGGTCGCGATCTTGAGTGGCACGGTGGAGAAGGAGGACAAGCCGTCGAAGGCGAAGGAGAACAGCTTGCGGTACTTGAACTTGGACTGGCCGTGCTCGCGCTCGGCGACATGGAAGGGCACGCCGGCCGAGCGGAACCCGACCCAGGCATAGAGCCCTTTCGAGAAGCGCGCCCGCTCCGGCAGCGCCCGCAGGGCATCGACCGCCTTGCGGTCGAGCAGGCGGAAATCGCCGGCGCCTTCCGGCAGCGGCGTTTCCCCGAAATAGCCGAAGATCCGGTAGAACAGCTTGGCGAAGCCGCGCTTCATCCGGGTCTCGCCTTCGCGGTCGGTGCGCTGGCCGTAGACGTTGAGATAGCCCTCGCGCCACTTCGCGAGGAAGGCGGGAATGGTCTCCGGCGGATGCTGCAGGTCGGCGTCCATGATGATGACGGCATCGCCCAGCGCATGGTCGAGCCCCGCTGCGATCGCGATCTCCTTCCCGAAATTGCGGCTGAACGAGACGGCGCTGATGCGCGGGTCGGCCGCATTGAGCTCGCGGATCACGGCAAGGGTCTCATCGCGGCTGCCGTCGTCGACGAAGACGATCTCCCAGGACGCGACCTCCCCGGTCAGCGCCGTCCGCAGGCGCTCGACGAGCAACGGCAGATTGGCGGCTTCGTTGTGCACGGGCACGACGATCGAGAGTTCGGGCCAGCGGGAGGCCCGAGGCGCACGTTGAACCGGCTGAGACCCGATATCCGTCACGAACGACCTTTCAAACTGCGGATGCATGCACCTCTCAGGCGAGGCGCGACGCACAGAACCGCAAAGCTTGCCGGGCGACAAGTCCGGGACGGTAAAACTGCCCTGGTAAAACGCGCGACTTCATGGCGGTGCGTTCCCATCATGAAGGCATCGCGCTATAGCGCGAGCCCGGTCAACGAGGGACGATACGCGCGATGGCGAAGGGCTTCATCCTGTGCGCCGATGATTTCGCCCTGACGGACGGCGTGAGCCGCGCCATCCTCGACCTTCTCGAACGCGGCAAGCTCACCGCGACCGGGGCGATGACCAATTGCCCGCATTGGCGCAGGCTGGCGCCTGAGCTGGCATCCTTTGCAGGCCAGGCCGATCTCGGCCTGCATCTCAACCTGACCTGTGCGGCCCCGCTGTCTGAGATGCCACGGCTGGCGCCCGGCGGTGCCCTGCCGAAACTGAATGAGGTTGCGCGCTCCGCCGCCATGTCACCGGCGGCGCGGGCCGAGATCGCGATCGAGATCGCGCGCCAGCTCGATGCCTTCGAGGATGCGTTCGGCCGGCCACCGGATTTCGTCGACGGTCACCAGCACGTGCATGTTCTGCCTGGCGTGCGGCGGGCGCTGCTCGATGCCCTGGCAAGGCGCTATCCGGCGGGCGCGCTCTATGTGCGCGATCCGGCGGATCGTCTGGCCGCAATGCGCGCGCGCGGCGTCGCGGTCGGCAAGGCGCTGGTCATCGCCGGCCTCGCCGCCGGCTTCCGCAGCGCGGCGCTGAAGCGGGGCCTGCGCGTCAATCGCGGCTTTTCCGGTGTGGCGCCCTTCGATCCGCAGCGGGATTTCGCAGCGGATCTGGCGCGTTTCCTGATTGCGCCGGGGCCGTGTCATCTCGTGATGTGCCATCCAGGCTTCGTCGATGACGAGCTTGCCATGCTCGATCCGGTGGTCGCGTCACGACCTGTCGAGCACGCCGCCATCGCTGCCTTCGTGCCGCCGCCCGGCTTGCCGCTTCGCCGCTTCGCCGCCTTGCAAGGCTGATCGCGAGACGGCGCGCCGCAAGCGATTTGTTTACCAGAACCGGCCATTGTGGCGTCGGGTTGGAGGCGCCGCTCTTCGCAGCAGTTTGCGCCGGTTCTGGAGATGGTCGGCTCGATGAAGGTGTTCAGGCGCGCAGCCGGCGCGGGAGAGCCGGCGCAGCCGGGCAGGCAGGCCCTTGGCTCACTCAGCCGGCAGATCGCAACCGCGGCCGTCGCGATCGTCGCTGTCGCCATCGTCTTCGTGGTGCTGGCGATCGCCCGCTACAACGATGCCCGAACGCGCGCCGATCTCGATCAGAAGGTCACGGCGCTGACCTTGATGGTGGTCAACGCCGCGCCGTCCCTGATCCTGTCGCGGGACAACAACACGCTCGGGTCGATTCTCGCTTCGTTGCAGCGCGACCCCGATTTCGATGCCGGCATCGTCGGAGACGATATGGCCGCCCTGGCTTCCGCGGGACGTACCGTGGAAGCGCGCCTGTCGCTGACCCCGCGCTGGCTGACCGGTGCGATCGGCCAGGAGCCCTGGAAGGCGCTGCAGGAGCGCACCGAGATCGATGTCGAGGACGATACCTACCTGACCAAGCTCCACGCCGTGCGCGTCGGCGCCCAGCATTCGCAGATCGGCTATGTCGCCTTGCGCTTCGACAAGACGCGCCTCGTGGCGCGTGCCGCCTGGGAGCAGTTCGTGACGATCGGGCTCGGCCTGCTCATCCTGCTGGTGCTCGGCCCGCTGCTCTGGCTCTCGCTGTCGCGGGCGATGCGGCCGCTGCGCAGCATGACCAGGGCGATCGTCAGCATTTCCGACGGCAATCTTTCGACGCAGATCGACGCGCTGGGCCGGCGTGACGAGATCGGCGCGATCGCGCGTGCGCTCGGCGTCCTCAAGATTCGTCTTGCCGAGCGGGCAACGCTCGAGCAGCAGCAGAGCGTGGCCGAGGTCGAACGGCGCTCGCGCCAGCAGGGCGTCGACCATGCGATCACCTCTTTCCGCAGCGAGGTCGGCCTGGCGCTCGAAGCGTTCAAGAGCAATGCCGAGCGGATGCGCGAGGCTTCCGACGGGCTTGCCCGCGTCGCCGCCGAATCGTCCGGGCGTGCCGCCCGCGCCGCCGACAATGCCCATGGTGCCTCCGGCAATGTCGAGAGTGCTGCGCAGGCTGCCGAAGAGATGGGCGCGGCCATCCGCGAGGTCGAGTTCCAGGTGCGCCGCGTCCGCACCGAGATCGTCGAGGCGGCCTCCGTCTCGCGCGATACCGCCGGTTCCGTGCAGGCGCTCGACGAGACCGCCCGCGCCATCGGCGAGGTCGTCAACCTGATCCGCGACATCGCCGCCCAGACCAACCTGCTCGCCCTCAATGCCACGATCGAGGCGGCGCGTGCCGGCGAGGCGGGCCGCGGCTTCGCCGTGGTGGCCTCCGAGGTCAAGTCGCTGGCGGCGCAGACTGCGGATGCGACCGACCGCATCGTGGCGCAGGTCGCCGCAATCCAGGGCGCGACCGGCCAGGTCGTCGGCGCGATCCAGAACATCGCCGAGCGCATGAACGCGATCGAGAAATTCGCGAATTCGGTCGCGACCTCGATCGAGCAGCAGGCCATCGCGACCGGCGAGATCGCCAGCGGCGTCGCCATGGCCAGCACCTCGGCGCTCTCGGTCTCGAGCGATCTCAGCGTGCTCGCCGACAGCGTCGAGGAAACCGGACGCTCGGCCGAGCAGGTGCGCGGCGCGGCCGGTGAGGTCGCCGACCAGGCCCAGCGTCTCGACTCGACCGTCGACCAGTTCCTGCGCAACGTGGCCGCTTGAACGCGATACGGACAAAGGCAAAAAAACGGGGCCTCACGGCCCCGTTTTCGTATTCAGGAAGCTGTCGCTTACTTGGCGGCGTCGAAGCGCTCGGCGACGTAGTCCCAGTTCACCAGGCTCTCGAGGAAAGCCTTGAGATAGTCCGGGCGACGGTTGCGATAGTCGATGTAGTAGGAGTGCTCCCAGACGTCGACGCCGAGGATCGGGGTCGCGCCATGGACGAGCGGGCTCTCGCCGTTCGGGGTCTTGCTGACGGCGAGCTTGCCGCCCTTGACCTCGAGCCAGGCCCAGCCGGAACCGAACTGGCCGACGCCGGCGGCGACGAAGTCTTCCTTGAACTTGTCGACCGAGCCGAACGAGTCGACGATCGCCTTTTCGAGCGCGCCCGGAATCTTGCCGCCGCCATTCGGCTTCATCCACTTCCAGAAATGGAGGTGGTTGTAGTGCTGGCCGGCATTGTTGAAGATGGCGGGGTTCTTGCCATAGGAGCCCTTGACGATCTCCTCCAGCGACTTGCCCTCGAACTCCGTGCCCTTGATGGCATTGTTGCCGTTGGTCACATAGGCGAGGTGGTGCTTGTCGTGATGGTACTCGAGCGTCTCCTTCGACATGAAGGGCTGGAGCGCATCATGGGCGTAGGGAAGATCGGGAAGGGTAAAGGACATGAGGCCTCTCCTTGGGCTGTGAAATCGCTTGAAATGAGAATGGCCTGTACGGGACAGGCGGAGCCGCGGCGGCCCTGTCATTCCCTGCGATAGTTAAGCGCCTCCGCGCCGGTCGACAACCGCCGCCATCGCGAAAAGCATATGTCTTCTCGACAGGCCGCCACAATCGCGCCAGATTTCTCCCCCTAAGCGGCCCGGATTGGAAACTCTCTCTTATTCAATACGTTAGATAGTCACGCAAAGGCCGGCTCTGGTCCGGCCCTGCCAAGGATACCGTTTTGATCGCAATCTTTACCATTCTGGGTCTGCTCCTGTTCGGTGGTGGCGCCTACGCCATCTATGACGGCTGGCCCTATCTGGTGCTCGAACGCGGCTTCACCGAAGTCATCATGGGCTCGATCGCGAGCAGCGCCGGCCTGATCATGCTCTCGCTCGCCTGGGTCCTGAAGGAAGTCAGGGCGAACCGGCGCGCGCTGGTCGAGGCGATCGAGCTTCGTTCCGCGATGCCGCTGCCTGCCGCCTCGGCGGTGGAAGCCCCGCCCGTGTCGCTGCCGCGCGTCGACGACGCTGCATTCCCACGCTCTGTGGCCCCGGTTGCGATCGGCGCGGCTGCCGCTGCTGCGGCGACGAGCGCCGTGGCGCAGGCCCTGACCGCGCCCGAGGACGAAAACGCAACCGCCTCCGCCGAGGTGCCCGCTTCATCCGGGGACCGGGACCTGTTCGGCGCGCCCGTCGCGCATGGCCTGCCGGAGCCGGAACCGGTTGCGGAGAGCGAGCCCGAGGCGGCATCTGAACCTACACAGACCCTGGCTGAAGAGACCGAGCCGCTGCCTGACATGTTCGACGAGGCGCTGTCGACGGCATCTCCACCGCCGGTCGCCTTGGAAGCGGACGAGCATGAGCCGGCGGAACCCGCTGTGGCCGATGTCCAGCCGCTGGCCGATGAGGAAACCTTCGCCGGACATGACGCCTCGGCTCCCTTATCGGGCGAGCAGCTGGCTGAGGAGCCTGCAGCGGCATCTGCCGAGGCTGCGGAAACCATGATGGCAGCCGGCGACGAAGCCGAGCGCGACGAGTTCAGCGCCCTGCGCGAGAGCCTGGCGGGCCACCTGAACGAGCCGGAGCCCGCAACCGGGCGCGTCGAGCCGTCCTTCTCGCAGAAGCCGGATCCCTTCGCCGCGGCGGAGACCTGGATGGACCGCGCTTCGCCGCGCCGGGAGCCCTGGCTCGATCCGGCGCCCACCGCTGAAGAAGCGCCCGCCGAAGCGGAGGCTCCGCTCTGGCCGCCGCGGACGGAGCCTCACGCCTTCGATGCACCGGCCGAGCCTGCGGCTGGCGATGCCGAAACCGATGCCGTTTCCGATGCCGTCGATCCGCCGCTTCAGGATGAGGAATCCGACGCAGGGATCGTCGAGCCGGAGCGGGCGGCGGACACCGTCGAGGCGGCCGAGCCGCAGGCCGAGGCGGCTCGGACGACCGACAGCCGTCCGGCCTCCGACGAGGGTATCGTCGGCGCCTATCAGGTCGGCGATGCGCATTTCACCATCTTCGCCGATGGCTCGATCCGGGCACGGACCCCCGATGGCGAATACAGCTTCGCCTCAATGGACGAGCTGAAGGTCTATCTCGCCAGCGAGAAGAGCCGGCTGGGCGTCTGATCAGACGCCCTTCGCCGCGTCCCAGCCTTCGCCCACCGTATGGATGGCGAAGGCATAGGCCAGGGCCGTCTCCTTCAGCGAGTCGAAGCGCCCGGCCGACCCGGCATGGCCTGCTTCCATGTTGGTGTGCAGCAGCACCGGCCCGCCGCCGGTCATCGT
>JAEWKP010000077.1 GCA_023393655.1 Pseudomonadota bacterium | reverse complement strand
GTCGAAGTGGCCGATGTTGCAGACGATGGCGCGGTGCTTCATCGCGCGCATGTGGTCGACGGTGATGACGTCGACATTGCCCGTGGCGGTCACGAAGATGTCGGCGCGCGGCGCCGCGTCCTCCATGGTGACGACCTCGTAGCCTTCCATCGCCGCCTGCAGGGCGCAGATCGGGTCGATCTCGGTGACGAGCACGCGGCAGCCGGCCTGGCGCAGCGAGGCGGCCGAGCCCTTGCCGACGTCGCCATAGCCGGCGACGACCGCGACCTTGCCCGACATCATCACGTCGGTGCCGCGGCGGATGGCATCGACGAGCGACTCGCGGCAGCCGTAGAGGTTGTCGAACTTCGACTTGGTGACGGAGTCGTTGACGTTGATCGCGGGGAACGGCAGGCGGCCGGCCTTGGCGAGATCGTAGAGGCGGTGCACGCCCGTGGTGGTCTCCTCGGAGACGCCCTTGATCGCGGCGCGGGTCTTGGTGAACCAGCCGGGATTGTCCTTCATCTGGCGCTTGATCAGCGCGAAGAAGATCGTCTCCTCCTCGTTGCCCGGCTTGTCGAGGAACTCGGTCTTGCCGGCCTCGGCCTCGGCACCGAGGATGATCAGCATCGTCAGGTCGCCGCCATCGTCGAGGATCATGTTCGGCGTGCCGCCGTCACCCCAGGTCGCGGTCTTGAGGACGTACTCCCAGTACTCCTCCAGCGTCTCGCCCTTGATGGCGAAGACGGGCGTGCCGGACGCGGCGATCGCGGCGGCGGCGTGATCCTGGGTCGAGAAGATGTTGCACGACGACCAGCGGACGTCGGCGCCGAGCTCCTTCAGCGTCTCGATCAGCACCGCGGTCTGGATCGTCATGTGCAGGCAGCCGGCGATGCGCGCGCCCTTGAGCGGCGCCTTGCCCTTGTTCTCGGCGCGGATCGCCATCAGGCCCGGCATCTCGTCCTGGGCCATGTTGATTTCCTTGCGGCCGTAATCCGCAAGCGAGATGTCCTTGACGATGTAGTCCTGCGACACGGGAAGCTCCAATCGGCTCGCGCTAGAATGATGGCGCGCTGTCTAGCAGCGTGCGGGGCGAAAGGCAATCAAAGATATAAAGATGTCTTTATATGATTGGTGTGAAAGCGCGCGATGCCATCCTGCCCGGACCTCCCCGGCATTTCTGACGACGAGGCCGTCGGCCCGCGCCTATCCGAAAAGAAACTCCCGGATCTGCCCTGCGCTACACCCGGAAACGACGCGCGAGGTCAGTCCTACTCCCCCTCGCCGAACTTGTCGGCGATCAGGGCCGCGAGCGCATCGAGCGCGGGTTTCGCCTCGGCGCCCTTCGCGACGATGGTGATCGTCGAACCGATGCCGGCGCCCAGCGTCAGCACGCCCATGATCGAGGTGGCGCCGACCGTCTCGCCGCAGCGGCTCACCGTGATGTCGGCCTCGTAGCGGGCGGCGCATTGCACGAATTTCGCCGTGGCGCGGGCGTGCAGCCCCTTCTTGTTGACGATCTGGAATTCACCGTAGAGGGCCCCGGCGGGAATTTCGACTTCGGGGCAATCGCAGTCTTCGTCCATCCGCCCCTCTCGGCGCCGTTACTTGCCGGCCAACACGCGGCTGGCGACGGTGATGTATTTCCGGCCCGCATCCTGCGCGCTGGTGACGGCTTCGTCGAGGGTCTTCTCCTCGCGCACGCTGGCAAGCTTGATCAGCATCGGCAGGTTGACGCCCGCAACGACGTCGATGCGGCCGGGCTCCATCACCGAGATCGCCAGATTGGAGGGCGTGCCGCCGAACATGTCGGTCAGGATGATGACGCCGCGGTCGGTCTCGACCTGCTCGACGGCGGCGATGATGTCGCGGCGTCGGCTTTCCATGTCGTCATCGGGAGCGATGGCGATGGTCGCAAGGTTCTTTTGGGGGCCGACGACGTGTTCGAGCGCAGCGCGGAACTCCGTCGCCAAATGCCCATGCGTCACGAGGACCAGTCCGATCATTCAATCCAGCACCGGAGAGCGCCACAAGCGCCCGGACAAGGTCGCGGGTTATGCGGCAGGCGCGAGATATGCGCAAGCCATCAGCCGTCAAACTTGTCGAAATCGTGGTTAGCGGCCGGCGTCTGTGAATAAGTCGAGCGCGTTCAACGCAAGCCTCTCGTCGCCGGCGCGACCCGTCATGCGCAGGCGAGGGAGATCGATGCCCGCGAGGCTGTCGACGAGATCCTCGGGTTCAGGCATTCGCGCCGGCTCCTCGGCTGCCAGATCGACGACGAGCCTGATCACCACCGCTCCGGTATGGGGTTCGGGCGTCAGGCCGAGGCCGCGCCGCTCGACGATGCCCTCCAGCGGCGTCACCGGCCGCGCCACCAGCCGATCGCCGGTCGCAACGAGTTCCGTCCGGTCGTCGGCGACGAGCCGGGCGAAGCGCCCGGTCTGCCCGGCGAGCGCGATCAGGGCCAGCGCGAGCGTCGACTTGCCGCTTCCCGAAGCCCCGCGGATCAGGATGCCGGCCTCGCCGACGGCCACGACGGTCGCATGGATACGGGTTCGCGGGCGCTGCCCCGCTGCCATCCCGCCGTCAGGCTGCATGAGCGTAAGCTGCCGGCAGGCAGACGATGAAGCGGGCCCCGAGGCGCTGTGCCTCGCCATCCGGGCCGACCGGCCCCAGCCGGTTCTCGGCCCGGATCGAGCCGCGATGGGCTTCGATGATCTGACGCGAGATCGACAGGCCGAGGCCGGAATTCTGGCCGAACCCCTCGTTCGGACGGTCGGTGTAGAAGCGCTCGAAGATGCGCTCCAGCGCATGCGGCTCGATGCCCGGCCCCTCGTCCTCGACGGTGATGAGCACGTCGTTGGCGACGCGCGAGAGCATGACCTTCACCGGCTTGTCGGGCGGCGAGAAGGAGCGGGCATTGTCGATCAGGTTGACCAGGACCTGGCCGATGCGGGAATCATGGCCAAGCACGAGGAAGGCGTCGTCGCCGAGGCGCTGGTCGCGGCGATCGCTGCCCAACTCGATCAGGGCCCTCCCCTCGCGGCGGGTCTCGTTCTGGAGCGTCACCACGGCGTCCAGAACCTGGCTGACATCGACCGGAGCGGAATCGTTGCGGGCGAGTTCGGCGTCGAGCCGCGAGGCATCGGAGATATCCGAGATCAGACGGTCGAGCCGGCGGACATCGTGCTGGATCACGGCCATCCGCCGCCCGCGCGCATCCTCGTGGCGGGCGCGCGGCAAGGTCTCGACGGCGCTGCGCAGCGAGGTCAGAGGATTCTTCAACTCATGGGCGACGTCGGCCGCGAAGCTCTCGATCGCCTCGATGCGGCTGTAGAGCGCCTTGGTCATGTCGCGCAGCGTGCCGGACAAGTGGCCGATCTCGTCATGGCGGCTGCTGAAATCCGGGATCTGCTCGCGCGACTTGACGCCGCGCCGCACGCGCTGGGCGGCATCCGCGAGCTTGCGGATCGGCTCGGCAATGGTGCCCGCCAGCAGGATCGAGAGCACGATCATCACACCGGCAGCGACCGCGAAGACCTGGAAGATCGCGAAGCGCTCGGCGGCGATCACCGCATCGATGTCGCCGCCTTGTGTCGAGAGCAGCAGCGCGCCCTTCACCGTGCGGAAGCGCTGCACGGGCACCGCCACCGAAACGATGGTCTGGCCGCGGGTATTGACGCGCACGACGCTCGCCGGCGCCCCGTTCAGGGCGCGGGCGACCTCCGGATAGGACTTGCCGTTGGCATTCTCGAAATCGTCATAGGTCGGGACATCGGCCTTGCCGAGCCGGTTGCGCAGCATGTTCCAGGTGCGCTCCAGCAGCGGTGGCTCATCGGGCTCGCCGACACGCGGCAGATCGAGGCGCAGCACGTCACCGCGCGAATACAAGCTGCGCGAGTCGATGGTGAGCATGCCGTCCTTGTCGTAGACCCGCGCGCGGGTCTTGGTCGGCGTCACCAGCCGGCGCAGCAGCGGCGCCACCTTCTCGGGATTGATCGAGAAATCGAGCGGGTCCTCGGCAATGCCGGCGCTCTCGCCGGCCTGGAGCTGGAGCAGCTTGTCCGGGTCGATGGTGATCGTGTCGATCTCGACCGTGGCGGAGGCCGCGATTGCGCCGGCGATGATCTCGCCCTGGGTCAGCAGGCTCTGGACGCGCGCCTCGATCAATCCCTCGCGGAACTGGTTGAGATAGAGGAAGCCGATCAGCAGCGCGACCAGCCCGCCGAGATTGAGAACGAGGATGCGCCGCGTCAGACTGGAGGCGGCACGCAGCGAAACGGCGCGCGCCAGGCGCCGCCATGCGATGCCGGTGCGGCGACGCAGCACGGCGCGCCAGCCGGCCGGCGGCGTTGACGCCCTCGCCTCGTTGTCGACGGTTGCCATGGCTGCGGCTTGCTTTCCGCTCTCGATGAAGGCGGCGGCGAATCCGGCGCCCCGCCCTCCTTGCCTCAGGTTTCCTTGAAGCGATAGCCCACGCCGTAGAGCGTCTCGATCATGTCGAAATCGGCATCGACCTGATTGAACTTCTTGCGCAGGCGCTTGATGTGGCTGTCGATGGTGCGGTCATCGACATACACCTCGTCATCATAGGCCGCATCCATCAGGGCATTGCGGCTCTTCACCACGCCCGGACGCTGCGCCAGCGACTGCAGGATCAGGAACTCGGTGACGGTGAGGGTCACCGGCTCGCCCTTCCAAGTACAGGTATGGCGCTCCGGATCCATGCGCAGCAGGCCGCGCTCCAGCGCCTTGGCGTCCTCGGTGCGAGGCGCGGCGGTCGCATCCTTGGCGCCGGCGCGGCGCAAGATCGCCTTGACGCGCTCGACCAGCAGGCGCTGCGAGAACGGCTTCCGGATGAAATCGTCGGCACCCATCTTCAGGCCGAAGAGCTCGTCGATCTCCTCGTCCTTCGAGGTCAGGAAGATGACCGGGAGATCGGATTTCTGGCGCAGGCGGCGCAGCAGCTCCATGCCGTCCATGCGCGGCATCTTGATGTCGAAGATCGCGAGGTCCGGCGGGTTCTGCTTCAGCCCGTCCAGGGCGGAGGCACCGTCGGTATAGGTCAGGATGCGATAGCCCTCGGCCTCGAGGGCGATCGAAACCGACGTCAGGATGTTGCGGTCGTCATCGACCAGCGCAATCGTTGGCATAAGGCCTTCGTCTCTTTTTCTCGTTGCAATATACGGGCTCCCCTCTCGCGGGAGAGAGGCCAAAGCATGGCGGCAATCTAGCCGGAGCGGGGCGATTTGCCTATGTCCCCGTATCACAAGCCGGAAATCGCAGGGAGGTTCCATGGCCAACCCCACCAAGGACGTGATCCAGCCGATGGACGAGGCGGTCCGCGCGGAGGCCAGGGGCCTGCTGCGCGAGGCGCGGTCCGCCGCGCTCGCCACGCTCGGTCCCGATGGCCATCCCTCCGCGAGCCTGGTCGGGCTCGCCACCGACATCGATGGCACGCCGATTATCCTGATCTCGGGACTGGCCGCCCATACCGGCAATCTCGCCAATGATCCACGCGCCTCGCTCCTGATCTCGCCCGGCGGGAAGGGCGACCCGCTCGCCCATGCGCGGATCACGCTGAAGACCCGCGCCCGCAAGATCGAACGCGAGACGGACGAAGGCGCGCGCATGCGCCGGCGCTATCTCGCACGCCAGCCAAAATCGACGCTCTACGCCGACTTCCCGGATTTCAGCTTCTTCGCCCTGGAGATCGAGGGCGCGAGCCTGAACGGCGGCTTCGCCCGCGCCTTCGCGCCGACACCGGCCGACCTCATGAGCGATCCGGCCCATGCCGCCGCCCTTGCCGAGATCGAGGCGGGCGCTGTCGCCCATATGAACGAGGACCATGCCGAGGCGATCGGCCTCTATGCCACGCGATTGCTCGGCGCGAAGCCCGGCGACTGGCGGGCCATTGGGCTCGATCCGGACGGGCTCGACATGGCGCTCGGCAGCGCTGCGCTGCGCCTGCCTTTCCCGACCTCTGTGGATGGCCCTGGCGGCCTGCGGCGCATTCTTGCCGAACTGGCAGCCAAGGCGCGTTCCCAGGCGACGTGACATCCCGCAAACCGTCTGAATGCCCGGTCCCGGCGAAGACACGCGGCCATTTACCACAGGTTGAAATTCAATCGATTTAGAAAACCTCGCGGCGAGGTCGGGCATTTTCAATGGCTTGAGCGAGGCCGCGCATCGCCTTAAAGAGCATCGTGGTCGCAAGGCCTCGCCTTCGACGCTGGGCCCCGCCACCGGCCCCGGCGCATTCGTGAAGACAACGGGCCGCCCGCAGCATGGCCGGCCCCCGGAGGAATTCAGTGGACACGATCGGTCAGTTCAACGCCGCCCATGGTGCCGAAGGCTTCGGCTTCCGCAAGCTCAAGGCCGTGCACTGGAACCTGGAAGCACCACAGCTCTACGAGGAGGCGCTGCACCGGGGCGAATCCCAGCTCGCCCGCGGCGGCGCGCTCTGCGCCGATACCGGCAGCCATACCGGCCGCTCGCCCAAGGACAAGTTCACGGTGCGCGACGCGCTGACCGAGAACACGGTCTGGTGGGACAACAACCAGGCGATGAGCCCAGAGCATTTCGAGACGCTGCTGGCCGATTTCCTGACCCATGCCGAAGGCAAGGAACTGTTCGCGCAGGACCTCTACGGCGGCGCCGACCCCGTCCACCGCGTCAAGGCCCGTGTCTTCACCGAGATGGCCTGGCATTCGCTGTTCATCCGCAACCTGCTGATCCGGCCGCCGCGCGACGAGATCAACGCCTATGTGCCGGAGATGACGATCGTCGACCTGCCGAGCTTCAAGGCCGACACGAAGCGCCATGGCTGCCGCAGCGAAACCGTCGTCGCCATCGACTTCACCCGCAAGATCGTCCTGATCGGCGGCTCGGCCTATGCCGGCGAGATGAAGAAATCGGTCTTCACCTATCTGAACTACGTCCTGCCGACCAAGGGCGTGGTGCCGATGCACTGCTCGGCCAATGTCGGCCCGAAGGACGATTCCGCGATCTTCTTCGGCCTGTCCGGCACCGGCAAGACCACGCTCTCCGCCGATCCGGAGCGCACGCTGATCGGCGACGACGAGCATGGCTGGTCGAAGGACGGCATCTTCAATTTCGAGGGCGGCTGCTACGCCAAGACGATCCGCCTCTCGGCCGAAGCCGAGCCGATGATCCATGCGGCGTCGCTGCGCTTCGGTACGGTGCTCGAGAACACCGTCATGGACCCGCTGACTCGCGAGGTCGATTTCGACGACCAGAGCAAGACCGAGAACACCCGCTCGGCCTATCCGCTCGACTTCATCCCGAACGCCTCGCGCACTGGCCGGGCCGGCATCCCGAAGAACATCGTGATGCTGACGGCAGACGCCTTCGGCGTGATGCCGCCGATCGCCAAGCTGACGCCGGCCGAGGCGATGTATCACTTCCTCTCCGGCTACACCGCCAAGGTCGCCGGCACGGAGCGTGGGCTGACCGGCGTCGAGCCGGAATTCTCGACCTGCTTCGGCTCTCCCTTCCTGCCGCGGCATCCGTCGGAATATGCCAATCTGCTGCCCGATTTCATCGACAAGCACCATGTCGATTGCTGGCTGGTCAACACCGGCTGGACCGGCGGCCAGTACGGCACCGGCCGGCGCATGCCGATCCGGGTGACCCGCCGTCTGCTCTCGGCCGCGCTCGACGGCTCGCTCAACCGCGCCGATTTCCGCCGCGACCCCTATTTCGGCTTCGCGGTGCCGAGCTCGGTGCCCGGCGTCGAGCCGCATATCCTCTACCCCGTGAAGACCTGGGCCGACAAAGCCGCCTTCGCCGAGACCGCGAAGAACCTCGTCGGCATGTTCGCCAAGAACTTCGCCAAGTTCGAGGACCATGTCGACGACGCCGTGAAGGCGGCGGCGCCGACGAATTACCTCGCGGCCTGAGATCCGCCTGTCATCCGACGGGAGGCCCGATCCGGGATGGCGGCGTTTGGGATGCACCGAGAAATCGGCTACGAGAGGCGGCCATGAGCCGCCTCTTTTTCATTGTGCTGAAACTTCTCCTCACCCTCGTCATCCTTGGCACCGCCCTCTGGAGCGTCGGCTTCCTGCTGTTCCGCCTGTCGGGCACGACCGCGACGGTCGCCGCGATCGGCTTCGGCATCGCGGCATTCGCCGGGCTTATCGGCGTCTGGACGGGCGATCTGCGCCTACCACTAGGCTTCGCCATGGTCTTCGTCGGCCTGCTCGGATGGTGGAGCAGCCTTCTGCCCTCGCATGACCGCGACTGGATTCCCGAGCTCGCCAAGCTGCCGACCGTCGCGCGCGAGGGCGAGGTGATCACCGTCTCCAATCTTCGCGATTTCCGCTGGCGCACCGAGACCGATTACGACGAGCGCTGGGAGACCCGGCGCTACGACCTGTCGAAGCTGAGCGGCGCCGACATCTTCCTGAGCTATTGGGCGGGCGAGGCGATCGCGCACCTGCTGGTGAGCTTCACCTTCACGGATGCCGTGCCGCTGACCTTCTCGATCGAGGTCCGGCGCGAAAAGGGCGAGCAATGGTCGGCACTGGCCGGCTTCTTCCGCAGGTACGAGATGGCCTATGTTGCCGCCGACGAGCGCGACATCGTGGCGCTGCGGACCCATGCGCGGGGGGAGGATGTCCGCCTCTACCGGCTTGGCAGTACGCCCGCGCAAGCGCGGGGTCTTCTGCTCGCGTATATCGATGACATCAACGCGCTCGCCGCCAAGCCGCGCTGGTACAACACGCTGACGACCAATTGCACGACGGTGGTCTTTCATCTCGCGGGGACGGTAACGCCGGGCTGGCGCTTTCCGCTGCCGACCGATCCGCGCGTGCTCCTCTCCGGCTATCTGCCGGGCTATCTCCGGGATACTGGCGCGATCCGGCAGGATATTCCGCTCGCCGAGCTCACACGCCTCGGCCGCATCAGCGAGCGATCGCGCAGCATCGCGCCTGACGATCCGCATTTTTCGGAGAAGATCCGGGAGGGCGTTCCGGTCGGGCGGCCCTGACCACCGCTGTCATCCCGTGCGCGCTGCGGCGCGAAGTGCCGCTGCGCAGACACGGGACCGCGTGCAGGATAAGGCGCCTTTTCGGAACGCGCGCGGAGGAGCGCCCTTTTCGGAGAACGGTCCCGTGTCTGCGCAGCAGCATTGCATGCTGCGGCGCGCACGGGATGGCACCATTCTCCTACCGGAAGAACAGCAGCGTCTGCACCACGAAGAGCGGGATCAGGATCGCGCCGGACCAGAGCATGTAGCCGAAGAACGACGGCATCTTCACCTTCCGGTCCTTGGCGATGGCGTAGACCATGAAGTTAGGCGCATTGCCGATATAGCTGTTCGCACCCATGAAGACCGCGCCGGCCGAGATCGCCGCCAGCGTCAGCGCGCCGGTCGTCATCAGCGCCCTGGGATCGCCGCCCGCCAGCTCGAAGAACACGAGATAGGTCGGCGCGTTGTCGAGGAAGGAGGAGAGCAGGCCGGTGAGCCAGAAATAGGCGACCGTGTTGGCGCTGCCATCGGCATTGCTGACCAGCGCGACCAGCGCCGCGAAGGCGCCGTCCTTCCCGGCCTGCAGCATGGCCAGCACCGGGATGATGCAGATGAAGATGCCGGCGAAGAGCTTGGCGACCTCGACGATCGGCCCCCAGGTGAACTCGTTGCCGGCGCGGACCGGGCCGGGCGTGAGCTTGAGCGAGAGGCCGGCGAGGGCGAGCAGGGCGACGTCGCGCAGCAGGTTCTGGCCCTCGACGGGAACGCCATGGACGGTGAAGGCGACGCCCGGCTTCCAGTTCGCCGACATCAGGATCGCGGCGATGACGCCGGCGAGCAGCAGGATATTGACCTTGCCCCAGAGCTTGATGGCGCGATCCGGCGTCGGGTCCTTGAGCTTCGGATAGCCGTCTTCCTTGCGGAAAAAGAAGCTGTCGAGCGCGTAGAACAGCGCCAGCAGCACCACGACCGCGAAAGCCGTCTCGGGCAGCAGGTGCGTCGTCGTCCAGAAGAAATCGACGCCGCGCAGGAAGCCAAGGAAGAGCGGCGGGTCGCCGAGCGGCGTCAGCGATCCGCCGATATTCGAGACCAGGAAGATGAAGAAGACGACGACATGGACGTTGAAGCGGCGGTCGTCATTCGCCCGGAGCACCGGCCGGATCATGATGATCGAGGCGCCGGTCGTGCCGACGAAGCTCGCCAAAGCCGTGCCGATCGCCAGCAGGACCGTGTTGGTCAGCGGCGTACCGTGCAGGTTGCCGGAGATCAGGATGCCGCCCGCGATGGTGAAGAGCGCGAAGAGCAGGATGATGAAAGGGATGTAGTCGAGCAGGGCCGTATGGAGCAGCGCCCCCAGAGCGGGATCGGCGCCGCGCAGCAGGACGAGCGGCACCAGCGTGAGCGCGGCCCAGAAGGCGGCGAACTTGCCGTAATGATGCTCCCAGAGATGCGGAAACAGCACCGGGCCGAGCGCGATCGAGAGCAGCATGCCGGCGAAGGGCAAGGCC
>JAEWKP010000069.1 GCA_023393655.1 Pseudomonadota bacterium | reverse complement strand
ATCCTGCTCTCGGCCGATACGCTGCGCCGCCAGGGCACGATGCGCTTCGAGTTCCCGATCCTGGTCGTGCTCTCGACCATCGGCATGATGATGATGATCTCGGCCAACGATCTCATCAGCCTCTATGTCGGCCTCGAATTGCAGTCGCTGGCGCTCTATGTCGTCGCCGCTTTCGATCGCGACAATGCCCGCTCGACGGAAGCCGGCCTGAAGTATTTCGTGCTCGGCGCGCTCTCCTCCGGCATGCTCCTCTATGGCGGCTCGCTGGTCTATGGCTTCACCGGCACCGTCACCTTCCCCGGCATCGCGGCTGCGACCGCCGGCGGCCATGCCGGCATCGGCCTGATCTTTGGCATCGTCTTCATCGCGGCCGGCGTCGCCTTCAAGATCTCGGCCGTGCCGTTCCACATGTGGACGCCCGACGTCTACGAGGGCGCGCCGACCCCGGTCGCCGCTTTCTTCGCCTCGGCGCCCAAGATGGCCGCCATGGCGATGGTGATCCGTGTCTTCATCGGCGCCTTCCCGGGCGCGATCCATGACTGGCGCCAGATCATCGTCTTCATTTCGATCGCCTCGATGGCGCTCGGCGCCTTCGCCGCGATCGGCCAGCGCAACATCAAGCGCCTGCTCGCCTATTCCTCGATCGCCAACATGGGCTATGCGCTGGTCGGCCTCGCTGCCGGCACGGCCGAGGGCGTGCAGGGCGTGATGACCTACATGGCGATCTATCTCGCCACGACGCTCGCCGCCTTCGCCTGCGTGCTGATGATGCGCCGCGACGGCAAGCTGGTCGAGGACATCTCGGAGCTTGCCGGCCTGTCCCGCACCAATGGCTGGATGGCCTTCGCGATGGCGATGATGATGTTCTCGCTCGCCGGCATCCCGCCGCTCGCCGGCTTCTGGGCCAAGTGGTACGTCTTCCTGGCCGCGATCAACGCCAAGCTCTATGTGCTCGCTGTCATCGGCGTGCTGACCAGCGTCGTCGGCGCCTACTACTACCTGCGCCTCGTCAAGGTGATGTATTTCGACGAGCCGAAGCCGGCCTTCGAGAAGTCGGATCTCGGCGTGCGCACCGTGCTGCTGATCTCGGCGCTCTTCGTGCTGGTGCTCTCGCTGGTGCCGGCACCGCTCTTCGACTCGGCGGCCGCTGCGGCCAAGTCGCTGTTTTGACGCCTCCCCGTCATGGTCGGGCTTGTCCCGACCATCCACGTCTTCGCTGGTCGAAGATCGTGTTCAAGACGTGGATGCTCGCCACAAGGGCGAGCATGACGGCGTGGACCAACCCCCATGCTCGGTGAGGCCGCCCGCGTCGCGGGCTATCGGTTGATCGTCCGCGACGAGGTCGGCTCCACCATGGAGGAGGCCCGTCGCGCGCTCGATCAGGGCGAACCGGGCAGGCTCTGGATCGTCGCCCGCAGTCAGAACGCAGGCAGGGGCCGCCATGGCCGGCAATGGGGCTCGCCCCCCGGCAATCTCTACGCCAGTCTGCTGCTGACCGATCCGTGCGAGCCGGCCCTGGCGCCGCAGCTCGGCTTCGTCGTAGGCTTGGCTCTGCACGATGCCGCCACGAGGCTGCTCGGGCCGGCCGCATCCGGCCTCAGGCTGAAATGGCCGAACGACCTCTTGCTCGACCGCGCCAAGACCTCCGGCCTGTTGCTGGAGGGCGAGAGCCGGGCAGGGCGCTTCAACGTCATCGTCGGCTGCGGTGTCAACATCACCTCCTGCCCGACGGATACGCCTTATCCGGCGACCTTCCTCAAGGCCGTGTCGCCGCAGGCCAATGTCGAGGCCATGCTGACCGGTCTGAGCGATGCCTTCGCCCAGCGCTTCGCCATCTGGTCGCAGCCCGGTGGCTTCGGCCCAACCCGTGCCGCTTGGCTGGAGCGCGCCGCCTTTCTCGGCGAGACCATCACCGTCCGCCTGCCCGAAGGGCCGCTCGCCGGCATCTTCATCGGTCTCGATCCGACCGGGCGCCTCGAACTCGAAACAGAAACCGGCCGCCGCGTCATCGATGCCGGCGACCTCTTCTTCGGCCCGCCCGCCTGATCCTGCCATTGCACGGCCTCCATCGATCTGGAGGCGACATCGCGGGCGTGCTAGGGCTCCTTGCCATCACGCGGCATAGATCAAGCCATTGCCAGAATCAGGATTGCCAGTGACCCGCTCCTCCGACCAGCTCGTTTTCGTTCCCCTCGGCGGCCTCGGCGAGATCGGCATGAACGCCGCTCTCTACGGCTTCGGGCCGGAAGGGCGACGAAAGTGGATCCTGGTCGATTGCGGCCTGTCCTTCGCCGGGCCGGAGGCGCCGGGCGTCGATATCGTCCTGCCCGACCTGCGCTACATCATCGAGGAGCGGGCGAACCTGCTGGGCATCATCATTACCCACGCCCATGAGGACCATATCGGCGCTCTCGCGGCGCTCTGGCCCTCGCTGCGCGCCCCGGTCTACTGCACGCGCTTCGCCGCCGGCCTGCTGGCCACGCGCCGCCTGTCGGAGCCCGGCGCACCGAGTGTCGACATCAATGTCGTGCCGCAGGGCGGGGCGATCACGCTCGGCCCCTTCGACATCGAATTCGTGCCCGTGGCGCATTCGATCCCGGAATCGAACGCGCTCGCCATCCGCACGCCCGCCGGCCTTGTCGTCCATACCGGCGACTGGAAGATCGATCCGACGCCACAGGTTGGCCTGCCGACCGACGAGAAGCGCCTGCGCGAACTCGGCGAGGAGGGCGTTCTGGCCCTGGTCTGCGACTCGACCAATGTCATGCGCGACGGCATCAGCCCGAGCGAGGCCGATGTCGCCGCCAAGCTGAAGGAGCTGATCCACTCGGCGCCGGGCCGCGTCGCGGTCACCACCTTCGCTTCGAACGTGGCACGCTTGCGCGCCGTCGCCGAGGCGGCGATGGCCGATCAGCGCGAGGTCGTGGTTGTCGGTCGTGCCATGGATCGTGTCATCGACGTCGCCCGCGAATGCGGCTATCTCGACGGCATCCCCGGCTTCCGCGCGGTCGATGCCTATGGCTACCTGCCGCGCGACAAGGTCGTGGCGCTGGTCACCGGTAGCCAGGGCGAGCCGCGCGCCGCGCTTTCGCGCATCGCCTCGGACGACCATCCCGAAATTGCGCTCTCGCCCGGCGACCGCGTGATCTTTTCGTCGCGCACCATTCCCGGCAACGAGAAGTCGGTCGGCAATATCCTGAACGCGCTCGCCCGCGACAAGATCGAGATCATCACCGACAGGACGCATCTGGTCCATGTCTCCGGTCACCCGCGCCGCGAGGAGATGGCCCGGCTCTATGGCTGGCTGAAGCCGCAGATCGCGATCCCCGCCCATGGCGAGGACCTGCATCTCGCCGAGCATGAAACCTTCGCCAGGAGCCTCGGCGTCAAGCATGTGCTGCGCGCCGGCAATGGCGACGTGGTCGCGATCACGGGAGAGGGCGCCCGCAAGGTCGACGAGGTCCGGCATGGCCGGCTCTATCAGGACGGTTCGCTGCTGGTGAACGCTCTCGAGAAGACCGTTCAGGAGCGTCGCCGCCTGTCCTTCGCCGGCATCGTCTCGATCGCGGTGGCCATCGACGACAAGGGCGGTATCGCCGGCGAGCCTGAGATCGCGGTGCTCGGCCTGCCGCCGCGCACGCTGGGCGGCATCGATTTCGACGAATATGTCGCCGATACCGTGGGCGATCTCATCGACAATATCCCGAAGGCCCGCCGCCGCGATCCCGAAGCCCTGCGCAACGCGCTGGAGCGCGGCGTGCGCAGCGCGGTCAACGACGAGTGGGGCAAGAAGCCGCTGGTGCATGCGCTGGTGATCGAGGTGTAGAAAGGCTGCACGGCCACGCCGGAGAGGATGAAGATGATCGGACGCCTGAACCACGTCGCCATTGCGGTGAAGGACCTCGAAGCATCGACGGCGCTCTATCGCGATACGCTCGGGGCGCGCGTCTCGCAGCCGCAGCCCGAGCCGGAGCATGGCGTCACCGTCGTCTTCGTCGAACTCCCGAACACCAAGATCGAGTTGCTGGAGCCGCTCGGCGCCGATTCGCCGATCGCCAAGTTCCTCGAGCGCAACGCCGATGGCGGCATCCACCATATCTGCTACGAGGTCGACGATATCCTCGCGGCGCGCGACCGGCTGAAGGCGCAAGGGGCCCGCGTGCTCGGCTCCGGCGAGCCGCGCATCGGCGCTCATGGCAAGCCGGTGCTGTTCCTGCACCCCAAGGATTTCCTCGGCACGCTGGTCGAGCTCGAACAGGCCTGACGACGATGACCGCCATCGCTTTTCTCGGCCAGCCGGAAGCCGGCTCGCCACGCCCCTTCAGCGCCGCGACCGTCGCGGGCGGCCTCGTCTTCGTCTCCGGCCATTCGGCGCCGCATGACCCGGCGCGCGGCGTCCATCGCGGCGCGACACCCGCCGATGAAGTCCGCAATGCGCTCGGCCGCATCGCCGAGATCCTGGCGGAGGCGGGAAGTTCCCTCGACCGCGTCGTGCAGATGACGATGCTGATCACCGACCCGGCCGACTACGCCGCCTGCAACGCCGAATACGTCAAGCATTTCCCCGGTGGCCTGCCGGCCCGTCACACCGCGCGCTTCGGCGTGCCGACCGAGGCGAAGGTCGCTTTTTCCTGCATCGCGCTCGCGGGGGCCTCAGCATGAATATCGTCGGCGGCCTCGCCCTTTATTTCGTGATCTGGTGGATCACGCTCTTCGCGGTGCTGCCCTTCGGCATCCGCAGCCAGCACGAGGCTGGCGAGGTCGTGGCCGGCACCGAACCTGGCGCGCCCGTATTCCCCGGGTTGCTGAAGAAGGCCGTCATCACCTCGCTGATCGCGGCGGTGATCTTCGCCGGTGTCTGGTATCTCTGGGTGACCTACGACATCTGAAAAGGCTTCGCGCCGAGCGCATTCGGCGGCTGGGTGCGACGTTGCAGAATTATCTCATGCCGCGCGGTTCTTCCTGCTTCAGGCGGCGCATGGCTCCCGCTGACGCGGATCGCCTGCTATCGCTGGCGTCGAAGAGCGTTGGCGCGTCGAGGTAGGCTTTGCCTAAGTAAGTCCGGTCTCAATCCAGTTCACCCGTACTGTCCGGTGGCGGCCTGCCATCGGCGTATGAATACGTTCGTCGGGTGGTGGCGAGAGACCGGTTTGGCATTGTTCCACCGTGCCAGGACAGCTCCCGCTGCCTCTGCTCTTCGACCACCTGAAGCACCGCCACTCCGCGCCCGACAAGGGTTTCTCACGCGCCATCTTGGTGAACTTCCGAATGGAAGACCAAGACTGCTATGTGCGCGAAACTTCGGGTCCGATGGACCATTACGCCGCAAATCCCTCCCCAACCCTGGATATCCTGCAATGGCTGCGGTGGGCCGAGAGCCTTCCGCGCCAGCGGAAAAGCCCGGCTCAACGCCAATGGCCGCAGCCTCGACGCCTGGCTGATCTACCGATGCGTCGATTGCGACAAGACCTGGAACCGCACGATCTTCGAGCGGCGGAACATCCGCGACATCGAGCCCCGCATCCTCGCGGCGCTTCAGTCCAATGATCCGCTCTGGATCCGGGCGGAAGCGTTTAATCTCGACGCCTTGCGGCGCAAGGCGCAGCGCATCGACGAGTTTCCGGAATGCGATATCGACAAGGATATCCTGTCCGAAGCTTGCGACTGGACGCATCTGGAGATCGAGTTGACGGTCCCGTTTCCGGCCAGCCTGCGCCTCGATCGCCTGCTGGCCTCCGAACTGGGGCTGTCACGGATGCGCCTGCAAGCGCTCCATGATCAAGGCGGACTCTGCATCGCTTCGGGCCATATCAACAGCCTGCGGCGGCGCATCAGGGGAGGGACCGTCGTCGTGCTCGATCTGTCGGCGGAAGCCGGAAGTGGGCAAATCTGGCGATCCCAGGCGGCCGGCATTGCTTGAAGCGGGCCGCCACAACACTGTCATTCCGGGTCGCCCGAAGGGCGAACCCGGAAGCCACGACCGGGTGTCACGCATCAATGAGGCCGAGCTCGCCAAGCCGCGGGTTCCGGGCTCTTCGCGGAGTTTGTCCTTGGGTCGGCCAAAGGCCGGACCCGAGGGCGAAGTCCCGGAATGACAAGGGGACTGTTCAGTCAAGTCCCCTGCGCGGGGCACCGCCCAAGAAAAAAGGCAAGGCCGATGCCTTGCCTTTGATAGTCCGCTTTTACCGCTGCACCGGCGCACGTCTCCGAAAAGCGTGCAACTCATTTTGCAAGGCGGGCGTTTGTTCCTCCCAAGACCTGGTCCGCAGCGCTTCGACTGGCAAAGCGCTCCCAGCGCCGGAAGGATTAGCCGATTGTGACGGCTCTGTCACCAGTTTAGGCAGCGTCAGCCTGGAATTTTTGCAAGATTAGTCTTTCTTGCACTTGTGCGGTGCAGCAAGGGCAGGCGCGTATCGATGCGATGCCTTGTTCCGGTCAAAGGATAAGGCTATCGACCGGCATCCGCCGGGCTCGCCGGCGGCCATGGAGATCTTCATGCTGCGCAGCTCGCTCGCCGCCCTTGCCGTCGTCGCCTCGTTCGGTTTCGCCCAGGCGCAGACGCCGAAGGCCGATCCGGAAAACACCGTCATCCTCGAGACGAAGGATGGCCCCGTGACGATCCGCCTGCGGCCGGATCTCGCGCCGAAACACGTCGCCCAGATCAAGGCGCTGGTGAAGCGCGGCTTCTATGATGGCATCGTCTTCCACCGCGTCATCGACGGCTTCATGGCCCAGACCGGCGACCCGACCGGCACCGGCACCGGCAAGTCCGACCTGCCGAACCTGCCCGCCGAATTTACGCCCACGCCCTACAAGGTCGGCTCGCTCGGCATGGCCCGTTCGCAGTCGCCGGATTCGGCCAATTCCCAGTTCTTCATCTGCTACGAGGGTTGCGGCTCGCTGACCGGCCAGTACACGCTGTTCGGCGAGGTCGTCTCCGGCATGGATGCCGTGCGCAAGATCAAGAAGGGCTCCAGCGCCAATAACGGCCAGGTGAGCAACCCCGACAAGATCGTCCGCATGCGCATGCAGGCCGACGCGAAGTAAGTCGGGTCAAAGCGGGCAGGACGAGCCGGGGAGGGTGCGGCGATGCTTCGGACGGCCCTGATCGGGATCGCTCTGGTGCTTGGCCTGGACGGAGCGCTCGCGCAGGAGACGCGCGATCTCGGCCTGCCGCCGCCCTCCGGCTCGCAGAATCCGGTTCTGCCACCGCCTTCGGGCTCGCAGAACCCGATCCTGCCGCCGCAGAGCGGCCAGCGCTACAATCCGGGTGTCGGCGGCCCCTTCAGGGGCGATGACATTCCCGGCCTCGACCAGCGCAGGCTCGGTTCACCGCGCGTTCTGCAAGGCGCCGGTGAGATCGGCCTGATCGGCCAGGTCACCCCTGACAAGTCGCCTGACGGCATGGAAACCGTCGACCGGCTCGACGAGATCGCCCCGGCCGTGCGGCGTTGCTGGAGCCCGCCGCCGCTTCCCGGCGACCTGACGGGCGCGATGGTTTCGTTGCGTTTCAGTCTCCGGCGCGACGGCAGCCTGTTCGGCCAGCCGCGGGTCACCTGGGAGACCCGGCGCGGCGATGCCGCATTCCAGCAGCGCTTCAGCGACTCCGCCGTCGCCGCGATCCGCTCCTGCACGCCGATGAGGTTGTCGGCGGGGCTCGGAGCGAGTATCGCGGGGCGACCCTTCACCATCCGCTTCCACGGCCGCGCGCGGCTCAATGAAAGGCAGACCTGATGTCCCTCGATCCCGAGAACACCCTCGTCATGGAAACCACCAAGGGCAAGGTGGTGATCAAGCTGCGTCCCGATCTCGCGCCGGGCCATGTCGAGCGCATCAAGCTGCTCGCCCGCGAGGGCTTTTATGACGGTATCGTCTTCCACCGCGTCATCGACGGCTTCATGGCCCAGGTCGGTTGCCCGCATGGCACCGGCACCGGCGGCTCGAGCTATCCGGACCTGAAGCAGGAGTTCAACGCCGAGCCGCATGTCCGCGGCATCTGCTCGATGGCCCGCGCCCAGAACCCGAACTCGGCCAACAGCCAGTTCTTCATCGTGTTCGACGATGCCCGCTTCCTCGACAAGCAGTACACCGTCTGGGGCCAGGTCGTTGAAGGCATGGACAATGTCGACAAGATCAAGCGCGGCGAGCCCGTGCGCGATCCCGACTCCATCGTCTCGATGAAGGTGCAGGCCGACGCGGCCTGATCGGTTCGCAAGAAGGCGAGCCTCGAAACCTCCGTCATGCTCGGGCTTGACCCGAGCATCTCGGAAACCAGTGCCCGCTCGTCATGAGATTCTCGGGTCAAGCCCGAGAATGACGCCGCCGAGCGGGACGATCTGCGCGGCGTAAGAAAAAGAAACAAGCCGCAGATCATGAACGTCGATCTCTTCGATTTCGACCTGCCTGAGGACCGGATCGCGCTGAGGCCCGCAAGCCCGCGCGATGCGGCGCGGCTGCTGGTCGTCAGACCGGATGCGGCTGAGCCGCTCGAAGATCGCAGCATCCGCGATCTCGTCTCGCTGCTGCAACCGGGTGATGCGCTCGTCCTCAACGATACGCGCGTCATCCCTTCGCGCCTGCGCGGTCGGCGCTATCGCGGCGCGGATTCGGCCCGTGTCGAGATCATGCTCCATAAGCGCGAGAGCGAGGATCGCTGGCTCGCCTTCGCCCGCCCGGCCAAGAAGCTCAGCATTGGCGAGACAGTAATCTTCGATGCCGAGGGCGCCAGCAACGCCTGCGAGCTCGGCCGGCTGCAGGCCGAGGTGCTAGCCAAGAGCGAGGGCGGCGAGGTTGAGCTCCGGTTCAGCCTGACCAGCGCCTATCTCGATGAGGCGATCGCGCGGCTCGGCGAATTGCCGCTGCCGCCCTATATTGCCGGCAAGCGCCCGGCCGACAGCGCCGACACCACGGATTACCAGACCGCCTATGCCCGCGAAGACGGGGCGGTCGCGGCACCGACAGCGGGGCTGCATTTCACGCCCGAGCTTTTCGCTGCGTTGGAAGCGCATGGCGTCTCGCGCCATTTCGTCACGCTCCATGTCGGCGCCGGCACCTTCCTGCCGGTCAAGGCGGATGATACCGACGACCACCGCATGCATGCCGAATGGGGCACCGTCTCGGCTGAGACCGCCGCCGCGCTCAACGCCGTGAAGGCGAAAGGCGGGCGGATCATCTGCGTCGGCACCACTTCGCTGCGGCTGATCGAGAGCGCTGCCGCCGAGGACGGCACCATCCGACCCTTCTCCGGCG
>JAEWKP010000081.1 GCA_023393655.1 Pseudomonadota bacterium | reverse complement strand
CCCTTGAAGCCCTTGATCGTGTCTTCGAGAGCGACGAGCTTGCCCGGCGAACCGGTGAAGACTTCGGCCACGAAGAACGGCTGGGACAGGAAGCGCTCGATCTTGCGGGCGCGTGCAACGGCCAGCTTGTCGTCTTCCGACAGTTCGTCCATGCCGAGGATGGCGATGATGTCCTGGAGAGCCTTGTAGCGCTGCAGGGTCGTCTGGACCTTGCGGGCGACTTCGTAGTGCTCTTCGCCGACAACCATCGGGTCGAGCATGCGCGAGGTCGAGTCGAGCGGGTCGACGGCCGGGTAGATGCCCTTTTCGGCGATCGAACGGGACAGAACCGTCGTGGCGTCGAGGTGGGCGAACGAGGTTGCCGGCGCCGGGTCGGTCAAGTCGTCGGCGGGAACGTAGATGGCCTGGACCGAGGTGATCGAGCCCTTGGTCGTGGTGGTGATGCGTTCCTGCATCTGGCCCATGGCGGTGGCGAGCGTCGGCTGGTAGCCCACGGCCGACGGGATGCGGCCGAGCAGAGCCGACACTTCGGAGCCGGCCTGCGTGAAGCGGAAGATGTTGTCGACGAAGAACAGAACGTCCTGGCCCTTGTCGCGGAAGTCTTCAGCGATCGTCAGACCCGTCAGGGCGACGCGCGCACGGGCACCCGGCGGTTCGTTCATCTGGCCGTAGACGAGCGCGGCCTTGGAGCCTTCGCCGCCGCCGAGCTTGTTCACGCCGGATTCGATCATTTCGTGGTAGAGGTCGTTGCCTTCGCGGGTGCGTTCACCGACGCCCGCGAACACCGAGTAACCACCATGCGCCTTGGCGACGTTGTTGATCAGTTCCATGATGAGAACGGTCTTGCCGACGCCTGCGCCGCCGAAAAGGCCGATCTTGCCGCCCTTCGCGTAAGGCGCGAGAAGGTCGACCACCTTGATGCCGGTGACGAGGATCTGCGCTTCCGTGGACTGCTCGACATAGGCCGGGGCGTCCTGGTGGATGGCGCGCTTGTGCGCGGTGACCAGCGGGCCGGCTTCGTCGACCGGCTCGCCGATGACGTTCATGATGCGGCCGAGGGTCTCGTCGCCGACCGGAACCGAGATCGGAGCGCCGGTGTTGACGACCGGCTGGCCGCGGACGAGACCTTCGGTCGAGTCCATGGCGATCGTGCGGACGGTGTTCTCGCCGAGGTGCTGGGCGACTTCGAGAACGAGGCGGTTGCCGTTGTTGTCGGTTTCGAGCGCGTTCAGGATCAGGGGCAGTTCGCCCTCGAACGCGACGTCGACGACGGCGCCGATGACCTGGGTAACGCGGCCGGTTGCACCGGCGGCGACAGCTGCGGGAGCGGCTGCCTTGGTTGCAGCAGCGGTGCGTGCTGCCGGCTTGCGAGCAGCCGGCTTCTTTTCCGCTGCGGTTTCCTTCGGGGTAGCTGCCTTAGCCATGTATCTTACCCTCTTTGTCCTGGTCCTTAGAGCGCTTCAGCGCCCGAGATGATTTCGATGAGTTCCTTGGTGATCTGAGCCTGACGCTGACGGTTGTAGTTGAGCGTCAGCTTGTTGATCATTTCACCGGCATTGCGGGTCGCGTTGTCCATGGCGCTCATCTTGGCGCCCATCTCGCCGGCGACATTCTCGAGCAGAGCCCGGAAGATCTGCACGGAGATGTTGCGCGGGATGAGATCGCCGAGGATCGCGCCGGCATCCGGCTCGTAGTCGTAGATGGCCGATGCACCGTTCGTCTCGACGACGGCCGCCGGAGCGGAAGCCGGGACGAGCTGGAGCGCGGTCGGCACCTGCGAGATGACCGACTTGAACTCGGAATAGAACAGCGTGCAGACGTCGAACTCGCCCTTCTCGAACAGGCCGATGACCTTGCGTCCGATCTGGTCCGCGTTCTCGAAACCGATGCGCTTGACTTCGCGAAGATCGACGCGATCGATGATCAGCGACGCGAATTCGCGGCGCAGGATATCGAACCCCTTCTTGCCGACGCAGATGATCTTGACCGTCTTGCCGCTTGCCAGAAGCTTGCGGGTATGGTCGCGGGCAAGACGCGCGATCTGCGAGTTGAAGCCGCCGCAAAGGCCACGCTCGGCCGTGCAGACGACGAGCAGATGAACCTGGTCCTTGCCGGTGCCGGTCATCAGACGCGGCGCCGAATCGTCCTGGCCGACAGCCTGGGCGATGTTGGCGAGAACGGCGCTCATGCGCTGCGAATAGGGCCGGGCGGCCTCGGCCGCTTCCTGGGCACGCCGAAGCTTCGCCGCGGCGACCATCTTCATCGCCTTGGTGATCTTCTGCGTCGCCTTGACGGAGGCGATCCGGTTTTTCAGATCCTTAAGTGAAGGCATCCGTTTTCCGTCCTGTAACATGATCTCCCGGGAAATCTCCTGGGCGGATCACGCGTCAAATCCAAATTCGGGACACCCGCGCGCCGGGCTGGCGCGCAGGGCTGGAACCGTCAGCCTCAGCCGAAGGTCTTGGTGAAGGCATCGAGGGCGGCCTTGAGCTTGCCCTTGGTGTCGTCGCTGATCGCCTTCTCGGTGCGGATCGTGTCGAGGATCCCCTTGCCTTCCGACCGCATGTAGCCGAGCAGGCCCTGCTCGAACTTGCCGACATCGGCGACGGGCAGCTTGTCGAGATAGCCGTTGACGCCGGCGAAGATCACCACAACCTGCTCTTCCGTCTTCAGCGGCGAGAACTGCGGCTGCTTCAGGAGTTCGGTCAGGCGCGCGCCGCGGTTCAGGAGGCGCTGTGTGGCGGCGTCGAGGTCCGAGCCGAACTGGGCGAAGGCGGCCATTTCGCGGTACTGGGCAAGCTCGCCCTTGATCGAGCCGGCAACCTGCTTCATCGCCTTGATCTGAGCGGAAGAGCCCACGCGCGAAACCGACAGACCGACGTTCACGGCCGGGCGGATACCCTGGTAGAACAGGTCCGTCTCAAGGAAGATCTGGCCGTCGGTGATCGAGATCACGTTGGTCGGGATGAACGCCGAAACGTCGTTACCCTGGGTTTCGATGACCGGCAGAGCGGTCAGCGAGCCGGCGCCCATCTCGTCGTTGAGCTTTGCGGCGCGCTCGAGCAGACGCGAATGCAGATAGAAGACGTCGCCCGGATAGGCTTCGCGGCCCGGCGGGCGGCGCAGCAGGAGCGACATCTGGCGGTAGGAGACGGCCTGCTTGGAAAGGTCGTCATAGCCGATGAGGGCGTGCTTGCCGTTGTCGCGGAAATATTCGCCCATCGCGCAGCCGGCGAACGGAGCGAGATACTGCATCGGCGCCGGGTCGGAGGCCGTTGCGGCAACGATGATCGAGTACTGAAGGGCGCCGCGCTCTTCGAGAACCTTGACGAACTGGGCAACCGTCGAACGCTTCTGGCCGATAGCGACGTAGACGCAGTACAGCTTGTCCTGGTCCGGGCCGTTGTCGTGGATCGGCTTCTGGTTCAGGAAGGTGTCGAGGATGATGGCGGTCTTGCCGGTCTGGCGGTCGCCGATGACGAGCTCGCGCTGGCCGCGGCCGACCGGGATGAGGGCGTCGATGGCCTTGAGGCCGGTCGACATCGGCTCATGCACCGACTTGCGCGGAATGATGCCGGGCGCCTTGACGTCGACGCGGGCGCGCTGCTTGGCGTTGATCGGGCCCTTGCCGTCGATCGGGTTGCCGAGCGCATCGACGACGCGGCCGAGCAGTTCCGGACCGACCGGGACGTCCACGATGGCGCCGGTCCGCTTGACGGTGTCGCCTTCCTTGATGTCGCGGTCGGAACCGAAGATAACGACGCCGACATTGTCGCTTTCAAGATTCAGCGCCATGCCGCGGATGCCGCCGGGGAACTCGACCATCTCGCCGGCCT
>JAEWKP010000032.1 GCA_023393655.1 Pseudomonadota bacterium | reverse complement strand
TGGTCGGTGTTCATGCCGATGCCGAAGCGCATGCGCAGCACGCGCTCCTCGCGCGGGGTGAGCGAGGCCAGCACGCGGGTCGTCGTCTCGCGCAGGTTCGACTGGATCGCCGCGTCGATCGGCAGGATCGCGTTCTTGTCCTCGATGAAGTCGCCGAGATGCGAATCCTCCTCGTCGCCGATCGGGGTTTCCAGCGAGATCGGCTCCTTGGCGATCTTCAGGACCTTGCGCACCTTCTCCAGCGGCATGGCCAGCTTCTCGGCCAGCTCCTCCGGGGTCGGCTCGCGGCCGATCTCGTGCAGCATCTGGCGCGAGGTCCGCACGATCTTATTGATCGTCTCGATCATGTGGACCGGGATGCGAATCGTGCGGGCCTGGTCGGCGATCGAGCGGGTGATCGCCTGCCGGATCCACCATGTAGCGTAAGTGGAGAACTTATAACCCCGGCGGTACTCGAACTTGTCGACCGCCTTCATCAGGCCGATATTGCCTTCCTGGATCAGGTCGAGGAACTGCAGGCCGCGGTTCGTGTACTTCTTGGCGATCGAGATCACGAGACGCAGGTTCGCCTCGATCATCTCCTTCTTGGCCTGACGGGCCTCGCGCTCGCCCTTCTGGACCATCAGCACGATCTTGCGGAACTCCTGGATCTCCAGGCCGGTCTCGGAGGCGAGCGTGTGCACCTCCTCGCGCAGCTGCTTGATCCGCTCCAGCTCCGCCGCGACGAACTCCTTCCAGCCGCGCGAGCCGAGCTTGGAGACGCGCAGAACCCATTTCGGATCGAGCTCGCCGCCGACATGCTGCTTGAGGAAGTCCTCGCGGCCGACGCCGTAGCTCTCGGCGAGGCGCAGCAGGCGCGTCTCATGGCCGATCAGGCGCTTGTTGATGTCGTAGAGCTGCTCGACCAGCGCCTCGATGCGGTTGTTGTTGAGCGAGAGCGACTTCACCGCGGTGATGATGTCGTCCTTGAGCTTCTTGTATTTGCGGTCCTGCGACGGCGAGAGCTTGGTGTTCTCCAGCCGGTTGGCGATGTCCTGGTCCTGCAGGCGACGCAGCTTCTTGTAGTCGTCGGCGATGGCGTTGAAGGTTTCGAGCACGCGCGGCTTGAGCTCGGCCTCCATGGCCGAGAGCGACACGTTGTTCTCCATGTCGTCGTCGTCCATGTCCGGCGGGGTCTCGCCCTCCGGAGTCTCGGCCTGCTCGCTCTCCTCGGCCTCTTCCTCGCCGGCAACGGCGGGGTTTTTGCCGTCGGGGCCGGCATAGGTCGCTTCGAGATCGATGATGTCGCGCAGCAGCACCTTGCCGTCGACGAGCTCGTCGCGCCAGATGATGATCGCCTGGAAGGTCAGCGGGCTCTCGCAGAGGCCCGCGATCATCGCCTCGCGGCCGGCCTCGATGCGCTTGGCGATCGCGATCTCGCCCTCGCGCGAGAGCAGCTCGACCGAGCCCATCTCGCGCAGGTACATGCGGACGGGGTCGTCGGTGCGCTCGGTCGGCTCCAGGTTGCGCTTGGTCTCGACCGGCAGGGTCTGGCGCGAGGCGTCGACCATGTCGCCGCCTTCGGGCTCCTCCTCGTCGGCGCCGTCCTTGCGGGCCGCGCGCTCCTCGCCGGCCGCTTCCGGGTCCTCGTTGTCAACGACGTTGATGCCCTGCTCGCTGAGCTGGCCGAGCACGTCCTCGATCTGCTCCGAGGAGAACTCCTCCGAGGGCAGCACTTCGTTCAGTTCGTCATAGGTGACATAGCCGCGCTTCTTCGCCAGCTTGATCATCCGCCTTACGGCCTGATCGGTCAGGTCGAGCAACGGGCCGTCGGTAGTCGGGGGGGCATCCGGCGCGACCTGATCGGTCTTTTCCCGTTCGCTCGCTTTAGTCGCCATCAATCAGCGCTCCGCACTCGCGCCGGCTCTGGCCGAGAAAGCCATATACCGACGCATAAAAGGGCGGCGCGACCGCAGGCCCGGCGCGCTCACCCACCCAAATCATTGCTCGCAGATGGCACCAGACGTCGTTGACGAATCGTGAACCACCCGACAGCTTGCGCGCACTCGGACCCGCGTCCACCCTTCGCTGGGCAATCAATCCTCGGACATGGCCTCAGTGCCTTCGATCGTCTCGAGGCGGGCCTTCACGTCCTTGATCCAGGCGAAATTGGCTTCGGTCGCGTCGTCAGCCAAGGCGCGCTCGGCTGCTCTCAACTCGCTATTTAGCGTCCGCGCGCGATGATGCAAGACGAGAGCCTGATGAATCGAGTCAAAAACCGATTCAGGATCAGCATCTTGCGCGAGTTTCAGACGCTCGGCCGGCCCTGTGACCGCCATCAGATGGCCCTGCGCTTCCCGGACCCGCGGCTGCGCCAGCCGATTCGCCAGCACCTCCCGGTCGAGCGTGCCCTCGACGGAATCGAGCAGCGCCTGCCGGAAACGCTCGGCCGCGATCCCGTCCAGCGACAGCTCTGCAATCTCGTCGGCGCAGCGCAGAATGAGATCGGGATGGCTCGCCAGCGCCAGCAGGATGAAGGCCTCGCGCTGGTCCTCGCCGCGCAGCTTCGCCAGCATGCGCGATTGTGTCACCGCGCTCGATGCCTTGAGCGGCCCCGCGAGCCAGGGCGGCGCCTGCCGGCCGAACCCACCGCGCGGCGACTGCCCGCCCCGGC
>JAEWKP010000363.1 GCA_023393655.1 Pseudomonadota bacterium | reverse complement strand
ATCGTGGCGTTGGCAGAGTTGTAGGGGTGACCTAAGCTAAGCGACGCTTCTCGCACGAAGCAGACCTCAACGGCGTGTGGTGCGGCGACGCCGAGGCGCCGCACGACGAATAGGGCCGACTGCGCGCTTCGGAGCCGGGCATGGCTCAGCAACCGATACCCCTGAAAAAATCATGAGAGGGACCACCGGTGCCGGCCGATCGATATCGATAGTCGGCGAAAGCAGGAAACTTTGGAAACGGGTAAATTCTCCTTGGAAATCAGGAGCCATGGTTATCTCACGGACTGGATGACGGAAGTTCTTGAGGTGGAGCACAATTTTCCGTTCTTAATCAATGCGCTAGATCCAACGAGAACAATCGAGTGGGAATGATCGAGGCCGCTCCAGGCGTATCCAAAATTGCACCGGAGCACGCCCTAGCTCTTTGAAGCCAGATTAGGATGCCTTCTGCGGCGGGCGCGAACGGAGCAACTATGTTGCTTTGCGCGCCCACTCGTCTCCCCAGACCATGACCGAGTGCCCGGGCGAGACTGTCCGGTACTGGCGGATCGGAGGTTCGAAATCGGCCGGCCTGATCGGGCTTCTGATCTCGGCGTTGGAGACGGGCCGCGGTTGGTGGCGGCGCTTCGGGTCCGCGATCGGCACCGCTGCCAGCAGCCGTTTCGTATAGGGATGCTGCGGATTGCCGAAGATCGCGGCACGGGGTCCGATCTCGACGATCTCGCCGAGATACATCACCGCGACACGGTGGCTGACACGCTCCACCACCGCCATGTCATGCGAGATGAACACATAGCTCAGGCCCATCTGGGCCTGCAGGTCGAGCATCAGGTTGACCACCTGGGCCTTGACCGACACGTCTAGCGCCGAGACGGATTCGTCGGCGACGATCAGGCGCGGTTCGAGCGCCAATGCGCGGGCGATGCAGATGCGCTGGCGCTGCCCGCCGGAGAACTCGTGAGGATAGCGGCGGGCCATGTCGGCCTGTAGCCCGACCCGCTCCAGCAGGTCCGCGACCTTGTCCCGGGCCTCGGCCGGCGTGGCGAGACCGTGGATGACGAGCGGCTCGGCGATCGCCCTGCCGACCGTCTCGCGTGGATTGAGGCTGCCGAACGGGTCCTGGAAGATCATCTGGATGCGCCGGCGCTGCTCGCGCAGTTCGTCCGCGCCCAGCTTCAGCACGTCCACGCCGTCGAGCAGGACCGAGCCGGCTTCCGGCTCGACCAGCCGCAGCAGGGAGCGGCCCGTGGTTGACTTGCCGCAGCCGGATTCCCCGACCAGCGCCAGGGTCTCGCCCGCGCGGAGGTCGAAGGAGACGTTCTCGACCGCGTGCACCCGTCCCGTGATCCGGCCGCGGATGGCGGAGCGGATCGGGAAGCGCGTCGTCAGGTTGCTGACCTGAAGGAGAGGGCGCCCGTCGTCCCTGACGGTGTCCGGAACCTCCGTCGGAACATCCGACGTGCCGGTGCTGCGATCCACGATCGGGAAGCGCATCGGCCGTTCGCGGCCGTTCATGGCGCCGAGCTTCGGCACCGCTGCGAGCAGCGCCTTGGTGTAGGGATGCTGCGGCCGCCGGAATATCTCGGCGGTGGTGCCGGCTTCGACCGCCTCGCCATTATACATGACGACGGTCCGGTCGGCGATCTCGGCAACCACGCCCATGTCGTGGGTGACGAAGAGGATCGCCATGCCCTCTTCCTTCTGGAGCTCCCTGATGAGTTCGAGGATCTGCGCCTGGATCGTGACGTCCAGCGCCGTGGGCGGCTCGTCGGCGATCAGGAGCTTGGGCTTGCAGGCCAGAGCAAGCGCGATCATCACGCGCTGGCGCATGCCTCCCGACAATTCGAACGGGAACTGGTCGAGGCGGCGCTCCGGGTCCGAGATGCGGACCTTCCGCAGCATCTCCAAGGCATGCTGGCGCGCTTCCGCCTGCGAGCAGTCCCGATGCGCCAGGACCGCCTCGGCGATCTGGTCGCCGATCCGGTAGACCGGGTTGAGGCTGGTCATCGGCTCCTGGAAGATCATCGCGATGTCGCTGCCGCGCAGCGAGCAGGCCGTCTCGTCCGGGAGATCGGCGAGATCGTAGGTCTGGCCCGATTTCGCCGCGAAGGCGATCCGCCCGCCGGTGACCCGCGCGACGCCCTTCGGCAGCAACCCCATGATCGACAGGCTGGTGACCGATTTGCCGGAGCCGGATTCGCCGACCACCGCCAGCGTCTCGCCGCGCCTGAGATCGAAGGAGATATCCTTCACCGCGGCCACGGCGCCGTTCGGCGTGGCAAACTCGGTCCGCAACCCGGCGACTGAGAGCTGGACGTCCTCGGGAAGGTGGACATCGCTCCGGCCCTGCGGGCCGCCCGTGCCTTCCTTGCCCTCGGGCAGGCCCTTCAGCTTGGTGGTGCGGGGGTCGAACACGTCGCGGACGGCGTCGCAGAGCGCGTTGACGATGAAGATCGTCGTCACCAGCGCGGCGCAGGGCCAGACCAGGCCGAGCGGATTGATCTCCAGATAGGCGCGCGCGCCGCGGATCATCAGGCCCCAGGACGGCGTCGGCGGCACGATGCCGAGCCCGAGGAAGCTCAATCCGGATTCGACCACGATCGCCGAGGCGACGACCAGCGAGAACTGCACGAAGAGCGGCGCGGCGATATTGGGCAGGACGGTCCGCCTGAGGATGCGGGAAGGGCCTGCTCCGATGGCGCGCATCGCCTCGACATATTCCTTCTGCTTGACGGCGCGGACCTCGCCATAGGCGATCCGGGCGAATTCCGGCGCATAGAAGACCGAGAGCGTGACGATCAGCGTCGCCGTGCCGGGGCCGGTCAAGGCGATGACGAGCAGGGCCAGCAGGATCGGCGGGAAGGACAGCATGAACTCCGCCGTGCGGACGGTGAGCACCTCGGCGACGCCGCCGAAATAGCCGCCGATCATGCCGGCGCTGATGCCGACGAGGGCGGCCACCGCGCCGGTCGCGAGAGCGACGCTGAGCGAGACCTGCGCGCCGTAGAGCAGCCGGCTCAGGACGTCGCGGCCGAACTCGTCCTGGCCCAGCCAATGTTCGACCGAGGGCGCTGCCAGCCGCCCGCCGATATCCAGGGTCAGGGGGTCGTAGGGAGCGATCACCGGCGCCAGGACGGCGATCACGATCAGGATGGACAGGGCGGTCAGCGACGGCGCGAGATGGCGCGCCTTGGGATTCCGCCACAGGGTGAGCAAGTCGTTCATGACGCGCGCACCTGCGGATCGAGAACCGAATAGAGCAGGTCGACGACGAGATTGAGCAGGATGAACAGCGTCGCCGTGACCAGCACCACCCCTTGGACCTCGGGATAGTCCCGGTGCTCGACGGCCCTGACGAGGAAGCCGCTCATGCCCGGCCAGTTGAAGATGAACTCGACGAGCACGGTGCCGCCGAGCATCGAGCCCATCTGGAGGCCGGTCACCGTCAGGACCGGCCCCAGCGCATTGCGCACGACATGGCGGCGCAGGACGCGCGGTTCCCGCAGGCCCTTCGCCCGCGCCGTGCGCACCCAGTCCTGCTGGAGCACGTCGAGCACGGTGGAGCGGGTCATCCGGATGATGATCGCCGACAATCCGACGGCGACCGCCGCCGCCGGCATCAGCAGCAGGGTGAGATGCGTCGCCGGGGACTGGCTGAACGGCACAAATCCACCGGCCGGCGCGATGCGCAGCAGCAGCGCGAACACCAGGATGAACAGGGTGCCGAGCACGAAGGTCGGCACCGACAGGGCGAGGCTCGTCGCGGTGCCCAGCACCCGGTCGATCCCGCGACCCCGGTTGCGCGCGGCCAGCACGCCGAGCGGGATCCCCACGAGCAGGGACAGGAGCGTCGCCGCGCCGATCAGTTCGAGCGTGCGCGGCAGGCGCTGCGCGATGTTCTTCAGGACCGGCTCGTTGTCGAGGAAGCTCCTGCCGAGATCACCGCGCGCCAGGCGCGACAGATAGCTCGCATACTGCTCCGCGAGCGGGCGGTCGAGGCCGAGGCGTGCGCGCAGTTCGGCCGCGACGGCGGGGTCGGGCTTGCCGCCATCGGCCGAAAGCATGACCTCGACCGGATCCCCCGGCACGACATGCAGGATCATGAACACGGCGGTGGCGACCATGAAGATCATCACGGCGGCCACCGCGCATCTTTTCACAATGTAAGCGAGCATGATGCGGCTCTCTGCCTCTGCCCGCTCAGACGGCCGAGGCGGTGTCGAAGGCCATGCCGACCTGATTGTTCATCTGGTCCGACAGCACCTTGAAGCCCTTGACCCGGTCGCGCACGCCCCAGCCCTGAGCCCGGAAATTGAGGAAGGTGACGGGAACGCTGTCGGCGACCGCACGCTGCAACTCGGCATAGATCTTCACGCGGGCGGCGGTGTCGCTCTCGTGGCGGCCCTTGTTCAGCAGCGCGTCGAGCTTTGGGTCCGACAGGCCGAAGGAGCGGCGGTAGGAATCGGAGCCGGAGCCGAAGAAGGCGGTCAGGTCGTCGGGGTCGCCCAGGTCCGGCCCGCCGCCATTGATGGCGAAATGATAGCGCCCTTCATTGCCCTGGCTGACCCGGACGCCCCATTCCGGCAGGCTGAGCTTCACCTGCATGCCGACGGCTGCCAGATGCTGCTGCATGATCTCGGCGATGTCCTTGTGGAAGCCATAGGTGCTGGTTGCCAGCAGCGTCGCCTGCACGTTCTGGGCGCCGGCCTCCTTCAGCAGGCTCCGGGCGCGGTCGGGGTCGTAGGGCCAGAGATGCTCGAGTTCCGGGACGGCATAGGGAGAGCCGGCCGGCAGCGGCACGCCATCCAGAACCTTGCCGGCTCCGAAGAAAGCCGCCTTGACGATATCCTCGCGCTTGACGGCGTGAGCCACGGCGCGGCGCACCTTCGGATCGGTGAACGGGCCCTCCTTCAGGTTGAAGACCACGTACATGAACGAGCCGAGCGAGTTCTGGAGCGTCAGTCCCTTGGTCTGCGAGAGACCCTTCATGCTCTGCCATGGGACATATTCGATGATGTCGACATCGCCGGCGTTCAGGGCCGCGATGCGCAGGCTGTCATCGGGGTAGGCGACGAAGCGGACGGTCTCGGTCGCGGGCTGGCCGGGCCGGTAGAAATCGGTCCTCGCCTTGAAGGTCAGCGATACGCCCTTTTCCGAGTTTTCCAGCCTGTAGGGGCCAGCACCGATCATCGCATCGGCATTGTCCATCTTCCCGGCGAAGACGATCGGCGCCATCTGCCCGGCCAGCGCCAGGATGAAGGAAGGCGTCGGCTGCTTGAGCACGATGCGGACCGTCTTCGGGTCCTCGACCGTGATCGTCTCGACCGCCTGGAAGGCCTGCCGGACATAGGCCGTGGACTTGGCACCCCGAATGGCGTCGAACGAGGCCTTGACGTCCTCCGCCGTCACCGGTTCGCCGTTCTGGAAGGTCGCGTTCGGGCGGAGCTTGAAGCGATAGGTTCGGGGATCGGTCTGCTCCCAGGACTCGGCGAGTTCGGGCTGCACGGCCCCCTTCTCGTCGAAGCAGAGGAGCCCACGGAACATCAGGGCCTTGACCGTCACCGCCGCCTGGCCGGACCAGTCGAAGGGGCGCAGGTTCGGCGGATAGGCCGACAAGGCATAGGTGATCGTACCGGGGGCGGCTGCGTTTGCGGCCTTCGACAAGGCTGCGGGAACGAGCAGGCCGGCACCGAGCGCGGCACTGCCCTGCAGGAATTGACGACGGTTCGCCGCGAAATGCCGTCCGTCCGACGTGCTTCGATTGTTCGCCATAACCCTCTCCTTTTTTGTTTTCGTTGGAATTTCATGGCTGCCGAACTGCAGAGCCATCATTCCATTGCGGATGAGCCCGTCCGGCTCCGGTTGTCATCGGCGGGGCATTGCCCGCCTGCGACCCGAAGCGCCCCTCCGAGGCTGCGGGCCGGCTGGATCGGCGGCATTGCACAAGGTTTTCCACCGCGCCCGGGCCAGCCTCCCCATCTTCAACCCATAAGTCCAAGTCGAAATTTCTGAATTGGTATTCCTCAAGTTATAGGTTTCGCGGCGAAGCCAAGCCCTCGACCCGAGCGCTAGGGCGCTCGCGACATGCGTCGAAACTCGTTGGAGACGCCGGCCTTTCCCGCTGAGCCTTGCGGCAGCAGCGGGATCTGCGATCGCGATCGGCTACGCAGCCGACTTCCTACGTCCCTCCCGGAGAAGCGTCAGGGCCTGGTCGACCAGCGCATCGCCATATCCGGTCCGGGCGTGCTCTTCGGTCATGATGTCGTTGAGCAGATCGGTTGCCACCATCGCGACCGGCCGCTCGGCCGGATTCCCGAAGCCGCCGCCGCCTGGCGTGGCGATGCGCACCGTCTCGCCGGCGTCGATCAGGAGCTGGGCGATCTTCGAGGGAAGCGCCTGTTCGCGTCCCGTTCCGGGGTTGCGGGTGACGCGGCCCACGCCACCGGGCCCGCCGCCTTCCGCCCCGGGCGCGCCGGCCTTGTGCCGGTCCGAGCGGGCCTCGAGATTGGTCCTGTCGTGCAGCGCCCGCACCGTGCGGGCGATGCCCATGCCGCCGCGCCAGCGGCCGCAGCCGGCGGAATCCCGGACCAGTGTGTATTCCTCCACATGCAGCGGGAATTCGTTCTCCATCGCCTCCGTCGGCAGGTTGAGCGAGTTGGTGACATGGACATGGACCCCGTCCATGCCGTCGCCGTCGCAGCGCCCGCCGCCGCCGCCGCCGACCGTTTCGCCGCAGATATAGAAGCTGCCGTTCTCGGGGCGGTGGCCGGAGAAGCCGAAGGAGGGCAGCACGTCATAGGCCGAGGCGATCCGCGTGTCCGGATCGACCAGCGGCTGGAAGGCACCGAAGATCGCGCCGGCGAGACGCTGGCAGGCGATGGTGCGCGAGCCCACCGGCGCGGGGGCACGCGGATTGACGATGGTGCCTTCCGGCGCCCTGAGCACGATCGAATCCATCATGCCGGAATTCGCCATGAGCTCGGGATCGAGCAGCGCCTTGACGCAGTAATAGGCCGTGGCCCTGAGCGCGTTCTCGGCAATGTTGATCGCGCCACGCGCCTCCGGCCCGCTGCCGGAGAGATCGATCACGAGCTTGCCGTCCTCGACGCTGACGGCGGCGCAAAGCGGCACCATCTCGCCGTCGGGCAGGCCGTCATCGTCGAGCCAGGCCGTGAAGCGGCTGGGCGCTCCCGCCGCGAGCCCGGCGATGCGCAGGTCGAGCCGGCGTTTCGTATAGGCGAGAAGGTCATGGATACGCGCCTTGAAGCCGTCCACGCCCATCCTGCGAACCAGTTCCAGCGCCGCATCGGAGCCCCGCGCATTGGTCGCAATCTGGACCCGCAGGTCGAGCAGGCGCTCCTCCGGCAGGCGCGAATTCAGCGCGATCAGGTTGAGCAGGTCCTCGTCGACCGCGCCCTCGCGGCAGACCCGCATCACCGGGATGCGCAACCCTTCCTCGAAGATCGAGCGGGCCGTCGGCGAGGTCGAGCCCGGCACGGCGCCGCCGACATCGGTGTGATGGCCGATATTGACCACGAAGGCGATCAGCTCATCGCCCTGGAACACCGGCGTGCCGACCGCGATATCGGGCAGATGGGTGCCGCCGGCGGCATAGGGGTCGTTGGAGATGAAGGCGTCGCCGGGGCGGATCTCCTCACGCGGATAGCGCTTGAGCAACCCTTCGACCACGCCCATCAGCGAGCCGAGATGGACCGGGATATGCGTCCCCTGCGCCACCAGCCGGCCCTTGCCGTCGAACAGCCCGACCGAGAAGTCGCGGCGCTCCTTGATCTGCGCCGAGAAGGACGAGCGCATCATGTTGATCGCCATGGTCTCGGTGATCGAGAGCAGGCGGTTGGCGAAGACCTCCATCGCGATCGCATCGAAACCGGCGATCGACCCGGCAGCTCTGTTGGGCATCGTCATGATCGGGTCCTCAACGCTGCAGCGTGATATGGATGTTGCCGAAGCCGTCGACCTCGGCGCTCTGGCGCGGGAGCACGACGGTGGTGCCGCTCATCTCCTCGACGATCGCCGGCCCTTCGAACGGCACACCGGCGGGCAGGAGCGCGCGCCGATAGATCGGGGTGTGGACCCAGCCGCGCTCCGGGCCGAGATAGACCTGGCGCGTCTCGATCCGGGCGGCATCGAGCGATGAGCCCTGCGCGGGAGCGACGCTCTCGCCCTTCCTGACATGGCAGACCGCCTTGAGCCGGACATTGACGACCTCGATGTCGCGGCCCTCCAGGCTGTAGCCGAACTGGTCGGCATGGGCGCGATGGAACCGGGTCGCGAATGCCTCGAGCGCGCCGTCGCTCAGCGCGTCGAGAGGCACCGGGATGTAGTGGCTCTGGCCGCGATAGCGCGCATCGAGGGTGAAATGCAGTTCCTTCGCCGCATCGGGAATGGCTTCCGTGGCGAGCCAGGCGCGCCCGGCCTCGGAGAGTTCGGCCCCGAGCGCGACGATCTGAGGCCAGCTCTGTTCGTTCACGCGGACGAGGGCCGTGCGGACGTAGTCGCGGCTGAGATCCGACAGCAGGACGCCGCGCGCGCAGAGCGTGCCGGGTTCCTGCGGGACGACGATCTTGTTGAGGCCGCATTCCTCCGCGACATCGGCGGCGTGCAAGGGGCCGGCGCCGCCGAAGGCGAAGAGCGTGAAACCGGCGAGATCGTGCCCGTGCTCGATCGAGACCGAGCGGATCGCACGGCTCATATTGGCGGTGGCGATGCTGACGACGCCATGCGCGGCGTCCTCGACGGAGATGCCGAGCGGATCGGCGATCTGGCTGCGGATCGCGGCATAGGCAAGGCCGCGATCGACCTTCATCCGTCCTTCGAGCAGCGCCACGGGGTTCAGCCGGCCGAGCACGATATTGGCGTCGGTCAGCGTGACCTCGGTGCCGCCGCGCAGATAGGAGATCGGCCCCGGCATCGCGCCGGCACTGGTCGGTCCCACCTTCAGCGCGCCGGCATCGTCGAGCCGCGCGATGCTGCCGCCGCCGGCGCCGATGACGTGGATGTCGACCATCGGCATCCTGACCGGATGCCCCGCCACCAGCCGGCTCGAGGTGAACTGCGCCCGCCCGCCGGTGATCAGCGACACGTCGGTGCTGGTGCCGCCGACATCGAAGGTGATGATCTCGCTCTCGCCGATCTCGGCGCCGATCCGGGCCGAGCCGATCACCCCGGCCGCCGGCCCCGAGAGGCAGGTCAGTACCGGCAGTTCCTCGACGGTCTGCACCGGCAGGAGCCCGCCATTGGAGTGGAAGGTGAGGGGCTCGACCCTGATGCCGGAGGCCGCGATCTTCTCGCGCAGCCGGTGCAGGTATTTCTGGGTATGCGGGCCGACATAGGCGTTGAGCACGGTCGTCGAGAACCGCTCGTATTCGCGGAATTCGGCGACGACCTCGGAGGAAACGCTGACATAGAGCTCGGGCGCGACCCGCTTGATCAGGTCGCGCACCGCCCGCTCGTGCTCGGGGTTGCGGTAGGAGTGCAGGAAGCCGACCGCCACGGCCTTGACGCCGCTGTCCCGTAGCTGGACGACGAGCTTCTCCACCGCCGCGAGGTCCGGCGCCGCGATCGTCGTCCCCGATTTGTCGAGACGCTCGTCGACCTCGACCCGGCGATGCCGCTCGACCAGTTCCGTGGGCTTGCGCACCGACCAGTCGAACAGCGAGGGCCGGGTCTGGCGGCCGATCGCCAGCACGTCGCGGAAGCCCCTGGTCGTCAGGAGGCCGGTCGGGACGCCGCGCCGCTCGATCACCATGTTGGTGGCGACGGTGGTGCCGTGGCCGACATAGCTGACATCCTCCGGCACGACCGCGTTGAGTTCGAGCATCTCGACGATGCCCGACGCGATCGCCCGCGACGGGTCGTCCGGCGTCGACGGCACCTTGTGGAAGGCTGTCGGGCCGCCCTGCGTATTGACCATGACGAAGTCGGTGAATGTCCCGCCCACGTCCACACCGATCCGGTACATCTCGCCTTCACTCCCTCTGGTTGTCCGGCATCACGCCGCCGCCCGCTGCTGCATGAGCCGTCTGGCGTTGAAGCCCTCGATCGATCGTCCTGTGCTGCCGTGGATGACGAGATCGGCCATGATCGCGCCGACCACCGGCACGAGCTGGAACCCGTGTCCCGAGAAGCCGAACGCGTGAAAGGCCCCCTTCGCATTCGGCGAAGGGCAGATCACCGGCAGGTGATCCTTCGTCGTGGCCTCCATCCCGGCCCAGCTCCGGACGATGCGCAGCGCGCTGATCGAAGGGAACAGGTCCGTCGCGGCGCGCGCGCCCTTGGCGAGTTCCTGGAAGTCGACGAAGCTCTTCTGGGCCTCGATATCGGCCCGGCCCTGCAGCCCGCCGCCGATGACCAGCGTTCCCTGCTCGGACTGCTTGAACGAGAGTGGCCGCCCGGCGACGCTGATCACGGGCTTGAGCAGCGGCGCGATGCGCTCGGTGACGATCATCATCGAGGCCTTGAGCCCGAGTGGGATGTCGTCGCCCAGCATCGCGGCGATCTTGCCCGCCCAGGCACCGGCGGCATTGATCACCGTCGGCGCGACGAAATCCCCGGCAGGCGTGCGCAGGCGCCAATCATCCCCGGCCTGTTCGATCGCATCGACCCCGACGCCCTCGTGGATCGTCACGCCCGCCGCCTCGGCGCTCTTTCGGAACGCCAGCAGGGTCCGGTGCGGGTCCGCCGCGCCGTCGTGCCGGGCGATCAGGGCTCCCACGCAGTGCGGCGAGATCGCCGGTACGAGCTTCAGCAGCTCGGCCCGGTCGATCAGCTCCTCGTGTGCGTACCCGGCCTCCCGCATGCGGGCGAGGCGACCCTCGAGCTTGGGCAGGTGGTGCGCGTGTTCGGCGATATTGATCTGGCCATGGGCGTGGAAGCCGCAGTTATCCCCGACGATCCCCGCGATGCCGTGCCACATCTCCATGGCTTCGAGTGAAATCGGGATCTCGGCGGGATCGCGGTTGAGCGTGCGGACACCGGCAGCGCTCGCCCCCGATGCGTGACGCCCGACCCAGGATTTTTCGAGGATCGTGACGCGTCGACCTGCGCGCGCCAGATGCAGGGCGGCCGACAGGCCGTGAAGCCCCCCGCCGATGACGAGCGTGTCGATGGCTTTCCCGCTCATGGCACGGAATCCATCATGTCGAGTGCGGCGAGCTCGCCCAGCGTGACCGGCTTGAGCGGCGGGCGGACCCTGTAGAGCCCGAGATCGGGCGCGGCCCGGCCTTCGGCGGCCGCGAGCACATGGGCGACCGTGTAGCCGCATTGGCGACCCTGGCACGGGCCCATGCCGGCGCGCGTGAAGGCCTTGACCTGGTTCGGCCCGGGCCGGCCGGCGCTCACCTGTTCGCGGATCGCTGCGACGCGAACCTCCTCGCAGCGGCAGGCGATCGTATGGTCCGGTGGAACGAAGACGGCTGCTCGCGGGCGATAGTAGCGATCGAGGAACGCACGTGGCGACAGCGCCTGCGCCAGGCGGGAGCGGATCGGCTTCGCGAGGGCTTCCACGGCCGCTTCGGACAGCCGGCCTGTGCTCGCCGCGATCCTCAGGGCCGCGAGTTCGCCCCGCAGGCAGGCGGCCCTGGCGCCGCCGATGCCCGCCCCGTCTCCCGCGACGAAGACACGCCGCTCCGAAGTCTCGCCCCAGCCGTCCAGTTCGGGGGCAAAGCTGTCCTGCTCGCTGTTCCAGACGTGCCGGCAGCCGAGCGCGAGGGTCGGATGGATCGTCGGGACGAGGCCTTCGTGGACGAGGAGAAGATCCGCCGGAACGGGCGCGGCGCGGCCGTCGGCCGTGACGTAGCGGATGCTTTCGAGCCCGTCCTCGCCGATCGCCTCGATCTCGGCGACATGCCGGACATAGCGAACCTGCCGCCTGAGCCGGATGATCCAGCCCAGCCCCTTCAGGAGATCGCCCGGCGTGCCGAACAGGGCCGCGGGCAATGCCGCCATGGCTTCCACGGTGCGCCCAGGCGGCGTGGTATCGAGGAAGCCGGCGATCTGGCCGCCCGCCTGCAGCAATTGGACCGCATAGAGCAGCGGAAGCGGGCCCGAGCCGGCGATCCAGACCGGCTTGTCGGGAATCTGGCCCGAGGATTTCAGGACGATCTGGGCCGCGCCGACCGTCATCACGCCCGGCAGCGTCCAGCCGGGGAAGGGCACCGGGCGTTCCTGCGCGCCCGTCGCCAGCAGCACGCGATCGGCTGTGACGGAGCTGGCGGAGCCGCCGCGGCGCAGGAAGGCGCGGGCTCCCGCCTCGACATGCCAGACCTGCGTTTCCGGCTCGTAATCGACGCCGCTGGCGCGAAACCGGCGGACCACGGCCGCGCCTTCGGCATAGGCCTTGCCGAGAAGCTCGGCCCGCGCGGTTGCGGAGGCGGTCTCGACATTCCGCCAGATCTGCCCGCCGGGCGAGGGCTGTTCGTCGACGACGAGCACATCCAGACCATGCCGCTTCGCCATGATGGCCGCCGACATTCCAGCCGGCCCGGACCCGACGATGAGGAGATCGACATGCCGGCTCATGACGTCACGTCCGGCCGGCCCTGCTGGCGCTCGATACGCATACCCTCGCGAACCGGGGCGAGGCAGGTCTGGACCGACGACACGCCGTCGACCACGGCGAGACAGTCGAAGCACACGCCCATCATGCAGTAGGGAGCGCGTCGCGCGCCCGAAACCGGCGTCGTCCGCGCCCAGAACGGCGCCTGCCGCAGGAGCACGGCTGCAACGCTTTCACCGGCGGTGGCGGCGACGGGATATCCATCGACATGAACCGTCAGCGAACCGCCCGTGCCCTGATCCAGCTTCCTGAACATGAAAATGCCTTCCGGGTATCTCGACGCGGGGGCCGCGGCTCTTAACGGCCGGTCGCCAGGGGCCATGATCCGGCCCGGGAGCCGGCCGAGGCGCGGCTTGCCGCGCCGAAATGCCTCGTCAGCCTTGAGCCACGCATGATGTTCCCTCCGTGTTGACGACGGTAGGGAGCGGCATAGTATTATGTCCAATAGAAATCTGACCGCACTCTATTCCCAGGGTTATAGGATGCCCCGCGCGCTCAACCTGAGGCAGATCGAGATCTTCAAGGCCCTGATCGAGCACGGCACGGTCAGCCGCGCGGCCGAGGCGCTCTACATCTCGCAGCCGGCCGCCAGTAAGCTCCTGATGCAATTGGAGAAGGACAACGGTCTCAAGCTTTTCGATCGCTACAAGGGCCGGCTCGTGCCCACCGCGCAGGGCTTGCGGCTGCATGAGGAGGTCGCCCGGATCTTCGTCGGGGTGCGTCAGGTCGAAAGCGCGATCGGATTGATCAAGCGCGAGGATCAGGGGCGCCTGGTCGTGGGCGTGATCCCGGCGCTCAGTGGCGCTTATATCCAGCGCACCACGATGAGCTTCCTCAAGCGCAATCCGAATGTCTATTGCTGGATCAAGTCGCCCAGCTCGCAATGGATTCCGGAATATGTCCTGACGCGCGTCCTCGACATCGGGATCGTCACCGCCCGCGTCGAGAACCCGTTCATCGTCACCGAACCGCTGTTCGAGCACCCGCTGCTCTGCATCATGCCGCTGGGGCATCCGCTTGCCGAGCGCAAGGTCGTCCGCCCCGATGATCTGAACGGTGTCCCGTTCGTCGCCTTCAACACGGAAACCTATACGGGGCAGAAGGTTTCGGCGATGTTCGACGCCTACGATGTTCGGTCCAATGTCGTCCTGACGGCCGATTCGAATTCGACGCTTTGCCATTTCGTCGCAGCCGGCCTCGGCGTGTCGCTCGTCCATCCGCTCTTCATCGCCGGCGTGGAAAAGCAGGTGGTCGTCCGCCCGTTCGAGCCGACCATACCGCTGGACTTCCTGGTCTGCTTCGGGCGCGATGCCCGGAATCTCCCGCTCATCTCGGAATTCGCGACCGAAGCCAGGATGATGGCGACGAGCTTCGTCGACGATCTCGCGAAAAGCTGGAGCTGAACCCGTTCACGACATCGCCTTAAGGGAGCGCAAGGGAGTGCGGTTTTCTCACATCGAGGCCTTTCGCGCGGTCATGATCACCGGATCGACCACGGCGGCCGCCCGGATTCTTCATACGTCGCAGCCGAATGTGAGCCGCTCCATCGCGCAACTGGAAAAGGCCGCGGGGTTGCAGCTGTTTGAGCGAATGCCGGGAAAGGTCGTGCCGACGACGGACGGCCTGTCGTTCTTCAACGAGGTTCAGCGCAGCTTCCACGGCCTCCGGCGGCTGGAGGAGGCGGCAAACCGGATTCGCCGGTTCAGCGGAGGCCTTCTGCGGATCGGATCGATCCAGACTCTGGCACATGGCTTGATCCCGCGCTCGATCAAGCGGTTTGCGGAAATCTACCCGGAAACCGGCATTTCGATTCATGCGGGACATTCCGCGGCCGTGTCGCAATGGGTGGATGAAATGTCCTGCGACGTCGGAATCGTATCGCATCTCTACGAGAATTACGGGTTTTCAAGCGAGGAGCTCTACAGCGTCGACGGGGTCTGCCTGATGCCGGCCGAGCATCGCCTGGCCGGCAAGGCGGCTGTGCGCCCGGCCGATCTCGCCGACGAGCCCTATATCTCCTTCGCGCAGAACGACCATGGCCGTTCGGAAGTCGACGAGGTGTTCTCGAAGGCAGGCATCGATCGGCGCATCACCCTGGAAACGCCGTTCAGCACCATCACCTGCGCGCTGGTGGCGCAAGGGCTCGGCGTGGCGATCGTCAATCCGCTCGCGGCGCAGGACTATCGGCATCTCGGCGTCGTCATGCGTCCCTTCCGGCCCTCGATCAAGCATGAAGCACGACTGATCTATCCGAAGGGGCGGCCGGAAAACCGTCTGGTCGCCAGCTTCATCGAGGTCCTCAAGGCTGTGACGATGGAGGAGAAGGCTGCCCTCTCGTCCGTGGGGGAGCGCGACGACAAATAGCCAAAACCGCGCCGGGACCGGCGCCGATCCACTCCTGGAACTCGGACTTGAAATCCGCACTGGCCGAAGGCGGCACGCGGCCGGGCGGGCTATATCATCAGTGCATAGACCCTCGCTGTATTTCTATTTGCTCTAATGACAGGCGGTTCCTAGCCTGCCAGCTCATGAGATCGTGGCGCCGGAGGAGCGTGCGCTACAGCTCTGAACAGATAAAATATTCGGAGGGGTCATGAATCGATTTCACAATCTGTTGTTGGCGGGAGCCCTGGTTGTTGCTTCCCCTGCGCTGGCTCAGCAAACCATGTATGTCGCCGGCCCCGGCGGCAGCACGCAGAAACTCTTCCAAAGCCAGATCATTCCCGATTTCGAAGCCAGACATAACGTCAAGATTACTTACGTTCCCGGAATTTCGAGCGAGATCGTCGCGAAGCTGCAGGCCCAGGCCGGCAAGCAGGAGATCAATGTCGCCATCTTCGATGACGGGCCGCTTTATCAGGCGATCCAGTTCGGCTATTGCGACAAGCTGAGCGACGCCCCGATCTACAAGGATATCTATCCGTTCGCCCAGTTCGGCGGAAATGGCATCGGCGTCGGGCTGGTGGCGACCGGCATCGCCTACAATGCGGCGAACTACAAGAAGAAGGGTTGGCCGGCGCCGACCTCCTGGAAGGACCTGACTGACAGGAAGCTGGAGGGGCGCCTGACCGCCTCCTCGCTGTCCGGCACCTACGGGGTCCATACGCTCGTGATGTTCGCCCGTATCAACGGCGGCGACGAGAGCAATATCGAGCCCGGCTTCGACGCCATCCGGAAATCGCTGGCGCCGAACGTCCTGAGCTGGTCTTCCTCTCCTGCGAAGCTCGCCGAGATGTTCCAGAACAACGATGTCGACGTGGCCGTTTGGGGCAGCAGCCGCGCGATCGCCCTGAAGAATACCGGATTCCCGATGGAATTCGTCTATCCGAAGGAGGGGACGCCCGCACTCGTGCTCGGCGCCTGCCCGGTGGTCCAGAACAGCCTTCCCGAAGCCTCGCAGGCTCTCCTGCAATACCTCGTCACGCCCGAGATCCAGGCGAAGCTGGCCACGGAAGGCTTCGGCCCCACCAATCGCCGGACCAGGCTGGACGGCAAGCTGGCCGCGCAGGTTCCTTACGGCGATGAGCGCGTCGGCAGGATGATCTCGGTCAAGTGGAGCGAGATCAACAAGCACCGCGCCGAGTGGACCAATCGCTGGAACCGCACGATCGAGAGATAAGGGCGCAAGCGCCCGATCTCCGCAGCTGTCGAAGCGAAGGCCCATCGAAATGAGCAGTTTGTCTCTGCGCGCCCTGTCGAAGAGCTATGGCCCGGTCCAGGCCGTTCGCGGCGTGGACCTGGACGTCAGGGAAGGCGAATTTCTCTCGCTGCTCGGTCCATCGGGCTGCGGCAAGACGACGACCCTGCAGATGGTGGCGGGCTTCGTCCC
>JAEWKP010000360.1 GCA_023393655.1 Pseudomonadota bacterium | reverse complement strand
GCTGGTAACCCTTGCGCGCCGTTTCCTGATCGCTGGCCTGACTGCCGGCGCTGTGAAGGGATGAGTGCGAGGTGCCTGGCATGACGAAGACGACGCAATCCGGAGCTTACGACTATATCGTGGTTGGCGGCGGCTCGGCCGGCTGCCTGCTGGCCGCGCGGCTGAGCGAGAATCCGGAAATCTCGGTTCTGCTGGTCGAATCAGGACCGGCAGACCGAAATCCCTGGCTGCATATCCCATCCGGCTTCTTCAAGACGATCAACAATCCGCGCTACGATTGGTGTTACCAAACCGAAGCGGAGCCCGCTCTGGCTGGCCGTCGCCTTGCCTGGCCGCGCGGGCGTGTTCTCGGTGGATCGAGCGCGATCAATGGTCTGATCTACATTCGTGGTCAGGCCGATGACTTCAACGATTGGGCACAGCGCGGCAATCCCGGCTGGTCCTGGGACGATGTTCTGCCGGCCTTCAAGGCTGTGGAGGCGCAGGCCCGTGGCGAAAGCGCGTTTCACGGCACTGGCGGCGGCCTCGGCGTCGAGGACCCTTCGGTCGATCTCGAACTGGTCTCGCGCTTCGTGACCGCAGGCGAGCAGGCCGGGCTGCCGCTCAATGCCGACTTCAACGGCGCGACGCAGGAGGGTGTCGGCAGGTTCCAGCTGACCACCCGCAATGGCCGGCGTTCATCCAGCGCCCGCTCGTTCCTGGGGCCGGCAAAGCGTCGCCCGAACCTGCATGTGCTGACGGAGACCACTGTCGATCGCCTAGACATCGAAGGTCGGCAGGTGCGTGGCATACTCTGCCGCAGAGGCCGGCAGACACTGCATCTGCGATGCCGTCGCGAGATCATTCTCTCCGCTGGGGCCATCGGTTCGACGCAGATTCTCCAGCTGTCGGGCATTGGCGATCCGACCCGGCTTTCCGCTGCGGGTGTCACGCCGGTCCACGAACTGAGCGGCGTCGGCCGGCATCTTCAGGATCACCTGCAATCGCGCCTGATGCTGCGGCTGAAGCATGCCATCAGTCTCAACGACCTGACACGCGGGCCTTTGCGCAAGCTGTTGATCGGCATGAACTATGTGTTCCGCCGTCGCGGAATCCTGAGCTTCGGGGCCTCTCTGGCCGGAGGTTTCGGCCGCACGCCGCTCGCCTCCGATCGCCCCGATGTCCAGTTCCATTTCCAGCCGCTCAGCCTTGACAGCTATGATGGCGGGCTGCATCCCTTTCCCGGCGCGACGATCTCGGCCTGCCAGCTGCGGCCGCAGAGCGAGGGCACGATCTTCATCACGTCGCCGGATCCATCCATGCGACCGGAGATCAGGCCGAACTATCTGGCGACCGAGCTCGACCGTCTGACCTCCATCGAGGGGTTCCGATTTGCGCGTCGCATTGCCGCCGCGCCCGCGCTCGCCGACATTGTTGCCAGCGAGTATAGGCCGGGCCGTGAGGTCAACAGCGACGACGAGATCCTCGACTATATCCGCGCGACTGGCAGCTCGATCTATCATCCCAGCAGCACCTGCAGGATGGGCCCCGATCCCCAGCGCGGCGATGTCGTCGATGCGCGGCTGAGGGTCCATGGCCTGTCGGGCCTGCGGGTCGCCGATTGCTCCATCATGCCGAGCCTCGTCTCAGGCAACACCAATGCCGCAGCGATCATGATCGGCGAACGCGCCGCGACCATGATCGCCGAGGATGAAAGCGCCACAGGCGCCACAAACACAATTCTAACGGGGAGGACAGCATGACCGAGGTCAGGCTTTCGGGCATCAAGAAGCGCTACGGCGAGGTGGAGATCATCCCGGGTCTTGATCTGGAGATCGAGGATGGCGAATTCGTCGTTCTGGTCGGGCCATCGGGGTGCGGCAAGTCTACGCTGTTGCGGATGATCGCGGGACTGGAAACCATCAACGATGGCGAATTGCGTATTGCCGGGCGCCGCGTGAACGAGCTGTCGCCGCGCGACCGCAACATCGCCATGGTGTTTCAGAACTACGCGCTCTATCCGCATATGAATGTGCGGGAGAACATGACTTTTTCCCTGAAGCTGGCCAAGGCGGACAAGGCGACAATCGATCAGCAGGTGCGCAAGGCCTCAGCTATTCTCGGGCTCGACCCACTGCTCGAGCGACTGCCGCGCCAGCTCTCTGGCGGACAGCGTCAACGCGTGGCGATGGGCCGCGCCATCGTGCGCGATCCGGCCCTGTTCCTGTTCGATGAACCCCTCTCCAACCTCGACGCGAAGCTGCGCGTACAGATGCGTGCCGAGATCCGCGGCCTGCATGAAAGGCTGAAGGCCACCACGATCTATGTTACCCACGACCAGATCGAAGCTATGACCATGGCCGACAAGATTGTCGTCATGCGAGATGGCAAGATCGAGCAGGTCGGCTGCCCGATGGACCTCTATACACACCCGGCCAATCTCTTCGTGGCCACCTTCCTAGGCAGCCCCGAAATGAACCTCTTGCCGGGCACGCGTCGCGACAGCGGCCTCGACCTCGGCCAGGATGGAATGGTCCCAACCGGTCCGCTTCTGGCGGCTGCGACCTCGGCGGATGTGACGCTTGGGGTCCGGCCGCACAATATCCAGATCACCCGCCCGGAGGACGCTACGTTCCACGCGACCGTGGGACTGGTCGAGCGCACCGGTGCGGAAACAGTCCTCACCTGCGCGCTGCCCAGCGGCCGCAAGATCAGCGTTGTCGCGCCTGCAGAGCTCGCCTTGCGCAATGGCGAACGTGTGGGCCTGACGCTGGACCCGACGCATCTGCGTTGCTTCGATAGCCGCACAGGCCAGGCGATAGCGGCCTGATCGCATAAGCATGGATAAGCCCGTGACGTTGATCGATCCATCGCGCCTGCTGCGCGAGCTGTTTGACAGCGCCGTTGCGACCGCGGATCCCATGCGGTTCATGCACCGGCATCTGCCGCCAAAGCCAACGGGCCGCATCGTCGTCGTCGGCGCGGGCAAGGCGAGCGCCAGAAAGGCGGAAGCGGAGGAGGCCGAGTGGGGGCCCTGCGAGGGTCTCGTTATCACCCGCTACGGCTATGGCAGGCCGTGCCGTGGTATCGAGATCGTTGAAGCCGCCCATCCGGTACCGGATGATGCAGGCTGCCTCGCCACCGCGCGCATGCTGGATCTGCTCGACGGGCTGCGCGAGGGCGATTTCGTTCTCGCTCTGGTATCGGGCGGGGCCTCCGCCCTGCTCTGTGCTCCGGCGAACGGGATAACCCTGGCGGAGAAGCAGGCGGTCAATGCCACGCTGCTCGCCTCGGGCGCGCCTATCGGGGCGATGAACGCCGTGCGTAAGCAGCTGAGCCGCGTCAAGGGCGGACAACTGGCCGCAGCAGCATCGCCGGCCCGCTTGCTGGCGCTGATGATCTCGGATGTACCGGGCGACGATCCCGCGATCATCGGGTCTGGCCCGACTGTCGGCGATGCCGGCACATTCGCGGACGCACGTGCGATCCTTGATCAATGGAACGTCGCCGTCCCGGCATCGGTAGGGCTGGCTCTTTCCGGGGGAGGGCGCACGATTCACCCAGCCGATCCCCGCCTGTCGAAAGTCGAGAACCGCGTCGTCGCAGCACCCTCTCAATCTCTGGAAGCGGCCGCCCAGCTTGCGCGTGATCGCGGCTGCGAGGTGCGGATCCTTGGCGATGCGATCGAGGGTGAGGCGAGCGTGGTGGCTGTGGCGCAGGCCGAACTTGCTAGGACACTGTCTGCAGAACGCGCACCTGATGCGCCGCCACTGCTGCTGCTCTCGGGTGGCGAACTGACGGTGACGCGGAGAGGCGCGGGCACAGGTGGCCCCAATTCCGAATTTTGTCTCGCACTGGCACTCGCGTTGAACGGTGCAGCTGGCATTCATGCCATCGCCTGCGACACCGACGGCGTCGACGGCGCCGCCGAAGTTGCTGGCGCAGTCGTGAGCCCTTATTCACTTCATTTGGCGCGGCAGGTAGGTCTCGATCCCGTGCTTGCGCTTTCAAACAACGATGCTCATAGCTTCTTCGGTCTGATGGAAACGCAAGTCGTCACAGGGCCGACCATGACCAACGTCAATGACTTCCGAGCGATTCTCGTGACCTAGTTGCGACGGCCAATGTAGTCGAACGATCGTCCGGAATGTGTCCCTTTTAGAGGCGTGTTCGGGTTGTGTCCTTGGTCCAATGTCTCCATTAAATTCATTTTCGATTCCTGAAACAGATATGGGGTATAGGCCGTCTCGTACGTCGCGCCCCGACATATGACTTATTGCCGCGGATGCTCAAGGCAGTCATTCCGGACGGTCTCGATCAGATCATTCGTCACTGGGCTTATCCAACTATCCCGCCTCAGAATGATTCCAGCATGACGGGTGGGAAGTTCATGATCGATATCAATCGCGACAATGGAGTTTCCCCTGCTTGAGCGGAGCGGGACATTTCGATTGAGGGCAAGCGCCAGATAGGCGGCGTCATAGGCGCTGAGTGCGTGATTGGCAGCCAGCAGCAGGACAAAACTGTCGCCGCCAATGCCGGCATCGTCGAGCGGCAGGCGACGAACCCGTT
>JAEWKP010000356.1 GCA_023393655.1 Pseudomonadota bacterium | reverse complement strand
GCTTCGCTGCGCTCGCAATGATGGCAAAGGTCGCGCGACCCCTCATCCGTCAGCGCTTTGCGCTGCCACCTTCTCCAGCAAGGGAAGAAGGGAAGGCCGCCGCCTCACTCGATCCGGAAATACTTGACCCCCAGCCCCAGCTTGCCGCTCTGGCGCGCGAGGTCGAGCTTGAGATTGGCGAAGAACTCACTCGCGGGCGAGGGATTGGGACCTGACAGCGCCGGCAGCGCTTCCTTGGTGACGAGTGCGAGTACGGTCTGTGGACGCGCGGCGCCACCGGTCGATTCCAGCTTGAGGTTGAAGACCACCTTGCCACCCTCGCGCTTCGCGAAGCTGGCGAGGTTGTAGACGAGCCCGTCGTCGCCGATCAGCACGACATCGAGATTCTGGCCGCCGCCGGCCTCGACCGAGCCGTTGAGGATCTCGCCGCTCTTCATGTTGAAGGCGCCGATCTGGATTCTCGGGCTGCGGTCGATGCCGATGCCCGGCCGGCGCAGGAAATCGACCATCGGGCACTGGGCCTCTGTCATCGGCCGCAGATGGATCTGGGCCTCGAAGCCCTGCGCGGCCTTGAAGGCCCCGTCGAAGGCGACGAAGGGCGCCGACGAGCTGCCGAAGCCTTCCAGCGTCGCCTTGCGGTCGCCGATTTCGAGAGGCCAGAGGAAGAAGCAGGAGCCGCCATCGTAGTCGCGGACATAGCGCTCGATGCGCTCGGCCGGCGTGCGCGGCTCGGGCTCGGGCACCATGGCGGCGACCTGCGGCGGCGTGGCGCTTTGGCTGGCCGGAGGCGGGGGGATCACCACGGCAACGGGGGGCGGCTCCGGCGGCTTCACCTCGATGGCGACGGGCGGCTTGACGGCGGGTTCGGTCACAGGCGGACGCACGGGCGCCTGCTGTTGCGGCGGCTCGGTATTGACGGCGACCTGCGAGCCCGACGGGCCCGGTGGAGGCCGCTGTGGCCGCGGCGCCTGGGGTGGAGGCGTTTGCGCGGCCGGAGGCTGTGTCACCGGGGGCGGCGGGGGAGGTGGCGTCTCGACGACGGGGGTCGGCGCCGCGGATGCGGATGGCTGCGCCGGCGCTTCAGTGAGCGCGGGTGGAGCGCTTGTCGCAGGGGGCTGTGCTGCGGGGACTTCGGTCAAGGCGGGCGGCGCGTTCGCTGCCGGGGTCTGCGCACTGGCTGAAGGTTGCTCCGCGAGCGGCGGCGGATCGTTGTTCGCGACTCGCGCTGACTGTTCGCCATCGAGCGTCGTCCAGGCATAGAAGCCACCGGCAGCCAGCAGGGCGAGCGCCGCAATGCCGGCGACGAGCGGCAGGGGCGAGCGCCCTGGCTTGTCAGACGCCGCCTTGCCGATCGCCTTCTTGCCCGCAGCGGGAGCCTGCCAGGTGGCGACCTCGGCCATGTCGGCAGGACGGTCCTTCGGATCGGGCGCGAGCATGCGCGCGAGCAAGGGGCGGATGCGCGCGTCGACCCCCGAGAGATCGGGCAGGCGGCGGCGCTTGTCGATGATGTCGACCTGGGAGCCGCCCATGTCGATGGCGCGCCCGGTCAAGGCCTGCGCCAGCACCAGTGCGAAGGAATACATGTCCGAGCGGCCGGAGACCTCGCCACCATAGAGGCCAAGCTGCTCGGGCGAGACATAATTGTACTTTCCGGCGAAGCCGGAGCCGATCACCGTGCCTTCACCGAGGATACTGGAACGAGCGATGCCGAAATCGATGATCTTGGCGCGGGAGGGATCACCGCCCGGCAGGATGATGTTGTCGGGCGAGATGTCGCGATGGATGATGCCGAGCCGGTGCGCGGCATGCAGGCCCGGCCCGACACGCTGGCGCAGGATGTCGGCTTCCTCGACGCTGAGCGGTCCTTGCTGGATGCGCTCGGAAAGCGGCTGGCCGTCGACGAATTCCATCGCCAGATAGGGCGTCTCGCTCACCGGATCGATGGCAAAGACGTAGTAGCGGACGATGGCCTCGTTATAGAGGTTGTGCAGGGCGGTCGCCTCGCGCCGGAACAGCGCCAGCACGGCGTCGTCGCGGGCCAGGTCGGGACGGATCATCTTGATCGCCACGGCGTCGCCGGTCTGGATGGCGCGGCCCTTGTAGACCTCGCCCATGCCGCCGACGGCGATCAGGCTCTCGATCTCGTAGATGCCGTTGAGCTTCGTGCCGATGCGGGCATTGGCGCGGGGCACGAAGACGGTGCGCTCGGAGTCGTCGCTCATGGCATGGTGCTCCCTGGCGTATTGCCTCCTCGCACGGGCCGGTTCGGCATCCAGCGTGTCCTTTCACTCGCCCCCTGTCGATAGCGCACGATCACGACGGTGACATTGTCGCGCGCGCCGCGCTCCAGCGTCAGCGCCAGCAGCGCGTCGCAGGCCTCCTGTGCGCCGCTGGCCTCGACGGCGGTCAGCATCTCGGCATCGGCGACATGCTCGGTCAGCCCGTCCGAGCAGAGCAGGAAGGTGTCGCCATCGGCGATCTCGCCGTTTTCGAGGGCGAGCTCCGGCGTCTCGTGCACGCCGATGGCGTGGGTGATGATGTGCCGGCGCGGCGAGCGCTTCGCCTCCTCGGCGGTGAGCAGCCCGCGATCGACCATGTCCTGGACCTCGGTATGGTCGCGCGAGACCTGCGCGATGATGCCGCCGCGGATCAGGTAGATGCGGCTGTCGCCCGACCAGAGGCAGGCGAAATGGCGCTGGTGGATCAGGAGGCAGACCAGCGTGGCGCCCATGGTCGCGCCGCGTCGGTCGATCTCCTCGCGAAGGTCTTCATTGGCCTTGAGCACGCCGGCTTCGAGCATGGCGAGCAGGTCCGGCGCCGAGCCGGCGGCGCCGACCGCCTCCAGCGCGGCGACCACCGTCGCGCTGGCGAGCGCGCCGTTCTCGTGCCCGCCCATGCCGTCGGCGATGGCCCAGAGGCCGATTTCCGGCCGCAGGATGAAATTGTCCTCGTTGGCCTTGCGGACCTTGCCGGTATGGCTGACGCAGCCGGTCTCGAAATCCGGATTCCGGCGCGGGGCGTCGCTCATGGCACCCCCCTCATGAGCCGGCGCGCTCGGGCGCGAGGTGGCCGTCGAAACGGCCGGTGAGCAGGCCGGCGAAGAGATAGGGATCGGGCAGGGCCTGGCCGGTCAGCGTCAGCGGTTCGAAGTTCGCGCCGCCCACCGTCCAGACATAGCAGGCATGGGCATAGGCGCGGGCATGGTCCTCGACACGCAGGGCCGCCAGCCGCTCCGGGAAGCCCGATGAGATCGCGGCGCTGACGATGGTGCCGTCGGCGAGACGGACCATGTCCTGGGGCGGGGCAGCAAGATGATGGTCGTTGGGGACGGGCAGGGCGGTGAGGCGCTGCGCTACGGCTTCAAAGCTCGCCTGCGGTTCCAGCGCCTGCAGCAGGAAATCCTCGATGGCCTCGAACCATGTATCCTGCGGGTCAAGCTCCGGCGGCGGGATTGCAGTGCCCGGGCCGGCGGCGGCGAAGACCGTCAGCGGGAAATAGCGGCCGACGCCGTCGACGGAAGGCATGAAGGCGCCGGCCACCGTCTGGCCGCCATGCGCGCCGCCCAGCCAGAAGCGCCAGATCGGGGCGTTGAGATAGGCCTCCTGCCAGCGGTTGCCGAGTTCGAGCCGGCTCGCGGTCAGCCCGCCCTGCAGCCATTTCTCGTAAGGTCCGAGGAAGCCGGCGGGAGCGTTCAGCGCGATGAAGTCGCGCTTGGCCGGCAGCTTGCCGAAGAGGCCGCAGCTCAAGGCTCAGATCCCGGTTGGGCAGCGGATTTCCCGCAGCGCCGGCAGGATCAGCGGGTTCTTGAGCGAGCCGACGCCGAAGGAATAGCCGACCTGCCGGCCGCCGGCATTCAGGTTGAAGCCGACATTGTCGCCCTGCTTCAGCACCGAGCCGGCATCGAGCAGGCGGAAGAAGGACCAGGTGCCTTCCTTCTCGAAGAGCTTGGTCTCGCCACCCTGCGCGCCGCTGCTCTGCGAGCCCGAGGAGAAGAAGCCGCCGCTGAACATGCCGCCCGAAGTGTTGCTGCTTCCACCCAGCGTCAGCGTCACCGCCGTCTTGCCGACGCCACCGCCCGGCCACATCACCGGGGTCGGCGTGTTGACACCCTGCTGGCTGGTCACGGTGAAGCCGTTGATTTCCAGCTTGGCATTGGCGGCATCGGCCGAGAGCGCGGTCGGGGTCACCACCATCTGGAAGGAGGGCAGGTTGCCACCGGTCGGAAAGAAGGCCTCCTTGATCTCGCTGGCGCGCTGGAACTCGCGCAGCGTCGTCGGCGAGAGCGCACGGGCGACGCGGCTGTCGACGCGCCAGCTCCATTGCGGCTTGGAGGTGTCGACGAAGGGCTCCAGCCGCTCCTTGTAGAACTTGTCCATGATCTGGCCGGGCGCGAAGAGCCGGGCGAAATCGGCGAGCGGCACATCGCGCGTGCTCGCCTTGGTGAAGGGATAGCGATTGTTCATCACCTCGGTGCAGACGCGCGTGACCTGCTCGGCCAGCGCCTGACGCAGCAGCGCGACGGTCGCGCCGGTGGCATCGCCTTCGAAATCATTGACCGCCTGGATCACCATGCCGTCGAAGGGGGCGGGGTAGCGCGAGGAATTGGCGCGCAGCGTCGCGATCAGCGGCACGAGCGCGGCATTGGCCGCCGCCGATTGCGCCGGATTGGTCGCGGCCGTGGCGAGGTTCTGGTTGATCTCCGAGAAGGTCTGGAGGAGCTGATCCACAGGCCGGCGGCCGAGATCGCCATCGACGAGGACGTGGAAGGGCTTGAACTGGCTCTCGATATCGGCGCCGAGCGCGCTATCGGCCCCGCCGCCCGCCAGGATGCGGTCGACGCCCGGAGCGGCCAGCGGGAGGTTGGCGCCGAGACGGCTCAGCGCATTGCTCGCGCGCCGGGCCAGCGTATCAGCTGCCGCTTGTGTCGCAGCCTGGGCAACCGCCTTCTTCGCGTTGGGGCGCTCCTTGGTGAGTTGCGTCTCGTCGCGCAATGCCTCCAGAACCTGCTTGAAGGGCGAGGTCGCGGCGCTGATGGCACTGAGCGCGACATAGCGCGGCTTGTCGGCGTTCAGCGGGCGGAGCTTCAGGCGCTTCAGCATGCGCTGCCAGCTCGCGATATAGTCACGGCTGTAGAGCTTCATCAGATCCGGGAAGAGGGTGGCGTACTGGGCCGTGATCGCCTGCTGGTCGAGGTTCTCGCCGAGGACCCAGCGCTCGCGCTCGATCTGGTCGCCGATATCGCCGAGCCGGGCGATGAAGGCGTCCTGGAAGCCGTCATAGGTGTAGAAATAGGGCACGCGGATCTGGTCGAGATCTTCCCCGGTGACACCTTCGAAGACCAGGCGCACATCGGAGCCGCCGCGCTGCGAGACGACCCAGTCCTTCTGGCTCTCGCTGCGGGATTGCGTGCGCAGGAGTTCGTAGGCGCGCTCGGCGATGCTGAGACGGCGCAGCGTGCGCTGGCTCTGCTCGATCAGCGACTGGTTGAGCTTGACGATCGGCTCTCCGGTGCCGTCATCGAGGTCGAGCATGGCGGCGAGATGTTCTTCCAGCGCCTCGCGGCCCTTGGCATTGGCCGGGCCGGGGAAGAGGTTTTCGGCCCAGTCGAGCCGCATCCAGGAGGTGACGAGGTCGCGGTCCATTTTTGCCTGGCCGCCGACCATCATGTAGACCTTGAGCGCCTCGTAGACGAAGCCGGGATTGTTGGCGTTGGCCTCGAGCTGCTCTTCCAGCCGGAAGATGATGCGCGAGCGCAGCATGCGCTCCAGCGCCTGCTGATAGGTGATCTCGGTCGCGTTCTGCAGGCGGTCACGCTGGCTGAGGCCGAAGGTCGCCAGTGTCGGTGTCGGCTCGCTCTTCGTCGCGTAGCCCGCCGGCATGTTCCGGAGCTTGTGCAGCAGCGGCAGGACGCGGCTGAAATTGCGGTCGGAGATCGTGGTTTCCTGCAGGACCGGTGCAGCGGCGCTGCGGTAATCCGAGAGCCCGTAATTCGTCGCGGTGATCAGGTCGCTGTTGCGCGAGAAACTCATCCACCAGACGCCGAGCGCGGCGAGCGAGAGCAGCGCGACCGTGACGAAGCCGGCGATGCGCAAAGCGGTGGTGCGGCGGGCGGCGCCGAGATCGGTCGAGACCCAGCCGGATTCGCCGATCACGACCTTCTGGACCAGCTCGGTCAGGAAATAGCTCTTGCCCTTGCCGGAGAAGGAGGCCGCGCCGGCATGGTCCGAGCCGAAATTGCGCGAGAGCGCGCCGATCAGCTGGTCGATCGGGGTGCCTTCCTGCGTGCCCGAGGTGAAGTAGAAGCCGCGCAGCGTCGCATTGGCGTGGTAGCGCGTCGGCTCGAAGACGCGGGTCAGGAAATCGACGATCGAGCGCTTCAGCGTCGCCATCTGGCTCGGGAAGCCGAAGATCTGGGCGCGCGCGGTCGGGTTGTGCTCGTCCTGCAGACGGTCGGGCAGGCGCTCGTTCAGGCGTTCGATCAGCGCGTCATATTCCGGCGGTACGTCGCCGATCATATTGCGGGTCTTGTCGGCGGTCTGGAAGGTGTGACCCCAGACCATGCGGCGCTGCGGCTCGGTCAGCGCGCCGAAGAACTCGCTGAAGCCGGCGATGAGGTCGGCCTTGGTGAAGACGGCATAGACCGGGAAATCGACCTTGAGCCGCTCATGCAGTTCGAGCAGGCGCGAGCGGATCGCATCGGCATGGGCGGCGATCTCCTCGGGCGAGGAGGTCAGGAGGTCCTCGACGCTGATCGCGACGAGGACGCCATTGATCGGCTGGCGCGGGCGGTTGGTCTTGAGCAGGTCGAGAAAGGCAAACCAGCTCGACTTCTCGGCCTTGGTGTCGGTGTCCTGCGTGGTGTAGCGGCCGGCGGTGTCGATCAGAACCGCATCCTCGGCGAACCACCAGTCGCAATAGCGGGTGCCGCCGGAACCGGCGACGGCGGCCGGGGTCGCGCCGCGCGCCAGCGGGAATTTCAGGCCGGAATTGACCAGCGCCGTAGTCTTGCCGGCCCCGGGCGGGCCGATAATGACGTACCAGGGCAGGTCGTAGAGATAGTCGCCGCCCTTGCCGCGCGCGGTCTTCAGGGTCGCGAGCGCGTCCTTCATCGCGCTGGAGAGGGCGGCGCCGTCGCCGGTCGTCTCCTCCTTCTCCAGCGCCTCGGTCAGCGCGGCGGTGGCCTTCCGGCGGCGGATCACGATGAAGGCGATCCAAACGAGCGCGCCGAGCAGCAACAGCACGGCGATGGGCAGGCGCACCCAGAAGGACTCGAACGGGCGGACCTCGCCGAAGGCGACGAAGGGGCCGCCGAACCAGATCAGCGCGGAGAGCGCGAGCGCGCCGATCAGGATCGCGACGATGCGGAGCCAGGTGGCGAGATTCATCGTCTTGCCTCCTAGTTCTGTCGCTCGATCAGGATCTCGACGCGCCGGTTCTGGGCGCGCCCGTCGGCGGTGTTGTTGGGCGCGATCGGGGCGTCGGCGCCCTTGCCCTCGGTGGTGATCCGGTCCGGCTTGCTGAGCTTGGTCTTGAGCACGTCGCCGACGGCCTTAGCGCGGGCCTGCGACAAGACGAGGTTCGACGGGAAGCGGGCGGTGCGGATCGGCACGTTGTCGCTATGGCCGACGACCTTGATCGCGCCGCCCTCCTGCTCCAGCACGGCGGCGATGCGCTCGATCAAGGGCTGAAATTCCGCGCGAACGCCCGCCTGGCCCGGTTCGAACAAGGTAATGCCGACGAGGCGGATGATGACCACGTTCGGCTTGATCAGGCAGACGATCGGCGGCTGCACGGCGGCGCAGACCTTGGGCGGCTCAGCCGGCGGCGGGGGAGGCGGCGGCGGGGCCGAGAAGACCTTGCGCATGATGCCGATCTCGCCCTTGGGGTGGACCGAGAGCAGGGCGGTCGATGCCGCCTCGGCATTGCCGGCGAGCAGCGCGCGGAAGACGAAATAGACGCCGAGCAGGGCTATGGCTGCGATCGCCGCGACCGACCAGACCGGCACCTTGAAGCCGGCGACGGTCTGCGCGATCGTCTGTCCGCGCCAACGTGGCGAGATCTCGGGGTCGGGCTGCTTCACCCGCCGCAGCGTCTCGAACAGGTTGCGCTGGATCATCTGGAGATTGTTGGCGCCGCCGGCAGACGTCCGGTGGATGCCCTGGAAGCCCAGCGCCAGACAGGCATGCATCAGTTCGAGCAGGTCGTAATTGACCGACGGGTCGGCCTTGGCCTTGTCGAGCATCTCGAAGAAGCGCACGCCGCCGATGCGCTCGCCGAAAAAGCGCGAGAGCATGCTGTACTGCGTCCAGACATGGCGGTCGTCGCCGGGGATGTTCTGGACGATGTCGTCGGCCGTCGCGGCGATGACGTATTTCGCGGTCTGTGCCGTATCGGCCGAGACGCCGGCGGCGCGGACCTCATGCTCGAAAGCCTCGATCGTCTCGCCGACCTGGCCGAGGAGTTGGGCGAAGGGCGCGTTGGAAAGGTTCGCGCGCATCCGTCCGAGCAGGAGCAGGAGCGGGCCGGCCGCGCGCAGCAGCGGGTTGGCATTGGGCGTCAGGAGCTGGTCGCGGCCCGGCAGCGACTGGCCGCCACCGGCTGGTGGCGGTGGCGCCTGTCGTTGCGGGATCGGCGCCGGCTGTGACATCCATTCGTCGCCGGTGCCGGGCACGCCGGGCGAGGGCACCTGTGGCGGCTGATAGGGCTGGGGAGCCGGCGCGGCGGGAGCTGATGGCAGGGACGCGCGGCGCCCGCCGGGGTTCGGCCTGATGATCGTCCGCTCGGAGCGGCCGAACGGATCTGAGGGCGAACCCGGATCGCTCATCGCCTGCCCTCCAGAACGGCCCAAAGCTCGAGCTCGAGATCGGGCCAGTCACCGGAAAAATGCATGCCGATCGAACTCGCCGTCGAGAATTCCGGCCAGAGCGGCGAGGTGCGGTCGAGGTAGAAGTATACATGATCCGTGAGCGCGCGGATCTGGGGCGGCGGGGTCGGCAGATGGACGAGATTGATGCCCGGCAGATGGGCATGGACGATCTCGTTCATCTTGGTGTTGGGACCGATCTTGAAGAGCTGCGGGAACTGCGCCTGGATCTCGGTCAGCGGGCGGCGCGCCGCCACTTCCAGCACCAGCGTCGCGTTGCGCACGAGGCTGCGGTCGCGGATCGTCGACAAGAAGGCGTTCTGCGCCCGCTCGACGATTTCCAGCCGGATCGCCCGGCGGCCGAGATTGGCCGAAAGGAAGTCCTGGATGTCGCGCACGACCGGCGCGAAACAGTTCTCCAGGTCGTCGTGGTCGTAAGCCGGGTAGTTGCGGGCGCGGCGCTCGGCCGTGGTGAAGGTCGCAAGCGCGCCGGCGAGCGCCAGGAAGCGCGAGAACAATCGCTCGGGATGGACGAAGCGCGAGCGGCGCATGTGCTTGAGCACGGGAATGTTGCGGTTGAGGAGCTGGAGCACGAAGTAATCGGCGCTCTGCAGGCCGCCGCCGGCCGTCGGATCGGCAGCGTAGCGGGCGAGTTCCTCCAGCTTGTTGTCGATCCAGCCGATGACACGGTCGAGCCAGCCCTCGATTACCGGATAGGCCGAGCAGACCAGCACAGGCGGCGCGAATTTCTCGTCGAAGAGGATGGCACGGTCGCGCACTTCGAGGATGCGGCCGAGCGCGAGGCCGACATAGCCGGCCTTCGAGGTCTTGCGCAGCTCCAGCGTCAGGCGCGGATGGGCGACGTCGATCTCTTCTTCCGTCCGCAGCGAGGCCGTGGAATCGATCAGCATCTCGTTGGCGGGAACGTAGCGGCTGGCGGAGCCGTTCAGCGTGTCCTCGACCTCGCGGGTATTGGCGGCAGCGAGCGGCAGCGAGAGCCAGACGATCTGGCCGGCGGCATTCTCCGGTACTTCGATCGCGGCCGGCAGGGGGCTGTTGTCAGGCAGCGCGAAGGGCGTGCCGTCCGGCATCACGCCGACGGCGCGGCGCAGGCCGATGCGGCTCTGCTGGGCGAGGTCGCGGTCGATCTCCAGCACCGAGAAGCCCCATGGATAGGGCGAGATGCTCCTGACGCGGCTTTCCAGCAGGTTCTCGAGATAGCGGTCGCTCTGCTGGAAGTGGTGTGGCCTGAGAAACAGTCCTTCCGACCAGACGACCTTGCTGTACCACGACATTCCGGTCTCGCTCACTCGAAGGCAGGCTGGGCGAGCTTACTACGGGTCCTACCCAAGCGTCACCAAACGAATGCTAGCGCTTCGGGCGGGCTCTGCCGTCATTGACTTGAAGGATGCGGCGGAGCGATTTTCGCGGCAGTGCTCGACAATGACGAATCCGTTCGAGCAGGGGAGGCCCGCATGCCCAAGGGACCGGCCGCACGCATCATGGACCCGGTGCTGCATCCGCTGCCGGGCATGCTCCAGCCCGGCCCGGGCAGCACGAACGTCATCATCGGCGGCAAGCTGGCCTGGCGCGGCGTGCCGGCTGCGGCGGCTGCGGCGATCCAGGCCGCCAAGGCGACCTCCGATGCGGCGCTGCAGGCGGCTCAGGCCGCCACCGTGGCCGCCGCCGGGACGCCGGGAGCGCCGGCCGCCATCGCCGCCGAGGAAACCGCCAAGAACACGGCCGCCGCCAGTATGGGCTCGACGATCACAGGCGCGGCAGGCGGCGCCGATATCCATATCTGCCTGACGCCGCTCGGCCCGGCGCCGCTGCCGACGCATGGCCCGGGGGTCGTCATCGACGGTTCTCAGACCGTGCTGATCAACAACCTGCCGGCCTGCCGGATGGGCGACACGGTCCTCGAGGCGCTGGGTCCGCCCAACAAGATCATGATGGGCCTGCCGAGCGTGATCATCGGCGGCTGATGACAGATTGATTCAAGGCGGCGGCGCAAGCCGTTGAGGCGGAATCGTTTTCTCGCTGCGGGGTGTGATGGCGAAGATCAGGCGGACGGTTCCGGATCGCGCGGAAGCCAAGTACGAGCGCTTCCGCCACAAGATGGTGCAGCGCCTGTCGTCGGACCAGCGGCGGGCGAAGAACCATGGTCTCGCCCGCAACGGGCGCGTCGCCGAGACGCTCTGTTTCATGGCGCTGATCCGCGATCCGGCCCGGCGCAAGCGCCCGATTCTCCCGGTGCCGAATGTGAGCTGCACGGCGGCGGTGCGCCAGTTCTTCCGGGCCGACGATGGCGAGCAGGCGGCGCATCTGCTGCCCGGCCAGATCTCGATCGATGGCGCCTTTCCCTGGCTGTTCCTGGCAGGCCCTGCGGCGCGGCAGCTCGAGAACCTCTTCGCCTATGTCGAGCCGCTGCGGGCCGACTACAACAAGGCCGATTCCGCTGCCGAGGCGAATGGCTTGACCGATGCCTTCGCCGAGGCCTGCCGCCGAGTATTGACGACCAGGGGCGAACCCGCGGCCGATATCGTCGCGGCCTATGAGCAGGTCTGGCAGCCGGGCGCACTCGCGGCTTTCGCGGCGGCTGAGGCGCAGAAGCGCAGCAAGCCGACCCCGCCGCCGATCGAGCGCGGGGTCGGCATGGAATACGGCATGATCCTGAATTTCGAGGAGCGGATGGCCGCCTTCGAGGACGATTCGATCTGGGCGACCTACGAGCAGCTCAGCATCCTCGGCTATTACAAGGTCGCGATGGAAGACCCGCCGCGCCAGCTCCAGCCGCGTGCCATTCGCGAGATCCTGGCGTTGCCGCCGGCTTGACCGGGCAGGGCTGGCGGGCCAAGCGGGCTTCTCCATTTCTCCCGCGAAGGACGCAAAGCCCATGACCATCGAACGCATCGGACTGGCCGCCCGCTACTGCGACGCCGCCATCTTCAACGGCATCATCTTCCTGGCCGGCCATGTCGCGGAGAAGACCGAAGGCGCTTCGCTGACCGAGCAGACCGAGGAGGTTCTGGCGCTGCTGGAGGATACGCTGGCGCAGGCCGGCAGCCGCAAGGAGCGCATCCTCAGCGTCCAGATCTTCCTCACGGACATCAGCAAGATCGGCGAGATGAACGCGGTCTGGGACAAGTGGGTGGCGAAGGGCCATTCCCCGGCGCGGGCGACCGTCGAGGCGAAGCTAGCCTCGCCCGGCTACGCCATCGAGATCACGGCGGTCGCGGCGAAGGGGTGATCCTCGCGCGTTCTCCTATAGCGTCATGGACGGGCCTGTCCCGACCATCCACGTCTTCCCTTGTCGAGGACGGTGTTCAAGACGTGGATGCTCGCCACAAGGGCGAGGTGGAGGCGCCGTCACTTCCCGCCGCGGTCGTAGCACTCGGCGAAGTAGATCATGAAGGCGTCGACGAGACCGTTTTCGTAAGGCGCGGTCTTGGCGTCCCAGCGCGCGACATAGGCCTCCCACATCTTCGCCTTGCGCGAGCCGATCAGCCCGCCGATGCCGCCATCCTGTGCGGTCGCCTCGGTGATCGCCTGCGGGTCGAGGTCCTCGACCAGCATCTTCAGCGCGTGCTGCATGGCCGAATAGGTCTTGATCTGGTGGGCCTTGAGGTCGCGAAAGCTCTCGTCGAAGGCGCGCCTGGCATCGAGATAGCCGCTGCGCGGCTGGCCGAAGATCAATTGCAGGGCGTCGTCGACCGTCGGCGAGAACTTCAGCGGGTTGTTGTCCTGTGCCTGGATCATCGTCTGGCTGGTGCTGCGGGCGATGCGCTTGGTTTCGGCGCGGGCGGCGAGCAGGCCCTTCAGCTCCTCGGCGATGAGCCGCATCAAGCCGCCGAGCTGCTCGGCGAAGGCGCCGGGGTCCTGCGTCGCCAGCGCCTGCGGCGAGACGCCGGCCCCCTTGGCGAAGCGCTGCATGAACTCGCCCATCGAGATCGGTGCGGCTGTGCCCGGCTGCGACACGGGCTCGGCCGGGGCGGGGGGCGGCGCGAAGGCGGGCACCGGAAGCGGCTCGGCCGGCATCTCGGGCAGAACCGAATCCTCGACGGGCTCATCCCAGGGGTTGGCGCCCGCAGCGCTGCTTGCCGGAGGCCGGCGCGGGGTCGGCATCGCCACGACCGGCTCCTGCGCCGGTGCGGGGGACGGCTGGAGCGGCGCCCAGGCGAAATCGTCGGTCCGCGTGGCGGGCGGCGTCCAATCCTGCGCAGGCGGCGCTGACGGTTCGGCGCTTGGTGCCGGGATATCGGTTGCCCAGTCGATGAAGCCGGCATGGACCGGCCTGGCATGGTTCGGCGGCATCAGGTCGCGGCGCGGAATCGGGGGAGCGGCTTCCTCGCTCGGCGCCCAGAGCGCGTCCGGTTGCACAGCATGGTTCGGCGGCGGGGTGGCCGCTTCCGAGGCCTGCCCGGCCTCCTCGTCGATGGCGACGGCGATCAGGTAATGGCCGATCTCGAGCCGGTCGCCGTTCTGGAGCCGGTAGGGCGACTGGACGCGATGCTCGCCGCCATTGACGAAGGTGCCGTTGGTCGAGATGTCGCGCAGCCACCAGCCGCCGTCGCGGAAACGGATCTCGCAATGGCGGCCGGAGACGGCCCGCGAGGGATCGGGCAGGGCCCAGTCGAGATGCTGGTCGCGGCCGATATCGAGGCCGCGCCCGCCAGTGGTGGTCACGCTGAGCGGGCCGCCATCTGGCAGCGAGGTCTCGTTCTCGATCGTCAGTGTCAGCGCCATCGCGGACGTCCCGTTACGGCCCGAGCGGAAGGATCAGCGCTTGCCGGCATCGTCTTCAGCCAAACGAATGCATGCTTCGACGCAGGTGCGCAATGCACCGTCGCGCTCGCGCGCCGGCAGGCGGTTGATCGCGTTGAGCACTGCGATCCGGGCCATCTTGGCCGTCAGGTCGGGCGGCGTCGGGATAGGATGGCTCTCGGACATGCTGCCGCCGGAATAGCCGGCCGCCCAGGCGGTGAAGGTGCCCGGCCTTGCGCTGTCGCCGGCTTGCGCCTGCCGCAATGCCTCGAAACGCGTCTTGTCGCCGGGCTCACGCACCCAGGCCTCGGCCGCCGCGAGACCGGGGTCCTGCGTTCCGGGCGGCTGCATGGAACGGACGGCCTGCACGGCCCACCACACCGTCTCGCGTCGCGGCAGCAGGAAGGCGCAGAAGCCGGCCGCCTCCATCGGCGCCGGCCCCCTGACGAGGCGGCCGAGGAAAGCCAGCGGTGGCTCGGTGGTCGGCGCCATCGTCACGGCCTGGTGGGCGGACGGATAGGTCTCGAACACTTCGCGGGCGGTGCTGAAGCGCAGGCGTGACATGGAAACTCCAGCCGTTCGGTCTCTGGTTGGTGTCGGCTCAGTTGATGTTCACCATCGGGGCGTTGACGATGAGGATGCCATCGCTTTTCACCTCCGTCTTCGCCTGGCTATGGATCGTGATGGTCGGCGATTTGATCTCGATGCTGCCGGGCGTCATCTTGATCGTGCTCTCGCCGACCTTGAGATTGATCTCGGTGAGTGCCTCGATGTCGAGCTTGCCGCTCTGGACGTCGAGCTTGTCGTCACCCTTCTTCAGCGTGGTCTCGCGCGAATAGCCGCCGCCGTCGTAGCGCTCGCCGATATCGCGGGTCTCGATGTTGTTGACCGTGATCTTGTGGTCCTTTTCGGTCCTGATCTCCAGGACCTCCTGATCCTTGCGGTCCTCGAACTTGATCTCGTTATAGGTGTCGGAAAAGCCGGCGCCGTCGGTCGATTCCGACTTGAGGCCGGACTGCGTCTTGTTCGCCGGCAGTTCATAGGGCGGCTTGTGCTGGTCGTTGACGACGGCGCCGACGACCAGCGGCAGGTCCGGATTGCCCTCGATATATTCGACGATCACCTCCTGGCCGATGCGGGGGATGACCTGCCCGCCCCAGCCCTTGCCGGCCCACATCTGCGCGACGCGGGTGCGGCAGGAGGTCGAGCCGTCCTCGCGGTCCCAGTGAAAGCGCAGCCAGATGCGGCCGTATTCGTCGACGTCGATATCGCCTTCCTCGCCCTTGTTCCTCTCGCCGACGACCTTGGCGGTATGCGGCCCGTAGACGGTCGGGCGGGGCGTCACGATCGGCGCGCGGAAGCGCTTGTCGCTTTTCTGGAGCTCGTAGGAGCCGTGATAGAGCGCCTCGTCCCGGCGCCCCGACGAGCGATAGCTCTGGATGCCGAAGGCATGGGTCGCGCGGACGACGTTGTATTCGCTGTTCTGGGCGCCGGTCGGATGGTCGATGAGTTTCATCAGCGCGCCGGGGTAGAGGCTGGCGGCATCGCCGCCGGCATAGCGGCGTTCGTCCTGCGCCTGCTCGGCCTGCGCCATCACGCGGGCGAAATGCTCGCCCTGGTCACGCTTGGTATAGGCGGCCGGGTAGTCGTAGGCCTCGTAGGACTTGGCCTTGGCGAAGCCTTCCTCGGCGCGGGCGGTGAGATCGGATTCCGATTTCTCGAAATCATAGTCCTTGAGCTCGAACTTGCCGGTGCGCAGGCGGCGGATCGTCGACCAGTTCGTCAGATGCTCGACGGCGCTGCGCGGGAAGCGGCTGCCCTGTGGCACGAAAGCGTAAGCGGAGGCATCGCCCTGGAAGCTCGGCTCGGCCGCCGCCTGGACCTGGTCATGGCCGGAGCGGGAATCGCAGAGCACCAGCTTGTGGTCGCCGTCGCTGTGCTTGAAATAGTAGTAGATGCCGTACTGCTCCATCAGCCGCAGCACGAAATCGAGGTCGGTCTCGCGATACTGGACGCAGTAGTCGATCGGCTGGAGCGCCTCGCTGGTGCGATCGTCGAAGCTCGCCGAGCCCTCCTTCTTGAAAATCTCCTTGATGATGTCGAGGGCGGTCTTGTTCTTGAAGATCCGGCAATCGGCTCGCTGCGAGAGCAGCCAGAGCCACGGCTTGAGCGTGAAGCGGTAGATGTAGAGATCGTCCTGCTTGCCGAGCCATTGCGCATCGACCAGCGTGCCGTTCAGAACACGCTCACTCTTGTTCTTGAGCGTGAATTTGATCGAGCATTTCTCGCTCATGATGCTTTGCAGGTCAGCATTGTTCGTTTTGCTGGCTGCTTCGATATTATAAGTGAACAATTCGCTCAAAGCCTCGCTGGCTTCGAATTTTATAAGTGTAAATTCGTCTTTTCCCGTTGGCGTTGAGAAAGACGCAGTTCTTTGATCTTGCCCAAGAGCAGAAGACATCAACTGAACCTTTCGATTCGCGTTTTTATTTTTATCTTGACGTAGGTGATTTCTGGTATCATCCTTCCATCCCTAAGTCCTTATCTGCCAGACGGCGAAACTCAGCGGGAGTGTTCCCATGCGCAAGCAGCCCGGCCTCACTGCCTTTGTCGCCCTGACCGGCGCTATGGTTCTGTCCATGGCGAACGGGGCGGGGGCGCAGACCTACAAGGCGGACGACATCGTCAAGCATTTCGGGCCGGGCATCGCGCCCAAGCCCGGCATCTCGCGGGGGCTGTGCGTCGGCACGGAAGCCGAATGCGCCAGGGCCGGGCAGGTGGTCGAGCCGGCCAAACCGGTCAGCGCCTTCGATCTCGTCGTGAAGTTCAAATACAATTCCGACGAGCTGGAGCCCGAGGCCAAGCTCAATCTCGACGAGTTCGCCAAGGCGCTGAAGACGCCGCAGCTCTCGCAGCGGACCTTCATGGTCGAGGGGCATACCGACGCCGCCGGCAGTGCCGCCTACAATCTCAACCTGTCGCAGCGTCGCGCGCAGGCCGTCGTCCGCTATCTCGGCGGGCACGGGGTCAATGCCGCCAAGCTGGTGGCCAAGGGCTACGGGCAGAGCAAGCCGGTCGCGGCCGATCCCTTGTCCGGCGACAACCGCCGGGTGGAGACCCGCCTGCGGAC